>JASGGF010000274.1:0-7342 GCA_047605145.1 Thermomicrobiales bacterium | reverse complement strand
CGTCCGCCGCCAGCGCGTCGTAGATGGCGCCGCGCGGGCCGTGGCTCGCCACCAACGCTTCCAGCTCCCGCTGCGCCTGCTGCCAGCCGGGGCGGCGCGGCGCTCCCTGCTCGCCGCGCATGGCGCGCTCCTGCGAGCGCTTCGGCGCCGGCGCGGGCAGGCGGCCCGGCTCCGAGCCGTCGACCGACCAGTCGAAGCTGACCGTCAGCAGGGTGTCCGTCGGGGATGGCTCCAGCGCGGCCAACCGGGAGAGCGCGGCCTTCAGGTCGGGGACAGTGGGATCGGTTTGTTCGGTGGCGCGGATGCGGCGAACGGGATCAGTGGCCACAGGAGCCTCGCTTTCGTTGCAAATCACCCATCAACGCTGACGGGAACGCGATCGTCTGGTGGAAGTATCCCACCCCTTGCCACCGCCAGAGGCTGAATCCGCGCCCGCGTGAGGACATCGGCCCGCATTGTCGGAAATCTGGAACGGCCACCGCCCCAAACCGGCCGATTGTGTAAACGCTGGCCCAGAGTATGCGTGCGCTACAGAAGCGCCGGAGAGGATCCCCGACGAGGAGGCTCACTGCTAGAAAGCGGAAAGACCATGTCGCCCTGAGCAACCCGCGAACGTTCAATGAAACGCACGTTCCGGATTCAGGAGAGTTGATTCCATGAGCACGGTCCACCCGGAAAACCCCGAGGAGACCCAGCAGAACCCTGAAAAACACCCCCGTTTCTCCCGTCGTGGCTTCCTGTCGGTTTCCAGCGTGACGCTGGCCTCAACCGGGCTCGCCACGATCAGCGCGGCGGCGATTCACCCGGCGGCAGCGCAAGACGCCACCCCCATGGCGGACGACATGCAGCCGGCGGACGCCAACCGGCCCGCCGCCTTCTTCAACCCGCATGAAGCCGCTACTGTCGACGCCATCGTCTCCCGCATCATGCCGGGCGATGAAAGCGATCCGGGAGCCCACGAAGCGGGCGTGGTGTTCTACATCGACCGTGGGCTGGGCGGCGCGAACCTCGGGTACACGCTGAAGACGTACACCCAGGGGCCCTTCCCGGTGGTGAACGAAGAGCCGGTCCCGGTGGAAGCGGCCAGCGCCCGCGCCATCTATGACAGCGTGACCGTCGCTGGTGACCAACTGTCCCGCTACGGCTACCAGTCGATCCTCTCGCCACAGGAGGCCTACCGGCGCGGCCTGGCGGCTATCGACGCCTACGCCCAGGGCAAGCACGAGAAGGACTTCGTGGATCTCACCGCCGATGAGCAGGACGCCATCCTCGGCGAGATGCAGGAGGACAAGGCGACCGGCTTCGACGGGCCGAGCGGCAAGGGCTTCTTCACCCAACTGCGCAATGACACCATCGAGGGCTTTTTCGGCGACCCGATGTACGGCGGGAACCAGGGCCTGGTGGGCTGGGAGCTGATCGGCTACCCCGGCGCCCAGCGTATCTACACGCCGGACAACATCCTCGATGCGAAATTCACGAAGGCTCCGCAGAGCCTTGCCCAGCTGCTGGAGAACGAAGGCCACTAGGAGACCCACGAACATGGCACAGAACAAGAAAGTCGATGTCGTCACCGTGGGCGCGGGCCTGGTGGCTGGCATCATGGCCTACGAACTGACGAAGGCCGGGCTGGAAGTCGTCTCGCTGGAGCAGGGCCCCTGGCTCACCACCGAGCAGGACTTCACCCACGACCACGACGAGTTGCGTTACAACCAGCGCCGCGAACTGATGGTCGATCTCTCCCGCGAGACGTGGACCTGGCGCCCGTCCCCCAAGGAGCGCGCCCTGCCGATGCGGCAGTACGGCTCCTTCAACCCGCATCAGGGTGTCGGCGGCGCGGCGGTGCACTGGGCCACCCAGAACTGGCGCTTTTACCCCTCTGACTTCGAATACCGCAGCCATCACATCGAGCGGTACGGCGAGAGCAAGCTTCCCGCCGGCAACCGCATTCAGGACTGGGGCGTGACTTACGATGAGATGGAGCCGTACTACGACAAGTGGGAGTACGACGTCGGGGTTTCCGGCACCGCCGGCAACATCAAGGGCGAGAAGATCGAGGGCGGCAACGTCTTCGAGGGGCCGCGCTCGCGGGAGTACCCGCTCAAGTCGCTGACCAAGTCGATCCTGGCCGGCAAGTTCACCGACGCCACCAAGGAGATGGGCTACCACCCCTTCCCGCAGCCAGCCGCCATCCTCTCCGACTCATACCCGGATCTGGCCGGCAACCTGCGCGGCGCCTGCCTCTACTGCGGCTTCTGCACCCGCTACGGGTGCGAGGTGGCGGCGAAGGGCAACTCGCTGGTGGTGCACATGCCGGCGGCGCTGGCCACCGGCAAGTACGAGATTCGGCCTAACAGCTACGTCTACCAGATCGAGACGGACAACTCCGGCAAGGCGACGGGCGTCTCGTACATCGACGCCGCCGGGCGCAGCCAGTTCCAGGAAGCGGATATCGTCATCGTCTCCGCCTTCCAATTGATGAATGTCCGCCTGCTGCTGATGTCCCGCTCCGCCCAGCACGCCGATGGCATCGGCAATGATCGGGCGCTGGTCGGCAAGAACTACACCTACCAGCTCGGCGGCGGCGGCTCCTCCGGCCTCTTCGATGGCGAGCGGCTGAACCAGTTCATGGGCAACGGGGCCATGGCGGCGCTGATCCACGATTTCAACGCCGACAACTTCGACCATAAGGATCTGGACTTCATTGGCGGCGGCTCCATCAGCTCCGGTAGCGGCGAACGCAACCCGGTCGGCAGCGTCGGCACGGTCACCGGCGACGACGGCAAGACCTGGGGCCAGAGCTGGAAGGACGCGCTGCGTAAGAACTGGGACAGCGTCGGCAGTATTGGCATTCAGGGCGAGAGCCTGCCGTACGATGACCAGTTCGTCGATCTCGACCCGACGTACCGGGATCGCTTCGGCTTCCCGCTCTTGCGCCTGACCTTCGACTGGCACCAGAACGACTACAACCTGATCCGCTACCTCTCGCCGAAGATGGCGGAGATCCTGGCGAAGATGGGCGCCACGAACATCGTGACCCAGAAGGAGCTGACGCCCTACTCCATCGCGCCGTACCAGAGCACACACACGACCGGCGGCGCCATCATGGGGACCGGCCCCGACACCTCGGTGGTGTCCAAGTACGGGCAGGTCTGGGACACGCCGAACGTGTTTGTCGTGGGGGCCTCGCAGTTCCCGCAGAACCCCGGCATGAACCCGACCGGCACGGTGGGCGCCCTTGCCTATCTCGCCAGCGAGGGCATCGTGAACCACTACGTGAAGGACCCGGACAAGATCATCTCCGAGTCCTGAGGCGACTCAGCAGGGGGAGCGCGTCGGGCGCTCCCCCTGTTGCGTGTTCAACACGTTTTCCCCGGAATCACCCAACACAGAAGGTAAACCAGAATGCGTTCCATGTTTGATCGCCGTCAGGTCTCCCTTGCCCTGGCAGCTGCGCTCGTCGCCCCGGCGATGGCCGTGTTCATCCCCCGCCTGACCGAGGCCCAGGAATCGAGCCCCACGGCCAGCCCTAGCGCCAGTCCGGAAGCAAGTCCCAGCGCCAGCCCGGTAGCCGGGGGAAATGAGGTCGAGATCGGCGCCTACGACATCTACTTTGACCCTAAGGAGGTCACGATCAAGGCCGACACGGAGACCACGATCAAGCTGCCGAATCATGGGGTGACGCAGCACACGTTCGTCATTAACGAGAAGAAGAATGACAACTTGCCGTTCGACAAGATCCACGTCGCCATCGACCCCGGCAAGACCGAGGAGGTCAAGTTGAAGGCCCCGGCCGGCAAGTACTACTTCTTCTGCGACATCCCCGGCCACGAAGCGGCCGGCATGTGGGGGTACATCACCGCCAAGTAGCCGCGCGGGCCACGGCGCCCATCCCCAGTTGATGGCAGTTGCGCCAGTTCCTCTCCCACATTGGGAGAGGAACATTTCATCTGTGTCCCTGCCACCCCTGTCCACACGTGACCGGCGCAACCAGCCGGGACGCAGCCGCAACTCTCGGACCGGGTATGTGGCGACGCAGGCTGGCGCAAGGCGCGGCCCTTACTCCCCATCCCCGCCAATCGCGTCGTACACCGCCACCACGACCAGCCCGTACACCAGATGCGGGATCAGGTCGCTCAGCCAATCGGCGGCGGTCCACGTGGCCGGGTCGGAGACGCCGGTGAGCGCGATGGGCAGATCGCTGGCCGCCATGGCGCCGAGGCCGAGCGTGACGCCCGCGAGGGGCGCCGGCGTTGAACCGGGGGCGGCGTCCAGCAGACCGTACAGCACGCCCATCCCTACCCCGGTCTTGTAGCCCAGCAGCGCGCCCGCCGCCTGCCGCCGGTTGTCCGCCGCCTCGCCCTCGGTGCTGGCCGCCAGCGCCTCGATGCCAAGGTGATCCGCCAGCACGCCAGCCACTTCGGCCGGGACATCGCTGGCGGCGCGGCCGCGCAGCAGCATGTCGCCGTAGGTCACGAGATCGAGCGCGACCGTGCCGGCCGCGCCAGCTATGGCTCCCCGCAGAATCCGGTTCATGGCGCATGGCCCTCCTTTGCAGGAGGGCTATGCAGGAACGTGTCCAGCCAGCAGGCGCTACGCGGAAGCCGCCAGCTCCACCGATCCGCTGATGTCGTGCGGGTTCTTCAGCAAGCTCAGGATCGGGCAGGCCGTTTCCATCGCCGCCTGCAGCGCCGCGATCTGCTCCGCAGGGGCGGGAGAGTCGACGCGAAGGGTGTAGCGGATCTGGCGCGGGTGGACCGTGATCTCCGGGTAGCCCGGCTGCCCGGCGCGGGCGTCGATCTCGGCGTTGACCTCTACGGTCAGCGCGTCGATGGGCACCTGCTGGTCGGCGGCCTGAATCAGGAACGAGTGCGTCAGGCAACTCCCCAGCACCCCGAGCTGCAGCTCCGGCGCGGTCGGGCCGAGACCGTACCCGGCGAAATCGGCCGGGCTGTCGGTGATGATCTGGTAATCACGAATGCGGATGCGGCGGATGCCGCTGCGCCCCTCCGCCGTCACTGTCGCCGCGATCTGCAAGGGGTCGGGTGCTTGCGCCGCCGCCTTCTCCCGCTTCGCCAGCAGGGCTTGCCGCTTCTGAACCAGATATTCGCGCAGGTTGCTCAAACCGTTTCTCCTGTTTCAGCGGCCGGCGAAATCGCCAGCAGTCCAGCGCCCACGTCGGGTCTTGAGTGAAGCCGTACGGCCTCGTCCACCAGCGCCGGGCAACGAGGTCTCTCACGCTTGCTGCGAATAGGCTCTTGCGACGTTCAATTGCCCCGGAAGAGCCCTCACCCCAACCCCTCTCCCGATGCGCGGGAGAGGGGCTTTTGCCACGGGCAGTTGCGCCATATTCGTCATGATTATGCCGGACACACGCCACGATGCTGCTAATCGGCTCCCCTCTCCCGCGCATCGGGAGAGGGGCTGGGGGTGAGGGATTTTCGACGTCGCTCGAGACCCTACGGGTAGTAGCGGGGATCAACGCTCCTGCAATGCTCGCTCCTCCGGGGAATCGAAGCGGATGTGAGCGCCGTGCGCCAGGTCCGGCGAGACCGGCGCGTGGCCCGGCGTTGCGGTGGCAAGGATGATCTCGTACGGCCCGGCCACGTGGTCTTCGATGTGCCGCCAGAGCGCCTTCGCGATGCCCTCCGGCTCCGCGAGATCGATCCACTGCTCGCCGAAGCGGAAGCGGCGCACCGCGTGGACGCCGGCGATGGAGGGCTCCACGTCTTCCCCGGCCACGCCCAGCAGCGCGGTGTAGGCGGCGCTGGCCGTCTCCAGATCGGGGACCAGCATCACGAGGCCGGAGATGCCGGTCACGCCGAGGCCGTGCTCGGTGGCTGGCGGCGGCGGCACCCGCAGCTCGCGCGCGGTGACATCCTCGATCACGAAGGGCAACGGGATTCCCGTCCCCAGCGTCAGGGAGCGCCACGCCAGCACCTCGCCGTCCGGGCGCTCGCGGCCGCCTTCGGTGGGGCCCTCGGCGGTCAGGCCCGCCGCGCGCAGCCGCACCGCCTCCGCGCTCAGATCGGGCGACAGCATGGCGAAATCGACTGTGCCCTCGCCCTTCGCGAAGCGCGGCCACCACTTGTGCGGCTGTTCCTGATCCGGCTCGGCGAAGGCGATCAGCTCGAAGTAGGCGCCATCAACGAAGGAGATCAGCGAGTTGTGCGTGGCGCCGCCGGTGTGCCAGCCACCGGGGGTGACCGTGAACCCGGCGGTGGTGTAGTCCGCGGAGGCCTGCGCCAGATCGCGCACGGCAATGACGATGTGATCGATGGCAAGGGGCATGGTGGACCTTTCCGGCTCGGGTATTCCGTTGGCGCGCCCACGGCGCCGCGCTGCCGCTATTGTCCGCCATGCCGCTGCCGGGCGCCGCGTCTAGGAGACCTTGTCCGCCTGCGCGATATCCGCGATGAACGCCTCGAAGATCGGGACGAACTGCCGGTACGAGGGCGCGTAGTTCCGCTGCCAGCGGTAAACCTGCCCCGCCTGCACCGAAGGCAGCGTGGCGACGGTCGGGTACTCCGCCAGCCCCTCGCCGGGCTCGCCGCCGCCGGGCAGCAGGTGGAAGAACGCATCGAAGGCGTACCGGTGCGCTTCCTCCAGACTCAGCGTTTCCGTGTACCCGGAGTTCGGGGTGATCTGCACCGCATTCAGGCCGAGGCTCTGGTAGTAAATGAGGTCCGCGAACTCGTTCGGGTCCCAGAGCGTGAACTCGCCCGGCCCCACCCAAACGAAAGCGGACACGATGTCAGCCTGCTCCGCGAACGTCTCGCGCGCCGCCTCCGTGGCCACGTCGAACGCCGCCACCGCCTCCGTCACGGCCGGGGCATCGACATCCGCGCCCAGCGCGGCCGCCAATTCGCGGAAGCGCGCCAGCGGCTGCGATACCGGCACGCCGCCGCCGGTCGAGATAGCCAGCGTCGGGATCTGCTGCTCCAGCATCGCCACCATCTCGTCGGACATGTTGTAGAGCGCGCCCGGCTCCTCCGGCCAGAAGGTGACATCAACGTACAGCTCGGCATCCAACCCCAGCGCCGCCTCAATGTCGAAGCTGTCCCACTCGCCGAGGTAGGCCAGCGCCTTGGCATCGAGGTCGCCAGCTTCTGGCAGGCGGTTTCCCGCGCCATCCTCGATCTGGCTGACCACGCCCAACACCTCGATGCCGTAGTCTTTCAGCGCCGAGCCCGCCTCAATGGACGACACGATGCGCGTCGGCGCCGTGGGCAGCGTGACCGTGATCCCCCGGTCATCGGTGAAGACCCACGAGCCGTCCGGTTGCGTCCCCTGCGCCACCGGCGAGGCCACCGTAAAGCTGGCATAACCCGCCTGATTGGCGGTC
>JASGGF010000273.1:0-7347 GCA_047605145.1 Thermomicrobiales bacterium | reverse complement strand
AACGCCCCGCCGCGTCGTGGCCGGCGACCTCACGCGCGGCCCGCGCCGGGCCTGACCGCGAGCTGACCAGCCCTGGGGAATCCCTTCGAGACGATATCCGACCAAACCAGTAGGATATAACCTGCTGGCGCGTGCGCCAGTGCTGCGATTTGTCCGAATCAGGGAGAACACGTCTCGATGCCGCAGGTTCTCGAACTTCCAGAAACCTTGTCACCGCAGACGCCGAATTCAGAGCGTCGCCGTGGGGCCACGATCACCCGCCGCTACTTCATCGCCAGCGGAGCGGGCGCGGCGCTGCTGGCGGCAGCGCCGGGCGCCGCGCACGGGCAGGCGGCGACGCCCACCGCGACGCGCGTGGTGACCGACATGCTGGGGCCGGTGACACTGCCTGACCACCCGCAGCGGGTCGTTGTGGAGGGGAACTCCACGCTGGGCAACATGATTGCGCTGGGGGCCAAGCCGCTGGCCGCCACGATGAACCAGAACTCGCTCCCGGCCTTTCTCGCCGGGAAGATCGACGGCGTGGAGGATGTGTATGACGAATCGGCGGGCGGCATCGACATCGAGCGGATGCTGGCGCTGGAACCCGATCTCGTCATCGCCGTCTGGGGAGCGGGCGGCACGGGCTGGAATCTGGAGAACGTGGAGCGCTACCGGCAAGCCGTGCCGGCAACGTTCGCCTACGAACAGAACTATGTCTACGAGGAAGACCTCAAGCAGAACCTGCTCGACGTCGCAACCGCGCTAAATCTGGAGGAGAACGCCGCCGGGGTGCTGGCGGCGTACGACGCGCGCGTTTCGGCGTTGCGGCAGGCCGTGCAGGATGCTGGCTTCGCCGACAAGCCGGTCACCGTACTGCGAGTTTTCAACGACGGCGGGTATTCGATTCGGATCGGCACCAGCGAGAGCATCATCTTCCGCGCTATTGGCATTCCGCAGCCGGAGGGTCAGCAGGACCCGACCCTCTTCTCGATCGACGTCAGCCCGGAGCGGCTGGATATCCTGAACGACGCCTACGCGGTGGTGGTGTATGTCGATGACAACTCCACGGTCACGCAGGAACAGATCCTGAGCAGCCCTCTATGGCAGTCCGTCACGGCCGTGCAGGAAGACCGCGTCATCTTCGTGAATTCGGGCATCTGGAACAGCATTGAGATTCCGGGCGCGATGGCGATCATGGACGACATCGAGCAGCACCTGCTGCCGCTGGGCCATGGCGCCTAACTCTGCCACCCGGACGCATTGCTGCTTTACCACCACGCAGGAGCCACACCATGATTCCCACACAGCTGCGCCCCGTTGCTGATGACCGCCTGACCGCTGCCGAGATGGAGCGCCTGATCGCCGCCATCACCCGTCGCCGCATCGTGATCGGCGGGGCGGGCGCCGCGTTGCTGGCCGGAGCGCCGGGCATCGTCCGGGGGCAGGACGCGTCGCCGGAGGCGTTGCGAGAAGTGCATGACCTCCTCGGCCCGGTCCTCGTGCCGGCGCACCCGCAACGCGTGATCGTCGAGGGGAACACGACGCTCGGCAACATGATGGCGCTCGGCATGACGCCGATTGCCGCCACCTTCAACCCCTATTCGTTCCCCACGTTTCTCGCCAACGACGTCAAGGACGTGCTGGACATCCGGGAGGCCGGGACTGGCACGCTCGATCTGGAGAAGACCCTGAGCCTGAACCCCGACCTGATCATCGCCATGTGGGGCTCGAACGGAGAAGCCTGGAACCTCGAGAACGTGGAACGCTACAAGCAGGTTGTGCCGGCGACCTATGCGTACGCCGCAGACTTCATGTACGAGGAGCAGGTCAAGCAGAACCTGATCGAGGTGGCGACCGCCCTGAATCTGGAGGAGCGCGCCGCCGAGGTTTTGGCGGAGTTCGATCACCGCGTGGCGGAGCTGCGGCAGCAGGTGATCGCGACCGGGTTCGATGAGAAGCCGGTCACCGTGGTCCGGGTCTCCGACGATGGCAGCCTGGTGATCAAGGTGGGAACCGCCGAGAGCATCGTCCTTCAGGCCCTGGGCATTCCGCAGCCTGCGGGCCAGCAGGACCCGACGGAGATCGTCCTTGACCTGAGCCCGGAGCGCCTCGACGTCCTGAATGAGGCGTGGGCCGTCGTCCTGTACGTGGATGACACCGCCACGTTCACTCCGGAGACCCTTCTGGCCGGCCCGCTCTGGCAATCTTTGACGCCGGTGCAGGAGGGCCGCGTGGTCTTCGTCAGTTCGGGGACGTGGAACGCGCTCGATATTCTGGGCATCATGGCGATCATGGACGACGTGGAGATGAAGCTGCTACCGCTGGCTAGAGCCAAGCAGGGCCTTCGACCTCCCGGACCTTCCACAGCCTGACGAGCCGGAGCATCTACCAATCGCCGCGCCCAGGCGCATTGCCCAGCACCTGCAGGACTGTCCGCCTGCAGGGCGCGAGCCCGCAACCATTCGCCAGCCAGTTATTGAGATATAGTATCAATAACTGGCTGGCAGAAGCCTTGCCCGCGAATGCGCAGTGCGCTGTTCGCAGCTTGGACTGCCGGCCACTCCCGAATCGGGAGATGTTCAGCAGCAGTTACTGTCAGCGAGAGGGCGTTCCAGGCATGAAATCACCAGATCGATGGTCGGATTGCAGAACCGTGTCTCGCCGGTCCTTCCTCGCAGGCGCGGCAAGCGGGTTGCCTGCTGCGCTGCTTGGAGGGCCCTCGGGGAAGGCCGTCGCCGGCGCCGCGACGCCCGTAGCAGCCTGGCATTTTCTCGATGACCGCGGTGTCGAAGTCGTCTTGCCGGCGCCGCCTTCTCACGTGATCGCGGGCGTCTTTGCTGCTGCGCCACTCTGGGACTTCGGCATTCATGTCGAGGGGATCTTCGGGTGGAACATCAATGCTGATGGCTCCCTGACCAGGGCTGGTGGCCGCATCGACCCCACGGCAGTCGCCCTGCTCAACGGCGAGCCGAACACGCTCGATGCCGAGAAGGCGCTCGCCCTCGCGCCCGATCTCATCATCACGGTGACGTTCCAGCCTGATGATCCTTCCCAGCTCTGGGGGATCGATCCCGGCGCCGCATCGCTGGTCTCCGAGATTGCACCGGTCATCGCCATTTCCGGCCTTCAGCGTGCCGATATCCTCGTGCAACGCTTCGCCGAGTTGGCAGTAGCCCTCGGCGCCGACCTGGCGACCCCCGGTCTGGAGGCGCAACGCGCCAATTACGACGCCGCAAATGAGCGACTGCGCATGGCCGTCACCACAACGCCCGCCTCGGCCCTCTTCGCGTTTCCCGAACCAGATCAGGTGTACCTGGCGAATCCAAATACCACCGCAGATGTCCAGCTCTTCCGTGATCTCGGTCTCCGCGTTCTTCCAGACACCGATGACGACTCTGAGAGCTGGGTCGGCGTGAGCTATGAAGAGATCGGCGCCTATGAGGCAGACCTCTTTTTCTACGCAACAGGCGATGGCGCCATGCCGTTCGACGAGATCGTCGCGCATCCGACCCTTGGGCAGATGCCGGCGGTTGCCAGCGGCCACGCCGTACCGTGGCAACAGGACGTGGTCTTCAGCTTTCCCGGCGTTGCGGAATCGCTGGACACCGTCGCCACAGCGGTTCACAGCCTTGGCTGAACACTCGCCGCACGTGGACGCAGTTTCTGCGCGCCCCTGTCCCTCCGACGCTCTGGACTCCGTTCTCGAACAGATACGGCCCGGAAATCAGGTTCTTGACGCAGGCTGCGGCGCCGGCGGTCACTTACGACGCCTTGCCGCAGCGGCCGGGCTCCACGGTCAGGTAACCGGCCTCGACGCTGATCCCGATGCGCTGGCGCTGGCGGCAACAGAGGTCGCCGACTTGATCGCCATGGACCAGGTTCGTCTCGCGGAGGGTGCGCTGGAGCGTATCCCGTTTCCAGCAGACGCCTTCGATCTGGCGTGGTCCGCCGCTGTTTTTCATCATCTGGCGGACGTCCCCGGGACGTTGGCTGAACTCCGCCGGGTGCTGCGCCCCGCAGGGCGGCTCGTCATTCAGGATGCGGATTTGACCGGCTCGTTTCCCGTGTTGCCCTGGGCGCCGGAGCTGGAAACACCGATTTTGGACGCGGCGTTGCGCGCCGCCGCCGCGAACCACGCCGGGCTCAATCTCGGCCCGTTCGATCCGTACATCGCCCGGAAGTTGCCCCGCTTGCTCAATGTCGCGGGCTTCGCCAACGTGACCGTGCGGGCAGTTGTGGAAGTAGATCAAAACCCGCTTTCGGCAGCCCGGGAGGCGGAAATCTGCCGCTGGTTTCTCGGGCCATTGGCAACGCGACTGCTTCCGTTCATGGAACCGCAGGACGCGCTACGATTCCAGGCAGCATTCACGCCATCCGATCCCGCCTATATCTTTGCTGAGCCAACTGCCTTCATGGCGCGTACGTCACTTGTGGTGAGCGGCGACGTTTCGCAGTAGACAGGCAGCGTCCGGATGCCGTTAGCGGACCCGGCCGGGTCCACTGCGGCGAACGCCCCTACGCCCGCCGCACCGAGTCGTCGTAGCGGGTCAGGTTGCCGCGCAACTGGCGCTCGGAGGCGTTGTCCGGCGGGTGGAACGCGAGGTCCATTGCCATCCAGACGCCGCGCGAGTACGGGAACAGGACGAGCGGGAAGAGCAGCGCCAAACCGACGATTACCAGCCACTGCAGCATGAATTCGGCGTCGCGCAGCGGGGTCATGAAGATCAGCACCAGCGCAAGGCCAAGGCCGAGGAACTCCGCGAAGATCAGGTTGAAGGCGTACGCGCCGAGGAAGTAGCCATCCTCGCGCTCGAACGCCACGCCGCAGGTCGGGCAGTTGTCGTACAGCATGAAGTAGTTCTGGAAAATGCCCTTGCTGCCGCAGTACGGGCACCGCCGGGTGAACATGCACTTCAGGCCGAACATGAAGCGCTCACCGGGGGTATCCGGGAGCTTCCACAACTCGCGATGTTCCGGAACCTGCTGCGCGGAATTGGGCATTTAACTCACGCTTTCACACGATTGACTTCTGCAGTCACGGCGGGGGTGACCTCGAACAGGTCGCCCACGATGCCAAACGAGGCCAACTTGAAGATGGGGGCATCGGGGTCACGGTTGATGGCCACGATGTAGTCGGAACCCTGCATGCCGACGTTGTGCTGCACCGCGCCGCTGACGCCGACCGCGATGTACAGCTTCGGGGAGACGGTGCGGCCAGTCTGGCCGATCTGTTCGTTGTGGGGGCGCCAGCCCATGTCCACTACCGCGCGGGTGGCGCCGACCGCGCCGCCAAACGCCGCCGCCAGTTGCTCCACCAGCGCGAACTTGTCCGGCTCTTTCAGGCCACGGCCCCCAGCCACTACGACCTCAGCGGAATCGAGGCGCGAGCCTTCGCCGCCCTTGGCTTCGGTGCTCACCAGCGTCACTCGTTGGTCCTCCGGGGAAAGCGTCACGGCCAGCGGCTCTACCGCCGGGCTCGTGGCGCCAGCGGCGGCGCGGGCGTAACTGCCCGGACGGATCGTCGCGACGGCAGGCTTCCCGGCCGTGAAGTGGACGCGAGAGACGGCGCGGCCACCGAGGACCGGGCGCAGCGCCGAAACGGCGCCGCCCTCTGCAGCGATCTCAATGCAATCGGCGGCCAACCCCGCGCCCAGCCGCGCCGCCAGCACAGGGGCGTAGTCGCGGCCGGCCGTGGTGCCGGGCGCGAGGATCACCGCCGGCTGCGCGGCATCGGCGGCCTGCGCCACCATCGCGGCGGCGGGGCCGGTCAGGAGCCCGGCAAGGCCGTCGCCCTCCGCCAGCAGCAGGCGATCCGCCCCGCCCGAACCCCACGACTCCGCCGTGGCGGCATCGACGCCCGCAATCACGGCGGTGACCGAACCTCCGAGCGCGTCCGCCAATGAGCGGGCCACGGTCAGCAGTTCCCACGAAACCGGGCGCAGCGCGCCGTTCGCGGCGGCTTCGCCGACGACCAGCACCCCTCCGGAAGATGACATGTGTGTACGCTCCTGTTGCTCGCGGGCGGCCCGCGTCGGCGCCGGAATCAGCGTCAGATCAGCTTGTTCGCCTGCAGCCACGCCACCAGTTGCTGCGCCGCCTCACTGGCGGGCAGGTCCTGCACGATGACGCCGCTGGTGGTCTTCGGGGGCACGTAGGGCGTCTCCCACGTCAGGCGCTCCCCGGTGGCGAGCGCCACGGGGCTGACCTCGACCGGCTTCTTCTTCGCGCCCATGATCCCCTTCACCGAGGGCACGCGCGGCTCATCGAGGCCAGTAGAAGCCAGAATCATCAGCGGGAAGGCGGCGCGCACGGTCTGGTAGCCATCTTCCATATCGCGCTGGACGACGACTTCGTCGCCCTCGCGCGCGATGTTGACGACGTTGGAGACGACCGGCAACCCGGCCAACGCAGCAACTTGTGCGCCGACCTGCCCCGATTCGTAGTCGTCCGAGGCCTGCCCGGCCAGCACCAGATCGCAGCCGAGCGGCGCGATGGCCCCGGCCAGCGCTGTCGCCACCGCCAACGTGTCAGCGGCGCCGGCATCGGCGCTTTCGAGGTGGATACCCCGGTCAGCCCCCATCGCCAGAGCGCGCGAGATCGCGTCCTTCGCAGAGGCGGGGCCGAGCGCGACGGCGATCACCTCGCCACCGCCGGCCGCTTCCTTCAGGCGCAGCGCGGCCTCGATGGCGTAACGGTCATAGGAGCTGATGCCGAGCTGGGTGCTGACAACCACCGTGCCAGAGGCGCGGTCAACGCGCGCCGCGTTCATGTCGGGAACCTGCTTGATGAGAACTGCGATGGTCAAAGGTCGCAACGCTGCCATGGCGTTGGGCTATCTCCCGGTGTGCCGCGTAAAGAGGGAAGCAGGGATTCCACGCCACGCGGCGGCAGGGAGGCGAGAACCCAACCGGGAATGGTAGCAGCGCCGGCGCAAAAATCCTGCCGCCATTCGTGTCTGCCTATGTCAGGCGTTCAATCTTTGCCGGCCACGGGGGCCTCGGTCCCGCCAGGCTGGCCGTGTCAGGCTGTCCCCATACTCTCGCCGAGCGCCATGTGGATGTGCAGCGCCAGATGCAGGCGCATGCGCACCCCGGCGTCGTCGAGGTCGTAGCCGGTGATTTCACGGATGCGGTCCAGCCGGTACAGCACGGTGTTGCGGTGGACCCCAAGGCGCTCGGCGGCTTCCTTCGGGCTGCCGTTGGCGGCGAAGAAGGCATCCAGCGTGCTGACGAGGCCGGCGTTGTTCTGCTTGTCGTAGGCCAGCAGACCGCCCAGCGTCTGCTGGTACAGGTCGCTCAACTCCGGCAGCGATTCCGCCGCGAAAATCAGCCGGTCCAGATCAAGTCCCGTTTCGATACCCATGCG
>JASGGF010000272.1:0-7363 GCA_047605145.1 Thermomicrobiales bacterium | reverse complement strand
CGCATCGGGAGAGGGGTTGGGGTGAGGGCGTTTCGGGGCAATTGGGCCTCGCAAGCGCTAATTCGCACCAAGCGTTCTCCGATACGGTCGAGACGACACGCATGGCGCACTCCGTGGTGCATCGCGCCGGCGTGCGTGAGTCGATGGACCCTGTGAGAGAACATGACCCCCATCCCCAGGGCCAAAAAGGGGGTCATCTTCGACATCTTCAACGACTTCGCCCCCACCAGCCCGGGGAGCGCCGCCGGCGCTGGTGCGCTGACAGACTGTCGCGATATAAAGTGACGAATCATCATTATTCACATAGCCGCTGGTGGCGGTGATGTTGGTGAAGCTGTCGAAGGTGTCGAAGGCGACCCCCTTTGGGGGGGTGGGCGAGGGGTCATCTTCCCCCTGATGGCCTGCGCCGGGTAACTTGACCTCCAAGTTGACCCCTCCCCCTGCCACCCTTGTCATCCCGACAGTTTGCGTTTCCGGGGATTCACCGGCGGCACCGGCCGCCTCGTCTCCCGTTTTCACCAGCCAACGTCTCCAGCAATGGGCCGCAGGGCAGGGCAAATGATCGGTTCGGAAGCCGACATCGGACGGCGGAGAGCCCAGTCCAGTGCTTGAAAAGCGGCCCAATCGGGCCGGAAAAGCAAACTGTCGGGATGACAACCCTGCCACCCGCAGGGGGGGTCATCTTGGTCAAGTTACTCAAGTTGCCGAAGCAACCAAGGCGCGGGGCTGGTCTGACAGAACACACACATACATACTCACTCCCAGTGATCCGGGAGTGGTTGCCCGCGTCCTGCAAACTGACAACTTGACCAACTTGACCAAGATGACCCCTCTGCGGGTGGCAGGGGTGGGGTCAAGTTGGGGGTCAAGTTGTCTGCGCGGGCGTGCGAAGAAAGCGCAGTAAGCGAGGTAAGCCCCGTTACGCCGCCTCTTCCCGCGCTGCGCTTGGCGGCGGACGGCGTTCGAGGTGGTACGGCACGCTGGTGACCACGATGCCGGGCCGGAAGAGCAGCGAGGCCTTGATGCGCAGGGCCGTCTGGTTGTGCAGGAACTGCTCCCACCAGTGGCGCGCGATGAACTCCGGGAGGACGACCGTGATGGTGTCCTCCGGGCGCTGGCGCTCGATCTCGTCGAGGTACGAGAGCAGCGGCGCCACGATGCTGCGGTATGGCGATTCGATGATCACCAGCGGCACCTCGCTGTTCAGGCGCTCCCAGTTCGTCCGCATCTCCTCGATCTCCGCCTCATCGTCGGTGATGAACACGGCGGTCACGTTCGGCGAGATGGAGCGCGCGTAGGCCAGCGTTTGTCGCGCCACGCGGTTGATGGCGGAGATCGGCACGATCACCGTGTGCTCGATATCCTCCGGCTTCAGCGGCGTCTGCGCCGCCAGTTCGCCGGCGGCGCTCGCGTAGTGGCGGTTGATGGCGCGGAAGACCATGATCAGCAGCGGGATCAGCACCAGCACCACCCACGCCCCGCGCGTGAAGTTGGTGAAGCCGACCACGATGGCCACCAGTCCGGTGGTGATCACCCCGACGATGTTGATGGCGAGGCCCATGCGCCAGCCCGGCTCGCGCAGGCGCAGCCAGCGCATCACCATGCCGCCCTGCGAGAGCGTGAAGGCGGTGAACACGCCCACGGCGTACAGCGGGATCATGCGCGTGGTCTCGGCGTTGAAGCAGATCAGCATCAGCGAGGCCAGCGCGCCAAGGGTGATGATGCCGCGCGAGTAGGCGAGGCGGTCGCCGCGAAAGGTGTACTGCTTCGGCAGGAAACGGTCGCGCGCGAGGAAGTAGGCGAGGCGCGGGAAGTCCGAGTAGGCCGTGTTGGCGGCGAGAATCAGGATCGCCAGCGTGGCGAACTGAATGTAGTAGTAGGGGATGGTGCTGCCGCCGAAGATGGTGCGCGCGATCTGCGAGACCACCGTCTCGTAGCCGCCGGCGGAATCCTGCTCCTTCGGCACGATGCCGAACTGGTTGGCGAGGAAGGTGATGCCGGCGAAGGTGACGGCCAGTATGGCGATCATCCACGTCAGGGTGGCGCGGGCGTTTTTCCACTCCGGCGGTTTGAAGGCAGGGACGCCGTCCGAGATCGCCTCCACGCCGGTCAGGGCGGCGCACCCCCGGCTGAACGCGGTCAGGATTAGCAGGATGCCGACGGCGCTTGTGGCGTGCGTCATCTCGTCCGGGCCGAGCACCGGCGGCTGCGGCACGAAGCCGTGGGAGGCCGCCTGCACCATGCCGATAGCGATCATGATCATGATGCCCACGAGGAAGAGGTACGTGGGCACAGCGAAGATGCTGCCCGATTCCCGGATGCCGCGCAGGTTCAGCACGCTGACCAGCACGATGAACCCGAGGCCGAGCAGGACGCGGTGATCCCGTAACGAGGGCACAGCGGAGCTGAGCGCGGCCACGCCGGCGGAGATGCTGACCGCCACGGTGACGACGTAGCCGAACAGCAGCGCCGAACCGGCAGTGAGCGCCGGGATGACGCCGAGGTTGTCGATGGCGACGATGTAGGAGCCGCCGCCGTTCGGGTAGGCCTTGATGGTCTGCCGGTACGACACCCCCACGATCAGCAGCAGCGCCACGATGGCCGCGCCGATGGGCAGGCTGAGCGAGAGCGCGCCGAGGCCCGCCAGCAGCAGCACCTGCAGGATTTCCTCGGTGGCGTAGGCGACGGAGGAAAGCGCGTCGGAGGAGAGGACGGCCAGCGCCTTCACCTTGGTCAGGCGCTCGTGGGCCGCCGCCGCCGTGGTCAGCGGCGCGCCGATCAGGGTGCGCTTGACCCGCCCGAAGGCGCGCCCCGCCGCGCCGCGCGCCTCCAGCGCCTCTTCGGTGGCGATCAGGTGGCCGGGCGCCGAGCGCTGGAAGTCGTCGGTCTGGACGCGGTGCACCCGAACGTAGCGGTCGCCGGGCAGGCGGCCCTGCATGCCCTCCTTGCCCACGAGGTCGCCCTGCGCGCGCGGGCCATGGCGGCGCGGCGCACGCACCCGCTTGTCCTTGTCGCGCTTCTCGCGCTTGCCGCTATCGGGGGAGACGGGCTCGCCGGATGGTAGGTACGCGGTGGGCCGGGAAGGCGAGGCAGGCGGCGGGTCGTCCGCCGCGTCATCGGTCGTCAGATCGTTTGCGTAATACGCGGCGCCGTCATCGCCATTCGGGACGTCGTCATTGGGATCGACTGGGCGCCGGGGAGGCCGGTACCGGGAGGAGGGCATGCACGGGACTCCGCGCGAACGTTCGCCGGGCGCGTCAGGGCCATGCCACGCGGCCCGCTAGCGCACACACGCCGCCCCGCAGCCGCACGCGCGGCCAGCCAGCGAGGCGACAACCCTCCCAGTGTATGGCGCCCGTCAATAGGCTCCACGGCGCCAGCGCTCCGCCCTCCACCACCACCCCTCACCCCCCCACCACGATGTCGTCCCGAGTCCGCAGACGAGGGACCGCCCACCCCCAACTTCGCCACCGCAAGCCAGATCTCCGCGTGCCACCGCCCAATTTCGTTGCCACGGCGCCTCCCCCCGCCTCCCCCCGCTCTGGTCATTGCCGCCGCCCAGCCCTGGCAGCCCGGCAGTGGAGGGCGAAGAACCTGCGCTGTGGCAGCGAGGTTGGGGAGTGGCAATCGGAGAGTTGGCGCCGTGACCTTGGAGTTGGGGGTGGTCGGTCCCTCCTGCGGTCGGGACGACAGGGTGGTAGGTGGCGGCGCGGTGTGGCGCCAGCGTTGCGCTACGGCGCCGTCGCCGCCTTGGGCCGCTCTTCGCGCGAGGGCGTCAGCCGGCCCGCTGCCACGAACCCGAGGGCGAGCGCAATCACCGCCAGCGCGTCCTGCAGCAGTAGCGCCTGCGAGAGCGGCGAGACCTTCGCTACCAGCGCGCCGCCAACGCCCGCCGCCAGCGCGATGGCAGCGGTGTGCACCAGTTGCAGGGTGGAGGTGGCGCGGCCCAGCGTCTCCGGCGGCGACTGCTCCATGGTCACCAGCTGCATCGAGGTGAAGGCGAGGCCCATCCCGAGGCCCGCGAACGCCCACGCCAGCAACGCGACCACCGGCGGCACGCTCGGCTGCACCACGGCGGCGATCAGCCCCACCCCCACCGCCAGCAGCAGGAACCCGATCCGGGCGACCACGCCCCGGTTCGCGGTGGCGGCCTTGCGCTCCACAATCCACGAGCCGGTCGTCCACGTCATGGCGGCGGCGGTCAGCGGCAGGCCGCCGAAGGCGATGCTGCCGCCGCGCAGCTCCGTCAGCAGCAGCGGGATGAACGGCTCCACGGCGAAGAAGCCAATGCTGAGCAGGATCATAGTCAGCACGGCGGCAGGCGCGCCGGGCACGACGCGCAACGCCTCCGGGGTCAGCACACGCGGCAGGGCGAAGCCGAGCAGCACGAGGCCCACGATGCTGAGCAGCGCCAGCAGCGGCAGCGTCTCCTGCGTCAGGCCGGCCAGCAGCAGGCCCAGCCCGGCGGCGAGCGCCGCG
Organism: Thermomicrobiales bacterium; assembly: GCA_047605145.1. Taxonomy (GTDB): domain Bacteria; phylum Chloroflexota; class Chloroflexia; order Thermomicrobiales; family UBA6265; genus JACCXM01. The sequence goes on along the minus strand of JASGGF010000272.1, from coordinate 2,884 downwards.
GAGCCGAGGAAGCGTTGCGTATCCGGCTTACCGCCCTTACCGGGCGGCAAGCGGCGCAGCGCCGGGCCAGCGATGAAGGCGGCGATGATGGGGAAGGGGATCACCCCGGCGAAAACCCAGCGCCAGCCGACCAACTCCCCGATGATGCCGGCCACCGCCGGGCCACCGAGGCCGGGAATCACCCACGCGGTGGACATCAGGGCCAACATGCGCGGCCGCGCGGAGTCCGGGAAGGCGCCGCCGATGACGGCGAAGGAGACAGCGGAGAGGAACCCGCTGCCGATCCCCTGCACGGCACGCGCCGCTACCAGCGCCGGCATGGTGGGCGCAAACGAGGCGCAGAGCAGCCCGGCGATGAAGAACAGGATGCCCAGCGAGAAGGGGATCACTGGCCCGACTCGGTCCACCTCGCTGCCGGCGATGGAGACGGTCAGCAGGTTGGCCAGCAGGAAGGCGCTGAAGGCCCAGCCGTACAGGTTGAGACCACCCAGTTCCAGCGAGGCTTCGGGCAGGATGGTGGCGACCGCCAGCGATTCGAACGCCCACGCGGTGCCAACGATGAGGAGCCCGATGGTCAGCGGGCGGAGACGAGGGCTCCAGGGCGTCTCCATCGACGTGGGTGGGTCCTTTCAACGATGGCGAAGGGGCTCCAGCGCCCGTCGTGAGTCAAACGCAGTGAGCGTGGGTGGTGTGAGGCAAGCCCTCACCCTATCGGGGAGCCCTCACCCCAACCCCTCTCCCGATGCGCGGGAGAGGGGCTTTCCCCCGAGACATCGCGTCAGATATGTCGTGGGGACGCCGATTGTCCACCACAACGCTGCCAGCTGGCTCCCCTCTCCCGCACATCGGGAGAGGGGCTGGGGGTGAGGGCTTCCCGTCGGCGAAGGGCTCCCCGGAGGGTCGTTTCCCCTTACAGCGTGATCACGTAATCCGGTGGGCTGCCGGCCAGCGCGCCGTACAGGTCGGGGAAGCAGCCGACCGCCACGCCCTCGACCGTGCCGACAGTGGTGACCGGCGAGGGGACGGTGCCCGGCGTGCCCTCAGCGAGGCCGCGCTGGATCGCGCACTGGTCACACATCATGAGCAGGATGCCCTGCTCCTTCGCCACCTTGGCCAGCCGCTCGCCCATGGGGTCGCCCGCGCGCAGGATGTAGGTGTTGTCATCGAAGAACATCATGCCGACCACCTCGGCCCCGTGCGTCCCCTGCTCCAGCTGCGGCAGGATCATCTTGCCCAGCTTGTACGACGCGGTGTTGCCGGAAGTGCTGAACACGTACGCGACTTTCATGCGGCGGGCGCTCCCTGTTTGCGAACGCGAGGTCAGGCGTTGCCCCGGCCTCGCGGCGAATGTACCAGCGGGCAGGGTACCAAATGGGCAGGACGGGCGGGCGATGTCGGGAGGCGGCGCACAAGGCCGGTGGGCAGTGGCGCGCGGCGCGGCCTACGCAAATACCTCGGCCACCGTCACGCGGAACCCCGGTAGCACCTCGCCGCCGTCCAGCTCGTCATCCACGCCCAGCGTGACCGGCTGCTGCCCGAGCGCATGTACGGTCACCGTTAGCGCCGGCGGGTCTACCACCCAGACCAGCAGCACGCCCGCCTCCTGATACATCGTTACCTTGGAGGCGATATCGCGCGGGCGGTCTGACGGGGAGTTCACCTCGACAACCAGATCTGGCGCGAGGTTGGCAAAGTGCCGCCGCGCCGCTCCTTGCGGCGCCCGGTCAGCGCGCACGAACGCAACATCTGGAGCGAGCACTGTCGGCCGATCAGGAAAGATCACGAAACCGGCTTCGGCGTTGGAAAGGCTTCCCAACCGTCGAGGTACGACATAGAGGCCCAGCAGATACCCGATCATCCAGCTGGTGTTGGAGGACCCGAAGGAAGAAGGCGACAGCGGAACGACTTCTCCATCAACCAGTTCGACGCGGGCATCGCCGCAGGTGGCCTCGAATTCAGCGATGCTCAATCGGGTGGCGACCATGGCGGCTTCCTCGATGATGGCAGCAAGCGGGGTGGCGTAGAGCCGGAAGAACACCCGCTTGCCGTCGGGAGACTTCCCCGCTATCGTCCGCGCCGCGCCTCCCAGCGCAGCTTCCAGACCAGCAGCGCCGCTTCCGCCACGATGCGGCGAGAGAGCTTGGAGGCGCCGGCCACGCGGTCGGTGAACAGGATGGGGACCTCGGTGACGGTGGCTCCCTGTTGCAGGGCGCGCCACGTCGCCTCGATGGTGAAGGCGTAGCCATCGGAGCGCAGGGCGGCGGGGTCGATCTGCGCCAGCAGCGGCGCGCGCCAGACCTTGAAGCCGCCGGTGAGGTCGTTCACCGGCGCGCCGAGGACGGCCCGGGCGTAGCGCCCGCCCGTGCGGCTCAGGTTCTGCCGCCAGAGGGGCCAGCCGCGTGTGCCGCCGCCGGGGACATAGCGGGAGCCGATCACGAGGTCATAGTCAGCAGCGGCTGCCACCAGCGTCTCCAGCGCCGCCGGATCGTGCGAGAGGTCGGCGTCCATCTGGACGATCAGATCGGGGTTCAGGGCCAGCGCATGCGTGAACCCGGCCACGTAGGCGGGGCCAAGGCCGCCCTTGCCGGGGCGGTGCAGCACGTCGATGCGGCCGGGGTTGGACGCTGCCAGCTCGTCCGCGAGCTGGCCGGTGCCATCCGGCGAGTTGTCGTCCACGATCACCAGCCGGTACTGCGGGCCGTGCGCCAGCACGCCCGCCACCAGCGTGGGCAAGTTGGGGCGCTCGTTGTAGGTGGGGACCACCACTACAACCGAGGGCGAAGCCGGCAGCGCGTCCGTCACGGAGTGGCCGCGCCCCGGAACAGGGGGATCGGGCTCGTGGTGGGCGTCGGGGCTGCCTGCGTGAAGTGGACCTGCGGCGCCG
>JASGGF010000271.1:0-7379 GCA_047605145.1 Thermomicrobiales bacterium | reverse complement strand
GGAAGCCGTCTGGCGAGACGAGGCCGTGCGCCTGCGCCTGCGCCGCCATCGAAGCGGAACTGAATCGGGGATCGGTGCACAGGATGACCCGCTCGCCAAATGGGGCGGTCATGCGCTCCAGGGCGGCCCGGGCGGCGGCGGGCATGTCGGCGTCGATGTAGATGGCCCAGCGGAAATTGGCATCCGTCTGCGCCAGCAGGCTGGGCGCCGTGATGTTTCCCAGCACCTCTTCGCGGTGCCGGAACCACGCCTCGTCCTGGATTCCCTGCCCGTACCGGGTCCCGATCAGCAGCGCCGGGGCCGCAGCGAGGTCTGGCGGGGCGGCTGTCCGGTGACGTTCGGGCCTGGGCCGGTGCGGCATGTCTTCGCGCTGCTCCTTGCGGACTGCTGCCTGACGCTGGGCGCTGGAGAGGCGAGCTGGCTCTCGAGCCGCGCTGCCCTGAAATCGGTAACTCTCCGTTCTGCGCTATGTTACCGTGGCGTCTCCTGGAAATGATCTTCGCGTGTGACACAAGGGATAAGATGTGCGAGTTCTGACGATTCTGGGCACGCGGCCCGAAATCATCCGGCTCAGCATGATCACCGCGACGCTCAATGCGTTGTGTGACCATATCCTGTTGCACACCGGATATAATCATGATCCCCGGCTCAGCGATATCTTCTTCGCCGAACTGGGCATGCGGCCGCCAGACCGCTATCTCGGCGTGCGCGGCGCGACCTTTGGGGAGCAGATTGGCCAGATTCTGGCGCAGACCGAGCTGGCCATGCGTGAACTGCGCCCGGATCGCCTGTTGATCCTGGGAGACACCAACAGCGCCCTCTCCGCCTTCATCATCAAGCGGATGGGTATTCCGGTCTCTCACGCTTGGCGCCAATTGCGCCCGGGACGTTTCGAAACACCGGAGAATCCCTCACCCCCAGCCCCTCTCCCGACGTCCTTGCGCGGCTGACTGGGGTAAGGAGACGGATCATGCGGCGGCGTGACGCCGAGAAACCCTCACCCCCAACCCCTCTCCCTTTGCGAAGGGCGAGGGGAGCCGATTTGCCGTGACGTGGAAACTCGGCTTGACGCCGCCAGATTTCCGCAGACGTCCGCCCATCTCGCTACCGAAAGCCCCGCGCCCTTCGCAAAGGGAGAGGGGTTTGGGGTGAGGGTTCGTCGCCGTGGCGGCGTGTCCATCCCCAATACCTACTCCAGTCAGCCGCGCAAGGACTTCGGGAGAGAGGCTGGGGGTGAGGGAGTTTCGGGGCAATAGGGCCTCGCCGAAGCCAATTGGCGTCAAGCGTTTTAGCCCCCAGAGGCAGGGTCGCGGTGCTTCGATAGGTCATCCCTTTCCGTTGATGCGGATGCACAGCAAGCGCGGAACCTCATGTTCCTCCACAATGCGTGCTGAAACATTGCCGCCCCGGTGTTCTTGGCCGGCGCGACACACCACGGCTCAGCACACCAATGCAATGGAGAAACCGACTATGTCCATCACCGAGATCATCGAAACCCGGCAGGTCGGCGACGCCACCATCACCGTCATCGCCGACGGCGAGATGCTGTGGGAGCCGCGCTTCCCCGTGCCCGAGGCCGAGTGGCGCGCCGCTCTGCCGGAGGCGGACGAGCGCGGGCGCATCTGGATCGGGCTGAACGTGGTGCTGGTGCGGCTGGGTGAGGCGCTCGTCGCCATCGATCCCGGCTGCGACGCGCCCGATTCCGCGTGGCAGGCCAGCCTGCCGCAGATCTGGCCGAACTGGCCGATCCGGCGCACCGCCGGGCTGGACGCCGCGCTGGCGGAGCTGGGGATAGACCCGGCGGAGGTCACGCACGTCGTCATCACGCACCCGCACGGCGATCACTACCCCGGCGTCTGCCGCGAGGTGGATGGCGAGTTGGTCTCGCGCTTCCCGAATGCCCGGCACGTTATGGGCCGCGCCGACTGGGAAGGCAACCCCATGCGGGAGGACCCGGCGTCGCACATTCACCGCCTGAGTGTGATTGACGGCGAGGGACGGCTGGAGCTGATCGACGCGGCGACGGAGATCGCGCCCGGCGTGACGGTGCTGCCGGCGCCGGGGGAATCGCCGGGGCACGTGGTCGTGCGCATCGAGACGGGGGCCGCGCCGGTGTGGGTGCTGGGGGACCTCATCCACCACGGCGTGGAGGTGGCGCAGCCGGAGTGGAACCCGCCGCACGCTGACCACGACCCGCTCATGGCGACCCGCGCCCGCCTCTACCCCCGGCTGGTGGAGGAAGAGGCGCGCGCTCTCTACGCCCACGAGCCGTTCCCCAGTTGGGGGCGGATCACGCCGGACGGCGAAGGCTTCCGCTGGGAGCGCGGCTGATCACGGCGCGCTGAGCCACCGGCGGGGCGGTGCTACGCTGCCGGGAATGCACCCCGGCGCGCAGCACTGCTCTCTGGATCGCCGCCATGCGTGTCTCCGCCATCGAAATCATCGAACAGCGCGATACGTGCCAGCTGCAAGGCTGGGTCACCAGCGACGCCGGGCAGTTTTCACCCTTTCTGCTCTGGTACCGCTACCCCGCCGAGTTGCGCCCGTATGTGCACGTGGATAACGGCGATCCCTTTCTGGCGGCGCTGCTGACCGGCGCCATGCTGCGCGGCGAGGATCTGACCATCGAGGCGCCGGTTTCGCCGCGCCTGCTGGAGGCGCTTCCCGAGCTGCAGGCGATTCTCGGCGCGTTCGAGCCGCGCAGCCGCCAGATCACGGTGCACGCGCCGCCCCGGCAGTACTCCCTGCCGGCGCCAGCCGAGGCGCCGGGCGCCGGCCTGTTCTTCTCGCTGGGCGTCGATTCCTTCTACAGCCTGCTGAAGAACCGGCGCGATTACCCCGCCGGTGAGCGCCGCCTGACCCACCTGCTGACCCTGCACGGCATCGACCAGCCGGGCCGCCCGTGGCAGGAGGAGTTTGCGCCGCAGTTCCTCGCCAACGCGCAGCGCGTCGCGGTGGAAACGGGGACGCAGCTCGTGCCCATCGTCAGCAACGTGCGGCGGGTGATCGCCGTGCTGGGGACGTGGCCGCCGCAGCACGGCGGCGCCCTGCTGGCGGCGGCGCTGGGGCTGGGCGGCTTCCTGCGCCGCATCTACATCGCCGCGTCCACCACCTATGACCGGCTGTACCCGTGGGGCTCGCACCCGCTGCTCGATCCGCTGTGGTCCACCGAGACGCTGACCGTCATCCACGATGGCTGCGAGTTGAACACCATCGACAAGACCCGGGTGATCGCCGAACTGCGTCCGGATCTGGTGATGCCCACGCTGCGCCCCTGCGCCGGCTACGGCCCAGCCTACAACTGCGGCGGCTGCGAAAAGTGCCTGCGCACCATGCTTGATCTGCTGGGCGCCGGGTATCTGGCGCAGTGCGAAACGCTGCCCCACACCGTCGATCTGCGCCAGTTGCAGATGGCGCTGCGGCCGGGCGGCCCCGTGCACATCGCGGATTACACGCGCCGCCTGCGCGCGCTGGAAGCGCTGGGCGTGGAGCCGGCGGCGCAGCAGGTGTTGCGTGAGCATCTGGCCGGCGGCATGGACCGCAAGTGGCTCGCTGATGCCACGCGGTCCACCCCGCCGGTCTGATCCGGCGTGAGCTGCTGCCTACGTAGGCTCGGTCTGGCAGCGGAAACTGCCGTCCAGTTGCTCGCCGCAGAAGAGTTCAGCGCAGCATGAGCAGTTGCCGTGCGAGTTCGGACTCATCGGAATCAGCGGTGTCCCGAACGTGGGATCGCAGACCGTGCCCTCAACGCCGCAGCAACGGTTGCCGGTGAGCGCGACACCCGTGCACTGCGTATTGAGGAAGGGGCGGCACACCGTCATGCCGCCCGTCTGGCAGCACGTTGTGGCGTCGGCGCAGTCCTCGCCCGGCTGGCGGCAGGGTGGTGGCGTGGTGGTGGTCGTGGTCTTGCGCTTCTTCTTGCTCTTGCGGTGTTTCTTCTTGCGGGCGGCGGTCTCCGTCGCCGCTCCGGCGGTCAGCGCCACGCCGCCCGCCAGCGCGCCGGCCAGCGTGCGCACGGCCTGCCGGCGCAGCAGGGGATCGGCCAACGTGCGGGCCAGACGATCGAACTGCGATGCGTCCATCCGGGACTCCTGCACGGCTGCCGGGAAGGTCGAGGGGACAGGGTGGGTGGAGACACGGAGGGATCGGGCAGCCAGCGCCGCCACTCTACACCCAATGGCGCACACGTCAAGCGGGACACGGCGGTGATAGGATGCCGCGCGTTGGCGCCCGTTTTTCTGAAGGAAGGACACGTCGTGAAAGTGCTGATTTCTGCGGATATGGAAGGCACCTGTGGGGTGGTCTCGTGGGTGCAGGTGATGCCGCCGGAGTACGGCGGCGAGCCGCACTCGCAGGACCGCTACTTCCGCACGCGCGAGCGGATGACCGCCGAGGTGAACGCGGCGGTGGAGGGCGCGCTGGCGGCGGGCGCGGACGAAGTCATCGTCAATGACAGCCACGATGGCATGCGCAACATCATCCCGGACCAGTTGCACCGGGAGATCCGCTTCATCACCGGCAACGACAAGCCGCTGGGCATGACGCAGGGTGTTGATCTGGAGGGGATCGGGGCGCTCTTCTTCACCGGCTACCACGCCAAGGCGGGCACCCCGGCCGCGCCGCTGGCGCACACCTGGACCGGCTGGCTGAACGATGTGAAGATCAACGGCGTCTCCACCGGCGAGTTCGGCATCAACGCCGCCGTGGCCGGCTACTACGGCGTGCCGGTGACGATGATTGCCGGCGATGACAAGGCGGTGGCGCAGACACAGGCGCTGCTGGGCGAGCAGGTGGCCGGGGCCGTGGTGAAAGAAGGGCTCTCCACCTTCTCCGCGCTGCACCTGCACCCGGAGCGGGCGCGGGAGCTGATCCGCAGCGCCGCCGAGCAGGGCGTGCGCAACGCGGCGAACGCCACGCCCTTCGTGCTGCCGGCCGAAAGCACCATCGAGCTGACCTTCGATCATCAGGCCCGCGCTGATCAGGCCATCTCGGTTCCCGGCGTGGCCCGCACCGGCGAGCGCTCGGTCGCCTGGATCACACCGAATGGGCGGGAGTTCATCCGCACCTTCCGTGCTGTGGTGGGGGTGGCCGGCATCCGGATGTCGCCGTAGCGACAGAAGTCGCCGCCGGTGGTGGGAGCTGGCGCGGGGTTGGGACCAGTAGGCGGCATGGCGCCCCGAATGGGGCTTGCATGCTGCTATGCTACCAGTGACACTCCCCCGCACTATGGGAGGCGTTCCGCCCCGCCTGTGAACGAGTCGCCCTGGCCGAGCCATCGGTAGGGCAGGCTGCCATTGCGCAGTGTTGGGCTGCGGGCCACCGCAACGAGGGGACGTTGCGGCGCGTTGCAACTGGCGGGGAATGGTCAGGACACCGGGGAAGGGGATCCCATGACGATGAAGCATGCCTGGCAGGGCGCGCGCGGAGTGGCCGGGGCGCTGGCGCTGGTGGCGCCGCTGCTGCTGGCCGCCGCCAGCGCCGGCGCGCAGAGCCCGGACACCGCGAACGGTGGCATCGCGAGCGCCGATACCGGCAGCGGGACCATTACGTTCGGTGATGTGCAGACGGGCCAGAACGTCGGCAACGTGATGAACGTGGGCGACATTGTCAACTCCGATGCCTCCCTCAACGGGGGCGAGGTTTCGTATCCCACCATCATGTACGTGACCGTGCCGAGCGGTGATCCCACCGCAAACGCCAGCGGTGGCGATGATTCGACGATTGGCGAGACCGAGCCAGACACCATCATCGTGCGCGGTGACCGCGAACGCGATGAGGTCAATGTCAAAAACACCAATACAAATACCAACTCGAACCAGAATAACAACAACAATACGGCGACGGGTGGCGCTGGCGGTGACGGCGGCGATGCGAATGTCATCGTGAGTCCGGAGCCCGAGGGCTAGCAGACCTTCACGAAAATGGACCAGAACGCGACGGGAGGCCCCAGGCCTCCCGTTTTGTTGTCCCTGCGACACGCGTGATGCTGTGAAAAATGAAACGCCGGTGACCAATACTGTATCACCACCTTAATCATGAAAAATAGAGAAACAGAAGGTGGAATATCCCTAGAAAGGCATCGGAAGAAAAGTAAATTTATCAATGAGTATTGACTGGGGCAGAGAATCGCCTATAGTGATCCCAGTCAAGTGTTCCAGAAGCGCTGATGGAAGAACGGGTTGTTCTCCAATTGAGGCTTCTGATATTCGGATGAACTGGGGGAACCTGGTGGGAATGCAGAACGAAATGTCGGGCTCTGAGAAGGTTGAGGCGACTTCCGAGGCGTTGAGCCGCCGGAAGATCATGAAGCGGATGGCGTTCTTCGCGCTGCCGCTGGTTGGGTCGGCGGTGGCCGGCGTTTCGATGCTGGAAGACGCCGAGGCTCGCCGCCGCGGTGGTCGCGGCCGCAGCCGCAGCAAGTCCCGCTCCCGCTCCGATGGGGCGCCGAGCAGCAACACGGTTTCCGTGAGCAGCTCCAACAGCAACTCGGCTGAGGGCGGCGCCGGCGGCGACGGTGGCGATGCGTCCGCGAACAACAGCGGCAACAACGGTGGCTCCGGCGGCAGCGCCAGCGCGAACAACTCCGGCAACAATGGCGGCGCGGGTGGCTCCGGCGGTTCCGGTGGCAACTCCAGCTCCAACTCCTCCAACGAGGGCAACAACGGCGGCGCGGGCGGCGCGGGTGGCAACGCCAACAACTCCGGCAACAATGGCGGCGCGGGCGGCAGCTCCAACGCGAACAACGCTGGCAACAACGGCGGCAGCGCGGCTGGCGGCTCCGGCGGCAGCAGCAACTCCTCCAACGAGGGCAACAACGGCGGCCAGGGTGGCGCTGGTGGCTCCGGCGGCAACGGCGGCAACGCGAACTCCAGCAATGACGGCAACAATGGCGGCAGCGCGGCTGGCGGCTCCGGCGGGAACGGCGGCAACGCCAACTCCGGTTCCAACTCCAGCAACGACGGCAACAACGGCGGCGCCGGTGGCAACAGCGGCTCCAGCTCGCAGGGCGGCAATGGCGGCAACGCCAGCAGCAGCAACGACGGCAACAACGGCGGCGCTGGTGGGGCTGGCGGTAGCGGGAACTCGAGCGCGACCGGCGGCAGCAACGACGGCAACAACGGCGGCGCTGGCGGCGCCGGCGGTTCCGGTGGCAGCTCCAGCGCGACTGGCGGCAGCAACGACGGCAACAACGGCGGGGCCGGTGGCAACGCGACCGGTGGGGCCGGCGGTTATGGTGAAGGGGGGGATGGCGGTGACGCCGCCGGCCCAAAAGAGATTAATGTAAGCTCGAACTCCTCGACGAACGGGAGCGGCAACTCCAACTCGTCGACGAATGGCAGCGGCAACTCCGCCTCGGGCTCGAACGCGAGCAACGAGGG
>JASGGF010000270.1:0-7431 GCA_047605145.1 Thermomicrobiales bacterium | reverse complement strand
TGCCACGAGACGACCGTGGCGCCCCGGTGGAGGTACGGCGCCAACCGGGCGACAGCCGACGCGGTGTCGTACGACTTGACGAGGATGAGCACGAACGAAGCGCCTGCGACGGCCGCAGGATCGGCTGTGACCGGGATCGCCAAAGGGCGAACCGCACAGGGAGGCTCGCAGACGGTGATGGCCGGGCCGGGGCGCCGGCCGATTAGCGCGACGGAGACGCCAGATTGCAGCAACGCGGCGGCAATGATGGACCCAAGCGCGCCATTGCCGACGATGGCGACTGACTCCGACGGACCTTGAGGAATTTCACCGGCAGAAACGGCAACCATGCCCCGATTGTCGCACGCCGTGTCGGAACGTGGCTAAAGCACTCCGGAGGCGCCGCCTCCCCAGAGGCGGGGAGACCGGTCAAAGAGCAGCACGGCGTCGGAGGCAAGCGCCGGGTCCCGGGTCAATTCCAGCGCGGCTTCCGCCACCCGGCGGCGCGCGCCCCGGAGGTCCGCGTAGGTGCGGTTGCCGAGGTGCTCCCGGCGGCTGCCCAGATCGTGGTAGCGGCCCCAGATGACCAGCCAGCCTTGCTGCACACGGGAGACTTCAACGAATCGGCTGAAGTCCTTCCACTCGAAGGCCGGCTGGCTCGCGGAATTGTCCACAGTCTCGTTGCTCCTGCGCGGATTACAGCGTCTTGCGCGGGTCGAGTGCGTCGCGCAGGCCATCGCCGACGTAATTGATCGACAGCACGGTGAGGAAAATCATCATGCCGGGGAAGATGGCTTCATGCGGAGCGATCTCGAAGCGATCCTTCGCTTCATACAGCATGCTCCCCCACGTTGGAATGTCTGAGGGGAAGCCGAGGCCGAGGAAGGAGAGCGCGGATTCGTTAATGATCGCCGCGCCGACGCCCAGCGTGGCCGCCACGATGATCGGGCTCATCACATTGGGCAAGATGTGCTGGAAAATCTGCGAGGAACGCGTGGCGCCGATGGACCGCGCGGCCTCGATGAACTCCTTCTCCTTGGTGGACATAAAGCTGGCACGAACCAGCCGGGCCGTGGGCATCCAGTTCAGCAGCCCGATGACCAGCACGATCATGAAGAAGACGCCGTTGACGCCGCTCCCGGTGCGTTTCTGGAAGAACTCGTAGAACAGTGGTCGGTAGAGGAAACTGATCACGAGGAGCAATGGCACCTGCGGCAGCGAGATGAACAGGTCGGTCAACCGCATCAGCAGCGTGTCAGTGGGACCGCCGAAGAACCCGGCCGCCGCGCCAACGGCGGTGCCCACGATGATGGCGATGAGCGCCGCCACGATGCCGACAGCGAGCGAGATACGGCCACCCCACAGGATGCGCGCCAGAATGTCCTGACCCAGAGAGTCCGTCCCCATCGGGTGCGCCATCGAAATGCCGGAGCCGCTCACCGAGAAGTCGATCTCGTCGATTTTTTGGGGGTAGAGGGGCGAGCCAATGAACGTCGCCAGCAGCAGGAAGGTGAACGTGATCAGCCCGGCCATCGCCAGTTTGTGCCGGCGAAACTGGCGCCACGCGTTGCCCCACAGCGTCCGCTGCGGCTTCGAGCGCAGATCGACCAGCGGCATTTTGGGCAGGCCGAGCGTGGGCATGGTCTCGGTTGATGTGCCCGCGGTATTGGGAACGGCGGTTGCGCCGCGGTTGACAGCGACCTCAACACTCTGACTCATGGTCGTCCTTCCCGTTGCGCATTCGTCGGTATCTCAACAGTTGGGCGGCGTAGCCGGGTCAGGCCGAAAATCGCAACGCACCCGGCGGGTTCGCTCAGGAGAGCCGAATGCGCGGATCAAGCGCGGCGTAGAGGATATCGGCGAGCACATTGAAAGCCACCACCAGAATGGCGATGCCGAACGTGATCGCCATCACAACCGGCACGTCCTTGCTGTAGATGCCGTCGATCAACGCCCGGCCGATCCCCGGAATGCGGAAGATCTGCTCAGTGATGATGGCCCCGCCGAACACTTCCGGAATCTGGAGCGCCAGCACGGTCACTACCGGGATCAGGGCGTTGCGCATGGCGTGGAGCAGAATGACCGAGTTCTCCCGGAGGCCCTTGGCGCGCGCCGTTCGCACGTAATCCTGGCTGATGATTTCCAGCATTGCCGCGCGCACGAACCGCATTAACTGCGCAGCTCCTGCCAGGCCAAGCACCGTGATTGGCATGATCGATTGCTTCACGTTTGGCCAGAAGCCCTTGACTTCGGAGTCGTAGACGAAGGGCAACCAGCCGAGATAGACACTGAAAATCAGGATCAGCAGGATGCCGGTGAAGAAGGTGGGTAAGCTAAACCCGAGAAAGGCGAACGTCGTCGCCACTTGATCGAAGACGGAATACTGCTTGATTGCCGAAAGTACGCCAATGGGCACGGCGATCAAGATGCTGAGCAGGAACGCGGAGCCAGAGATCTTGAGCGTGGTTGGCAGGCGGGAGAGCACGTATTCACGCACGGGGACCTTGGCGGAGTAGGACTGCAGCCAGTCGCCCTGCACGTACGCAGTGGCCCATTTCGCGTACTGGACGTGAATGGGATCGTCAAGACCCATGGTCTTGCGAATGCGCTCGCGGAGCTCCGGGGGGACATTGGGATTGTTGGCGAACCCCGAGAGTGGATCGCCCGGCGCGATGGCCAGGATCGTGAACACCACCATGCTGATGGCGATCAGCGTCACGATGGAAATGAGAAACCGCCGAATCAGGAAGCGCCCCATCGGGAATCCTCCGTGTGTTCGCTCGCTTCTCCCGGCGCCGCGTTGCCCGTGGTCGGCCAATGGCGATCCGGCAGAACTGGATTCCGGTCAACGATCAAAGCGCTGCAACGGCCAGCTATTGTCTGTGAAAGGTTCGGCTGATAGTACGGAGTGATGCGGCGGGGAGTCAAGCAACGCCTGTCACAAATAAGGCGAGTCTGGCTGTGGTATGGTTGCCTGTCGCGCCGTTGCTTGTGCTTCGGCATCGTTGCGTGCGCGTGTTTGCTCTGTGACCCATGGGCTCACCGGGTTGTCGGATTTTCGAGCAGGTAGGGTGATGGCAAGGAATTCATTCGAGGCGCAAAAGCGGACCGTGACCGGCAAGCAAGTGGCTCGCCTGCGGCGGGAAGGCTTTGTGCCGGGGATCGTGTACGGGCCGGTGATCGAAGAAACCGTCCCGGTGATGGTTGATCGCCGCGAGTTCATGAAGTTCTATCAGGCGCATGGACATGCCACGCTGTTTGACCTGAAATGGGATGGTGGCGTCGAATCCGTGTTCATCCGTGAGGTGCAGGTCGATCCGGTGCGGCGCGATCCGCTGCACATCGACTTCTTCGCGCCGAATCTGCGGCGGCCGATCCGGGCCATGGCGCCGTTGGTGTTGCACAACCCCAACAGCTCGTCCGAGGCGATCCTCACGGAGGCCCGCACTGAGGTCGAGGTTGAGGCGCTGCCGGCGCGGATTCCCGCCCAGATCGATGTCGATGTCTCCGGTCTGGAGAACGTCGGTGACGCGATCCACGTCCGGGAGTTGACCGTTCCTGAAGGCGTGACGTTGGTCACCGATGGGGATGAAATCATCGCTCAGATGATCGCCGCGGTCATGCCGGAAGTGGCCGAGGACGAGGCGGCGGTGGAAGCCGAGGCGGCTGCGCAATCTGAGGCGGCGGCGGAAGCCGATGCGGCTGAAGAGACTGCATCCGAGAGCAGTGAGGACAGCGCCGAGTAATTCGGCGGGAAACTCCAGACACCATAAAGGCCGGGCATTGCTGCCCGGCCTTTATTCCGTGTGGCGTCTCGGTGAAAAATCTGCCTAGCGGCAGACGACCTCCACCGTGACGCCCTCGGTACCGTGACTACTCATGGGCATCACCTCCTTTACCCTACGCGGACTCTGGAGAGCGCTGTCGGGATCCTCGACTAGCGTGAGTACACGGTAGCATGCCGGGCCTCTATGGTCAATATGACTTATGGTTGGGCTGCGGGAATAACCAGCTCCTGTCCGACGTACAGCGTGTCGGCGTCGAGATCAGGATTCTGCTTCAGAATGCGATCCTCTTCCACGCCAAAACGTGCGGCAATCGCGGACAGGGTGTCACCTTCCCGCACTTCGTACGTTTGCTGCACGCCGGGTGTGGGCACGGGTGGCGGCCCTTGCGTCGCGATCACTACCTCCAGCGTCGGCGCCGGCGGAGTTGGCGGGGGCGGGTCGCTGCGGATGCAGCCGGTCAGCAGCAGCAGCGACCCGATCAGTCCGGCCCAGCGCGGCCCGGTTGCCAGTGTCACCGGCCGGGCAAGGAACCGGCCAGAGCCATCGCTTCGTCGGGCCATCGGTACGCCTCCGGTCGCCGGTTTGCCAGCGACGGGATTTGCCGCCGGACCGCCGCGACACGCGCATCATCCAGCGTGGCCATCGCGATGCTCACGCCGTCTTGCGCGGTGGCGAGCACGGTGCCCCATGGGTCCACGATGATGGAGCGGCCGTAGCAGAGGTTCCCCGGCGGATGCGCGCCCCACTGGCCGCAGGAAACCATGTACACCTCGTTCTCAATCGCCCGGGCGCGAATGAGCACCTCCCAGTGGTCCTTGCCGGTGGTCATGGTGAAGGCGGCCGGCAGCACGATGGCTCGTGCGCCGCGCAGGGCCAGAATGCGGAACAGCTCCGGGAAACGTAGGTCGTAGCAAATGGCAAGACCAACCTGGAACCCGTCGATATCGACGGTCACGATCTCGTCGCCGGGGGTGACGGTCGCGGATTCCATGTACTTCGCATCCCCGTCCAGCACCACATCGAACATGTGGATCTTGCTGTAGCGGGCGATGAGATCGCCATCGGGGTTGAAGACGAGCGTGGTGTTGTACAGACCCGGTTCGCCGGCGCGGGTTTCGAGGATGCTTCCGCCGTGCAGATAGATGCCGTGCTGCCGGGCACGGTCAGCGAGGAGATCAGCGACCGGACCGGGCACTGGTTCTGCGCTGGGTCGGTTGCCCTCGTCGGGGCCGAGGTAGGTCCAGACCTCGGGGAGCACCACCAGCCGGGCGCCAGCGCCGGCCGCCTGATCGATCAGCGAGAGCGCTGAGGCAATGTTGGCGTCCTTGTCGGCGCCAGAGTTCATCTGGAGCACCGCGACATTGATGCGCGCTGCGCCAGTTTCCGAAACGGTCACGCCACTCATGGAACCGGGCTCCTTCCGACGGGCGGGTCTGATCGCGCCGGGAGAATAGCACCGGTTGGGGCGCGTTCGTTTACGCTCCCTGACTGCGCGTGTAGATGATCCAGACCCCAAGCAACGCCAGAATCACGATCACCATGGCCACGATCAGGAGGCAGGAACGGCCTGCCGAGTCGACATCGGCGGCGGTGACAAGGGCGCGGTCGAGGTCTTCACCAGGGTCGCCCGGCCCGGTCGTCTCGAGGCTCTCGCGATCAGTCATGGAGCACTTTCAGGCAGACGGCGCGGTGCGCGAAACGCGCCAGACGTGGAAGATGCGCATGAGCACGGTCAGATGCGTCCCGATCGCCAGGATCCAGAGCGCCGGCAACAATTGCCCGATGAACAGGCCCACCGCCAGAATAACCACCCGTTCAGGTCGGGCTAGCAACCCGACCGAGGCGTGAAAGCCGGCGGCTTCGGCCCGGGCGCGGGCGTAACTGATCAACAGGGACCCGGTGGTGGCGGCAAAGACCAGCAAGGCGCCTGTCTTGGCGTCCGGGGTTTCCAACAGATAGTAGAGGACACCCGCGAGGACAATGGTTTCGGAGTAACGGTCGAGCGTGGAATCGAGAAAGCCGCCGAACTTCGTAACGGCGCCAGCCGCGCGGGCGACGGCGCCATCCAGCATGTCGAATCCGCTGGCGATGAGAAACAGCAGCCCGCCCGCGATGAGGTAGCCCGACCCAATGACCACCGCCACGACGATGCTGAGCAAGACGCCAATGGTGGTGATCATGTTCGGCGTCAGGCCAAGCCGGGCCAGCGCCTCCCCGATCCCGAGCGTGAATGCGCGAACACGCGAACCGACCGCCTCAGATATCACCGCGTGTAGCTCCCATGCCAGCCAAACTCAGTTCAGGCGCCGGCGACGCACCTTGCGCGCGCTCGTAGACGGTCAGGACGCGTTGCGCAATTTGTGGCCAGTCGTAGCGCTGGGCGGTGGCCCGGCCCGCTGCGACGAGGTTTGCGCGCAATTCACTGTCGGCGAGCATCCGCACCAGCGCCAGCGCCAACGCTTGCGGATTCTTCGGCTCCGCCAGCAAGCCATCGACACCGTTGCGGATGACGCTGCGGTAGCCCGGGATATCGCCCGCCACCACCGGGGCGCCGGCGGCCATCGCCTCCAGCAGGACGATGCCGAAACTCTCGCCTTCGGTGGACGGCGCGCAGAAAACGTTGCAACTCGCATAGTAGCGCGGCAGGTCTGCGGCGGTTGACTGCCCAACGAAATCAACACCGCGCACGTCGTAGCGCTCCATCAACCCGGCCAGCTTCTCGGGATCCCCGCGGCCAACCACCACCAGCCGGGCGTCGGGAAACTGCTGCTGGACGAGCGGCAAGGCGCGGAGCAGATACTTCAGCCCCTTGCGCGGCTCGTTGAAACGTCCGACGAATAACAGGCGCGGTGTGCCGTCGTTCGCCCACGGAAACGGCTCAGCGTTCTGGAAGCGGGCGACATCGATGCCGTTGGGGATGGTGTCGTACGGGCCTTCAAAATACTGGCTGACGAAATCGCGCGCGGGCGGCGAGACCGCGATCCGGGCATCGAGCCGGGACATCATGAACGACATGTACGGCTTGAACGCGGTGTACCACGGGCTGGATGAACGGAAGGCGTGGAAGGTGCCGACATTCACCGCCTGAGAGTTGAGGAGCACGAGGTAGGGGAGCACCGGAATCAGCGGCTCGTGGACGTGGACGACATCAAATTGTTCACGCCGCAGCAGCGTCTTGACCGCGTTGTACAGCGTGACATCGAACGTGACGCGCACCATGCTGCCGTTGGCCGGGATCGGCACCGTCCGCCCGACGCCGTAAAACCCCTCGCGCGCTTCAAGGCCACCCTTGCGACCTCGTGGCGCGAGAATGGTCACATCGTGCCCGCGCCGGGTGAACTCACCCTGCAGGTGGTTGATGTGTTCGTACACGCCTCCCGGGTGCGCAGGATCGTACGGAGAAACGAGCGCGACCTTCACCGTCGCCATTCCCTTGCGGTTGCGATGTTCACTGGCGTCACCGATGCGTGGAGCGCATTCATCACCGCCCGGCGCGGGATATCGCTCCGATCATAGCAAAGGCTCGCCTCAGGAGTCTGCGCTCGCCAGATTCTCCGCATAATGGCAGGCCACCAGATGGCCCGGTTCAATTTCGCGCAGCACGGGAACTTCGGCGGCGCAGAGATCCGTCGCGTACGGGCAGCGCGTGCGGAACCGGCAGCCG
>JASGGF010000269.1:0-7433 GCA_047605145.1 Thermomicrobiales bacterium | reverse complement strand
ATGCAAGGCCGATATCTTCCGCGGCAATGACAAGAAGCCTGCGGCAGGGCGATATGAGGTCCCCGGCTTCCAGAAGCCGCGCACCAGCCCCTCCACCAGAATCGAGCCCGCATCGCGGCCGCCTGTGGCCTCGGCGGGGATCGGTTCATCGGCGGCGAAGAAGCGGGCGCGCTCGGCGTGGCCGAGGACGAGGTTGTCATAGACCGGCAGGAACCGCACCGGCGCCGGCGTGTCCGCTGGCGGGCGCGGGGCGTCCGGCAGGTCGAACAGCTCCCTGCCGGATTCGTCGCGGAAGGTGAGCAGTTCGGGGCGCAGGGCGTCGAAATCGGCCTTGAGCCGGGTCAGGCCGGACCAATTCTGCATGTCCATGATGCTGGCAGGACCAAGAGCGCCGAGATAGCGGTGGATCAAATTCGGGCGGGATGGCGCGGCCGGTATTGGCGCTCCGAGCCACTGCTCGGTGGTGGCCCAGCGCGTTTGCCCGCTCTGGCCCCACAGGCCGCGCGGGGTGGCCTGCACCATCGGCACGATGCGGGTGGCGACCTGCGCCATCGCTTCGCCGTCGTGGCCGGGGAAGCGCTCCGTGAGCAGTGACCCCAGTTCCACGGTGGTGCGCGGCGTGTCCTCCACGATCTCGCGGGCGGCGTGGCGCAGTGGGTCCAGATCGAGACCGTTCAGGCGGCGGCCAAAGGGGCTCCCGGTCATCATGCGCTGCTGGAGCATGGCCGCCATGAGCGCGAAGAACAGGGGCGTATCCGCCGCGCTGGTCAGGTGGATGGTGGAGCGCATCAGCGGGGCGCGCGTGGCGCTCCGGTCCCGCAGCAGGTCGGAAAGCTCGGCGGCCGCGAAGCCGTCGAGGCGTGACCACAGGCCAATGTAGGGATCGCGCGGCAACTGCGCCTGCATGCCGGCCAGATGCTCGATCATGGCGCGGGCCGGATTGGTGGTGCGCGCCAGCAGGTGCTGGCGCGCGAGGGTGGCGCGGTTGAGATCGCGTTGGGTAAGGACATTGGCCATGCTGCGAGCGTCTCCCGGCGTCTGAATTCCGTGCGGCGTCGCTAGTTGGCGAACCAGTCGAGGTTGATGGCCTCCGCCATGGCAATGTACCCGGCGTCGTTGATGTGCAGGTGGTCGCCGGAGTCGTAGTCAGCAAGGATGCGTCCGGGCTGGGCCGGGTCCTGCACGGCCGCGTCGAAATCGACGACGTGGTCGAAGGCGCCGCTGTCGCGGATCCAAGCGTTGACCTCCTGCCGGGTCGCCTCGCCCTCGGCGCTGTAGTACATCGCTTCTTCGAAGGGCGTGATCGTGCCGCCAATGGCGACGATGCCGTGCTCGTGGGCGCGCTCGATAAGCTGGTCCAGCGCGGTGATCAACTCGGCGGAGGTGCGCACCGCGCTGCCATCCCACGAACTCAGGCCGATATCGTTTATGCCCATGAAGGTGATCAGGTAGCCCACGCCGGCCTGTCCCAGCACGTCCCGGTCGAAGCGGCGCAGCGCGCTCTCCCCGAACGCCATGCCGAAGCCTTCCAGGCTGTCCGAGAGCAGCCGGTTGCCGCCGATCCCTTCGTTGAGGACGGCGCGGGGCAGCCCGGAGACGACCAGCCGGTTCGTCAGCGCGTCTGGCCACGTGCCGTACGCGCCGCTGGTGGCGCCGAAGCCGTCCGTGATGGAGTCGCCATACGCCACGATGGCGCGGCTCTGCGGCGTGGCGAGGACATCGATGCCAGTGAGGTAGGCGGTGCTTTCCACGGTGCTGGCGACCGGGAACGCCGTGTCCATGGTGTGATCGCCCGGAGCCGACAGGTAGTTCGTTTGCAGCGCGTTGCCGTGGATCGTGGTTGCGGTCAGCGCATCCGGGAAGTAGAGGCTGACGGCCAGTTCCTGCAGCGGTTGCACGTCAAGCGGGATGGGATCGCTGAGTACGGTGGCGCCAGCCGGGATGCTGATGCTCGTGTTCCCGGCGAAGGTGATAGGCCAGCTTGTATCCGCGAAGGTGTCCGCCTCTGCGTCGCGGATGGCGACCTGCGCGGCGCCGATGTTGACCAGCGCGTCGCCGTAGGTGTTGGCGAGGCGCACACGCATCCGCTTGCCTGCGAGCGAGGGGCGCACGATCTGGCGAAAGGTCTGGTTGTTCAGCGCCACGCTGGTATCCGGAAACCCTTCGATCTCCGGCCAGTCTGTGGTGGGCGCGGTGGCCCAGGAACCCACCCAGTTTTCGCCTTCCCAGTCGCGGATCGAGGCGACTGGCGAGGCAAGGGGCAGGGCAACGGGTGAGGCAACGGGCGTAGCGGCGGGCGTGGCCTCCTGCGCGGCGCCGGGCAGGCGGGCGAACAGGGTGGCGGCGACGGCAGCGCCACTGCCGGTCAACAGGGTGCGTCGGGTAGGTACTGGCATTGGATCTCCTTCGACGTCGCGCAGGGTTCCTGCGAGTGATGAGTTGTCGCTGGGGCGAGCGATTTTCGACACGCTACAGGAGCGCGTCAAAACGAGAATTGGCAACCCAATGCCACCGCGCCAGCTCTCCGCTCCCCATCACTGCCTCCCAAACCCCGATGTCGTCCCGACCGCAGGAGGGACCGCGCGCTGCAAACTGCAAGGTCACGATCTCATCTCTCCGCGTGCTTCCCCGGCGGTGGAATTCGGAAAGAAGAGGCCGTAGTGGCGAGGTTGGGGGTGCGCGGTCCCTCCTGCGGTCGGGACGATATGGTGGGGGCGAAGGTCGCGGTGGAGTGCGGAAAGCCGGTGCGGTGGCTGTGAGACGGCGTCACTCCAGTCCCCGGTCAGCATAGTGCGCCGAGAGGACGACAACGTCGGTGGCGCAGCACGCGGGGTGGTGACGGGGAGGCGGCTGCCGCTAGCGGAACTGGCGGAAGAACGCGCGCACGTCCTGCGTCAGGAACTCAGGGTTCTCCAGCGCCGCGAAGTGGCCGCCGTCGGCGAACTCGCTCCAGTGGACGACGTTGAAGGAGCGGTCGGCGAAGCGGCGGATCGCGATGTCCTGCGTGAGCGAGACGGCGACGCCGAGCGGCGTTGTCGTGCGGTCGCGCGGCGCCCACGCCTCGGGGTCGTGCATCGCTTCGTAATAGAAGTTGGCAGCGGAACCGGCGGTGTTGGTGAACCAGTAGATGCTGATGTTCGTCAGCAGTTCATCCAAACCCACGGCGTCTTCGGGGGAACCGGACTTGGGATCGGTCCACTCCTTGAACTTCTCGGCGATCCACGCGAGTTGCCCGGCGGGGGAATCGGCCAGCCCGAAAGCCAGCGTCTGGGGCCGGGTGCCCTGCTGGTTGCTGTAGCCGCTCATCTCCTGCCCGAAGTGCTGGAAGCGTTGCAGCCGCTCCTGTTCCGCTTCCGTCAAGCCTTCGAAGTCGGCCGGGTCCTCGCTGGGGAAGGTGACCAGCGCGTTGGCGTGCACCGCAATCACGTGCTCGGCGTCGAGTTCGCCCAGCGTGGGGCCGACGAACGCGCCAATATCACCGCCCTGCACGCCGTACTGTTGGTAGCCGAGGCGGGCCATCAGGGTGGCGAAGGCCCCAGCCATGCGGGCCACGGTCCAGCCGGTTTTCCGCAGCGGGCTGGAGAAGCCGAAGCCGGGCAGCGAGGGGATGACGACATCGAAGGCATCGGCGGCGTCGCCACCGTAGGCGGGCGGGTTGATGAGCGGGCCGATCATCTCGATGAACTCGATGAAGCTGCCGGGCCAGCCGTGAATCAACAGCAGCGGCATGGCATTGTCGAGCGGCGACTTGACGTGGACGAAGTGGATCGTCTGCCCGTCGATCTCGGTGGTGAACTGCGGGAACGCATTGAGCCGCGATTCCTGCGCCCGCCAGTCGAAATCGTTCGCCCAGGTCGCGGCCAAGCCCTCCAGATATTCGCGGGGCACGCCGCGCTCCCAGCCCACGCCGGGGATCTCGACCGGCCAGCGGGTGGCGTGCAGCCGGCGCTGGAGATCGTCCACGTCGTCCTGCGGAATGGCGATGGTGAAGAGTTCGAACTGGTCAGGATTGGCAATTTCGTGCACAGCGTCGCGTGTCATGGCTGAGCGCTCCTTCCTTTTCCGTCAAACGGAACGAAGCATTCCGAATGAAGTGTAGCAGAACGGAATCATTCATTCCGTCTGTAGAATGGCGCCATGAACGACGACCCAGTTCCCGTCCGCCGGGGGCGGCAGCGTGAAGCCGCCCGGAACGATGCTCGCATTTTGCAGGCCGCCCGCGAGGTGTTCATCGCGGACCCGGACGCGCCGATTGCGGCGGTGGCGGTGCGCGCGGGCGTTGGGATCGGGGCGCTGTACCGGCGGTATGGCAGCAAGGAAGAGCTGCTGCGGCAGTTGAGCGCGGCGGGCCTGCGGCAGTACACCGCGCTGGTGGAGGCGGCGCTGGCTGCCGGCGATGACCCGGCAGCGGCGTTCGCCACGTTCATGCAGGAGGCGCTGTACGCCGATACGCACTCCCTGACGCTGCATCTGGCAGGCCGGTTCGCGCCGACCGAGGACCTGTGGCGTGATGGCGACCGGGCGGCGCGCCTAACCGCAGAGCTGCTGGCGCGGATGCAGGACGCGGGGGTGCTGCGCCCGGAGATCGTGGTGGGCGATGTCACCATGATCTTCGAGCAACTGGCGGCGGTGCGGGTGGGCGACGCGTCGCGCACGCAGCAATTGCGACGGCGCTACCTGGCGCTCTTTCTGGCCGCTTTGCGGCCGGGCGAAGACGCGGCGCCGTTGCCGGGGCCTGCGCCAGAGTGGCCGGAGATTTCGGCCCGGTTCGCGCCCGGCGTTCGGGACTAGGACCCTTGCCTCCCGGCATTGCGCACGCCAATTGCAGCGCCGGCGTGCGGCGGTGGACGAAAGCAATTTTCCGCAATTGACGCCCTTCGCGACGTAAAGTAGAGTGCTCCCATTGGCCCACAGACGGATAAGGTGGCTCGCTGACCGCGAGGGATTCGCCGCAATCTCCCCCATCCTGCCCCGGCGCCGCTGTCAGTGCTCCCCACCGTCTCGACGAACTCGCAATGCCGCGAGTGTTGGCTCACACAGTCCGGAGGAGGTTCCTGACAGCGATCACGGGAACGCAGCGGCGCGTCGCACGCAACACGGACGGTAGGTAGGCGGTCACCGGGGGGCGAACCATGCAACGGCAGAACGGTTTTGCGCGGCGGGAACTCTTGCGGGGAACGGTGGCAGTGGCGGCTGGTCTGGCGCTGCAGCGGCACGGATTGGTGTTTGCGCAGGACGCGACGCCTGAGCCAGAGCCAGCGGAGGTGACGGCCCGGGAAGCGGTTGAGGGCAAGCTCAATATCAGCTGGTGGACCCACAACAACCCGGCCTTCGTCGCCGCCAACCTCGAGATGATCGACCGCTTCCAGGCGGCCAACCCGGATATCAACGTCACCTACCAGTATTTCCCGTACGACATCTTCATCAGCAAGCTGCAGGCGGGCTACAACTCCGGCACCGTGGCGGACATGCAGCAGATGTTCGGCACCTGGGTGACCCAGTACGCCGGCTTCGGTCTGCTCGACCCCGTGCCGGCGAATCTCTCCGAGGGTATGACGGACCGCTTCTTCGAGGCCGCTATCGGCGCCTACGGGGTGAATGGCCAGTACTACGGCATGCCCAAGGAGTACAACCTCGAGAACGGCTCGATGCTGGTCAACCCGGCGCTGCTGGAAGAGGCGGGGGTCAACGAGACGCCGGCGACCTGGCAGGAGCTGATGGACAACGCGGTCAAGGCCACCAAGTACGACGATCAGGGCCGCATCACGCAGGCCGGGTTCCTGATGGCCGGCAACGACGCCATCACCTTCCTGTTTCTGGCCATGATCCTGCAACAGGGCGCCACCTACTGGGCGGATGACGGCGTGCACGTCAACTTCCAGACCGACGCGGCGCAAAAGGCGTGGCAGGCCGAGACGGATATCGTCACCAAGTACCACGTTGAGGACGAGACCTCGATCCCCAACCCGGACCGCTACGTCGTCTTCTTCCAGGGCAAGGGCGCAATGTGCATGGTCGGGCCGTGGGCGATCGCCGTGGGGCAGGGGGATTACCCCGAACTGGACTTCGGCTACGTCAACATGCCGACCTTCGCCGGGGACGAGTACCGCTTCGCCGCCGAGTCTGGCTGGGGCGAGGTGGTGAACGCCAACGCGCCGGCGGAGAACAAGGAAGCGGCGTGGAAGTTCATCGACTTCATGTCGCAGCCGGAGAACCTGCGCGACTGGAACATGGCGACCTACACCATCCCGGCCACCAAGGCGCTGCTGGATGACCCCGCCATTCTGGAGGCCGCGCCCCTGATGCAGGCGTCCTTCAACGTGCTGCCGTACGGGCAGTGGATCGGCGCCGTGCAGGACCGCGACCGCTTCTTCCGGGCGATCCACGACGCCTTCACCTCCGTGGGCCTTGGCCAGATGGACGCGCCGTCCGCGCTACTGCAGGCGGAGCAGCAGATCAACCAGATGATCGATGAGGTCGCAGGCCCGTAACGAGTCTTATGGGGCGGGCGCGCCCCTATCTCGCGTCTGTTTCACGGGAACAGGGAATAGGCGCTTACTGTGGCCACACCCTCGTTGCAATCACCAGCCGGGTCTCGGGCGGGGCGCCGCTCGAGACCGCCGGGACACGCCAGCCAGATGCGGTTTGTCGCCAGCGGGCTGATCCCGGTGATGATCCTGTTCAGCATCTTCGCGGTGGCGCCGGTCGGGATTGTGCTCTGGCTCAGCCTGCACAAGTACAACCAGTTGGCGCCGGTCGCCCCGTTCATCGGGGTGCGCAACTACACCTACGCGTTCACGAACGACGCGCTGTTTATCAACGCGCTGACCGTGACGCTGAAGTACGCGCTGGTGGCGGTGCCGCTGAACCTGCTGATTGCGCTGCCCATCGCGATGGGCCTGAATCAGGTGACGCGGTTGCGGGCGGTCTTCCGCTCCGCGTTCTTCCTGCCGACCGTGGCCTCGGCAGTGGCGGTGTCGCTCATCTGGCGCTACATCTATGAGCCGCAGACCGGCGCGGTGAACGGGGTGCTGGCGCTGTTCGGGCTGCCGCAGCCCTCGTGGCTCAACGATCCCTCCACGGCGCTGTGGGCAATCCTGATCACGGCGGTATGGCAGGATCTGGGCTACAACATCCTGATCCTGCTGGCGGGCTTGCAGACGATCCCGGACGATTTCTACGACGCCGCCAAGGTGGATGGCGCCGGGGCGTGGCCCCGGTTCCGGGACGTGACGATCCCGCTGCTCAGCCGCACGCTGCTCTTCGTCTCTGTGCTGACCATGATTTCCTACCTGCAGCAGTTCACCTACGTGCAGGTGATGCCCGGAAATCCCGGCGGCCCCATCAATTCCACGACCACGCTGGTGCTGTACATCTATCAGAAGGCGTACTCCAACATGCAACAGGGCTACGCCTCGGCGGTCTCGGAGGTG
>JASGGF010000268.1:0-7450 GCA_047605145.1 Thermomicrobiales bacterium | reverse complement strand
CTCGGGGTGACCGCCATCGAGATCATGCCCGTCTCGCAGTTCCCGGGCGCCAACAACTGGGGCTACGATGGCGTCTTCCCGTGGGCCGTGCAGCACTCCTACGGCGGCCCAGACGGCCTGAAGGCGCTCGTGGACGCCGCGCACGGCCTCGGCATCGCCGTGGTGCTGGACGTGGTCTACAACCACCTCGGGCCGGAGGGCAGCGTCATCCACCGCTTCGGCCCGTACTTCACGGCCAACTACCACACCCCGTGGGGCGACGCGCTCAACTTCGATGGCCCCGGCAGCGATGAGGTGCGCCGCTTCTTCATCGCCAGCGCGTTGATGTTTCTGGAGGAGTACCGCGTCGATGGCTTCCGGCTGGACGCCATCCACCAGATCTACGACGCGCACGGGCAACCCTTCCTCGCTCAACTGGCGGACACCCTGCATGGCCGCGCCGCCGAACTGCACCGGGATTTCCTGCTGATCGCCGAGAGCGACCTGAACGACACCCGCATCATCGAGCCGCGAGAGCGCAACGGCATGGGCCTCGATGCGCAGTGGGCGGACGATTTCTGCCACTCGCTGGAGACGCAGCTGGTGGGGGAGGCCAGCGACTACGCCGCCGACTTCGCGCCGTTCCACCAGCTGGCGACGGCGATGGAGCAGGCGTTCATCTTCACCGGGCAATACAGCCAGATGCGCCGGCGCGAGTTCGGACGGCCGCCCGGCGCGGTGAGCAGCGACCAGTTCGTCGTGTTCGTGCAGAACCACGATCAGGTGGGCAACCGGCCGGGCGGCAAGCGGCTGGGCCACCGCATCACGCTGGAGCAGCGCAAGCTGGCAGCGGCCACGGTGCTGCTCTCGCCGTTCATCCCGATGCTGTTCATGGGGGAAGAGTACGGCGAGCCAAACCCCTTCCTGTACATGACCGAGCATGGCGACGAAGCGTTGGTGGAGGCGGTGCGCGCCGGGCGCAAGGCGGAGTTCGGCCACTGGGACTGGGACGCCGATGACGCGGCGCCGGACCCGCAGGCGCCGGAGACGTGGAGCCGCTCCCGGGTGCAGATCGGTATTCACCTCGATGACGCGCTGGACACCCCGGACCACCGGGGCCTGCACGACGCCTACCGCACGCTGATCGCGCTGCGCCGGCAGTTCCCCGTCCTCACCGACCCGGCGGCGACGCGCACGGTGACCGCGCTGGAAACGGAGCGCACCCTGTTGCTGCACGCCGCCAGTGACGCCGGCGAGGCCTTCGCCATCCTGCACTTCGGCGGCGGACCGATCACCCGCGAGCTGCCGTGGCCCGCCGGCGAGTGGACCCGCCGCTTCGACGCCGGCGAGGCGCGCTTTGCCGGCGCTGGCAACGCCGGCCCGGAGCGCGTGACCTCCGAGGGCGCTGTGAAGCTGCGCCTGCCGGGGCACGCGGCGCTGCTCTACACCCGGAGCGTGATCCCGGCGTGACCGGGGGCGCTCCGGTCTACCCGGGCGTGACGGCGTGGCGCCGTCCCCACGATGACGTATACATCCACACGTTCATAGAGAATAGGTAGAGATAAGACCGTCTTTACCGTAGTGGTGTGGATAGTGGGGATAGGCGCCAAAATCCGCATGGCGGCGCGGGTTCTGGCCGGGAAAACCTGTGGATAAGCTATCCACATATCCCCGCGAATCCCTCTGCCAGCGTTGGCACACCTGTGACAATCCACGCACAGGCGCCCCGCCATCCACCGTACGTACGCGGGTTTTCCCCGCCTGATCCCCAGTATCCACCGGCTTATCCCCAGCCCCGAAAAGTTATCCACAATGGGCCCTTGCGTTATCCACACCTATGCCAGAATCGGTGACTGGCTGGCACCATTCGTGACCAGAAAACACGCGTGGTTCCGCCAAGTCAGCGCCCGGCGCCACGAAGGCACGGGAAGGCGGCTCCATGTGGATACCTGTGGATAACCCCCAACCGCCCCTGTGGACGATTGACTGAGGCGCAATTGCCCTGCCTGCCGCCGGGGCGCCGGAACTGGAGCGCCACCGGCTCGCTCCCCCAGCGCGTCGGCGGCCTCCGTCGCCATTGGGCCCAGCGTCCAAACGGCGGTGCCGGGTCGATCCGGGTGGGGCTGCTCTCCCTGAAGGCGCATCCTCGAGCCGGCGCGCCTCACTGCAGGCCGTGACGCCCCGCTGTCACACCTGGATGACCGCCGCGCAATCGGTGTCCGTACACCCGGAGGAAGGCGCTGTCGCAATGACAGTGGTGGTGTCAGTATGGGAGATGGGATGTGGATAACGGGGATAAGTAGGGGAGAAATGGCGTGGTTATGGGGCAACCGGGAAACATGTGTGCTTACGCAGGCGGCCCGTGCAGCGCTTTGGGTAGTTCTATAGGGTTATCACTGATCTATGCTTGTGGCAGGCGGGTACTGCCATCGTAGTCCCCGCGAGAGGCTTGGTATCGCCATCGCAATCCCCGGCCTCTCACCATTTCGCACGATGAGTAAGCTCCCGCGTGGTGGCGTTTACGCTTTCCCCTTCTTCCTCCACCCCCAATTGCTCCCCCTGTGGAAGTGCAGCGTGAGGCGTACGGTGAGGCCGAGGAGCATGATCAGGATCACCAGCGAGAGCGCGAGATCGATGGCGGTGATGCCGGGCAGGGGCTGGCTGTTCAGCACCGAGCGAATGCCCCACACGCCGAGGATCAGGCCGCCGATGCCCAGCAGCAGGTCGTCGACATCGCGGCGCAGCAGCGCGATCGTGCCCGAGACGGAGATCAGCGTCACCAGCAGCACCGCCAGAATCTGCAGGTAGGCGGGCCGCGTGAAGCGCAGGTCCTCCACCAGCGCGATGGTCCACGGGTCCGTGGCGGCCGCCGCGCGGCTGGGCTCGATGCGCTGCGGCGGCTGCATCTCCAGATAACTGAGCTGGCTCTGCAGGGTGACCACCGAACTGTCCCGCGCGACGGTGTCATCGAGGCTCAGCGGCTGGCCGTCCGGCCCGGTGATGACCACCGCGAACCCCAGCCAGATCTCGTACGTGTCGAACGGGTAGCGGTTCGGGCGCCCGCGCACTGGCAGCGTCACCGATTCGCTGAAGACGCGGTCCTGCGGCCCCAACGTCACCGTGGCGGAGGGGGGCAGGCCGCGCCGCTGCGCCGCGTTGTCGTCCAGCGCCAGCAGGGTCAGGTCGATGGTGGCGCAGGTCTCCGGGCAGGTGCGGTTGCCCGAGATGGCGAAGGTGGCCTCGCCCTTGGCGGGGTCCAGCCCAACCACCGCGATGTTGACATAGTTACGATCAGGGCTGATCGGTTCCGTCACCACTGGCGGCACGATGCTATCCGTGCCGAGGTCGTAGAGGATCGTTTCCTGCTCCCCGAACAGCGTGCCGGCCATGCTGCGCAGCGCGAAGGGCAGCGCCACCACCACCAGCAGCAGCACCGCCGCCGTCACGAGCAGCGCCGCGCGGTGCGAGCGCTCGCTCAGGGCATCCTCCGGCGCGGCCGGCGGCAATGGTTCGTGCTCGGGGATATCCGGCTCGTCGGGTTCTTCAGCCGCCTCGTCTGGCATAGCGGGCCTCGGTGATCATCACGCGCGCACCCGTCATCTTCGCACGGCGAGTGCTGCTGACAAGCCCCTCCTCGGGCGTGGCGCAGATCGGCCATGTATCGTGGTCGGCATCGTGCGCAGCGCTCTCCGAAGGAGGTTTTCATGACCGTGCATACCCTCTATCTGCTCCAGTTGGGCCAGCTTGGCAGCCGAGACCCGGAAACGGGCAAGACCCACTTCAATCAGGTTCCGGGTTACCTGATTCGCAGCGCCGGTGGCCAGAATATCCTCATCGATACCGGCAACCCGGCGGCGCTGATCGGCGCCGAAACGGCAGCGCCGTGGTGGGATCTGGCCTGCAACACCCGGCCGGAGGATGATTTACCGGCGCGGTTGGCCGAGTTGGGCCTGACCGTGGCGGATATCGACCTGCTCATCTCCACCCATTTCGATTTCGACCACTGCGGCCGCCACGATGCCTTCGCTGGCAGCGGCGTCACCTCGCTGGTGCAGCGCAGCCATCTGGAGGCCGTGCGCGATGATCCCCGCTTCGATTCCGCGCTCTGGGAGATCCCCGGCATCGTCTACCAGCCGGTGGATGGCGATCTGGAACTGGAACCCGGCCTGCGCCTGCTGGCGACTCCCGGCCATGTGCTCGGGCACCAGTCGGTGTACGTGGAGACGGCGGATGGCCCGGTGATCCTCGCCGTCGATGCCATCGCCATTGCCGAGCAGATGACGATGCCGCGTTTTCCGGCCGGCACGCCCGATGCCGAGGCCGCGCTCCACTCGCGGGACCGCTTGCTGGCGCTGGCGGCGGAAACGGGCGCCGTCATCATTCGCGGGCACGATCAGGCGCAGTGGCTCACCCTGCCGCACAGTCCCGCCCCGTTCGCCCGGCCCGTTTCCGGCGCCTGAGCGCTTGACGCCTCGGGGTACGCTGCCGCCATGAGGCGCTTTGGGCGCAGTCCTATCCGGAAAGGAACCATCTCACCATGGCGATTGACGAGACGATCCGCACCATGCTGGCGGTGCGCGCCTATGACGACCGCCCGCTGCCGGAGGGCACGGCGGAGCGCCTGCTGGGGGCGGCCCGCCTCACCGGCAGCTCCATGAACGGCCAGCCGTGGCACTACGTGGTGGTGCAGGAGCGGGAGACGTTGCAGCGCATCGGGGAGTTGATGACGTACGGGCCCTACATCGCGCAGGCGCCGCTCGCTATCGCGGTGGTCATCGATCAGACGCCCTACGCCGTTTCGGATGCCAGCCGCGCCATTCAGGACATGCTGCTGACGGCGTGGGAAGAAGGGATCGGCAGCAACTGGGTCGGGTTCGGCGATAGCACGCCCGGCAGCGTGCAGGTGAAGGCGTTGCTTGGCATCCCGGAGGAGTTGACCCTGCTGGCGGTCGTGCCCTTCGGCTACCCGGCGCAGGCGGTGGGGCAGGGCCAGAAGAAGCGCAAGCCGCTCAGCGAGATCGCGTACCGCGAGCGCTGGGGTGCGCCCTTCGCGTAGCGGCGCTGGCGCCCGGTTTCAGGCCGGGCGCCACTCCGGGTTGATCAGCCCGGTCAGGATCTGGTCCTGCCAGCGGCCATCGATCAGCAGGTAATCCCGCGCGTACCCCTCGATCACGAAACCAAGCCGGCGCAGCACGGCGCCGCTGCGCTCGTTCGTGGGTAGGTAGCAGGCGCGCACGCGGTGCAGATTGAGCGGCCCGAAGGCGTAGGCAATCACCGCGCGCGTCGCCTCGGTAATCAGGCCCTGCCCCTGCGCGTCCGCATCCAGCGCGTAGCTGAGATCGGCGTACTGGGCCGCGCCGCGCGAAATGCTGTTCAGATTCACGCCGCCAATCACGCGCTGCGGCTCCCCGGCGGGGCAGAGCAGCAGCCGCACGGCGCGCCCGGCCGCGAAGTCCGCCTGCTCCTGCGCAATCTGCCGCTCCCAGTGCTCCAGCGTCAGGAACCCCGGCGGCCGTTGCGGCGAGGTGGGCGCCAGATGCGCGGCATTACGGGCGTGGAACGCCAGTAGCTCCGGCGCGTCCGCCGGCTCGGCGAGGCGGAGGAGGGTGCGCTCGGTGCGGAGGGGCAATCCGCCGGGTGCATTAGCATGTGCGGAATTCGTCAATGGTGTCGCCACGGCTATCACCTCTTCGCGAAGGCCGGTCATGGCGTTCAGGATATCCCGGAGGATGCCGCAGTGCACCAGACGATAGCCCGGCCAGCCACTCCCGGCGAGATTCTGGTGGAAGAGTTCCTGCAGCCGTTGGACATTGCGCAGGGCGCGCTCGCGGAGACGATGGGTGTGCCGCGCAAGCACGTGAACGAGCTGTGCAATGACAAGCGCAGTGTGACGGTATCCACGGCGCTAATGCTGGCTCGCGTGTTTGGCAACAGCGCGGAGTTCTGGCTGAATGTGCAGCGTCGCACGGATCTTTGGGAGGCGATGAACTCGCCGCAGGAGCAGGCGCGCATTGAGCGCGCCCGGCCGCTGGTAAACGTGGCGTAGCGCGGGAAAAACAAGCCCCTC
The DNA here is from genome assembly GCA_047605145.1 of Thermomicrobiales bacterium. GTDB lineage: Bacteria > Chloroflexota > Chloroflexia > Thermomicrobiales > UBA6265 > JACCXM01. The sequence goes on along the minus strand of JASGGF010000268.1, from coordinate 1,404 downwards.
TCCCGCGCATGGACGCCGGGAGAGGGGCTTTGGGCGCGGGCTTCCGCCCTACCAGATGACCACCCGCTCCTCCGGCGGCAGGTACATCGGGTCGCCCGGCTCGATGCCGAACGCCTCGTAGAAGCTGTCCATGTTGCGCTCTGGCTCCACTGCGCGCACGGCGGCGGGCGCGTGCTCGTCCGTCTTCACCTGTGTCTCGACAAGGGCGGGGCGGGCTACCTGCGCCCAGCGGTAGGCGTGGGCGAGGAAGAAGCGCTGCTCCGGAGTAAGCCCCTCGATCAGGCCGGGGTAGCCTTCTTCGGCCAGCGCCGTCTGCAACGCGTCGTAGGCGATCTGCAGGCCGCCCATGTCCGCGATGTTCTCGCCGATGGTCAGTTCGCCATTCACGAACAGGCCCGGGGCCACCTCGATATCGCCGTACTGCGCGATGACCTCATCCTTCAGGGCGTTGAACTGCTCCGTATCTTCCGGAGTCCACCAGTTGCGCAGGTTGCCGTCCGCATCGAAGCGGGAGCCGCTCTGGTCGAAGGCGTGCGTGATCTCGTGGCCGATGGTGCCGCCGATGCCGCCGTAGTTCGTGGCGAGGTCCGCCTGATAGTCGAAGAAGGGCGGCTGCAGAATGGCGGCCGGGAACACGATCTCGTTGTTCGTGGGGGAGTAGTAGGCGTTCACCGTCTGCGGCAACATGCCCCACTCGTCGCGGTCCACCGGCTCGTTGATGCGCGCCAGATCACGCTTGTACTCGGCAATGCTCGCGCTGAGGATGGAGGCGGTGTAGGAATCGCCGATGACGACGTTTTCGTAGGTGCGCCATTTGTCGGGGTAGCCGACCTTGACGCGCATGGTGTCGAGCTTGCGCAGCGCTTCCGCCTTTGTCTCCGGGGTCATCCACTCCAGATTCTCAATGCGCGTGCGGGTGGCGTCCTTGATGTTGCCGACCAGTTCCTCGATCTGCGCCTTGGCTTCCGGCGGGAAGTACTCATCGACGTACAGCTTGCCGAGCGCAAAGCCGAGGTTGCCGTTCACGGCGCCCAGCGCCTGCTCGTCGTCCGGGCTCTGCTCTTCCACGCCGTAGAGAGCGGTGACGAACGAGAAGGCGGTGTCGTCCATCTCCTGCGTCAGGCCGCCGGCCCGGTCCCAGATCATGTGCAGCGCGAGGTAGTCCTTCAGCGTCTGCAGGTCGGTGGTGTTCAGGATGCTGTCGATCTGCTCGAGGAACTTCTCCTGCGTCACGATGACGGTTTGCTGATCACTGACGCCCAGCATGTCGAGGTACGCCGGCCAGTCGAAATCGGGGTTCGCCTTCGCTAGATCGCCGATGGGGTGCGGGTGGTAGTAGTTGCCGGGATCGTTGCGGTCTTCCGGCGACAGCATCGGCTCCGCGAGGCGCTTCTCGAAGTCGTA
>JASGGF010000267.1:0-7470 GCA_047605145.1 Thermomicrobiales bacterium | reverse complement strand
AAATCGCTGCATCTGCCCCGGCCCGACCGCGATCGTTTCCAGCACCCGGCAACAGATGCGGCGACCGTTGCGGTAGTGCTCGCCGTGCTCCACGATGATCGGCCGCTGGCCGAGCACGTTATCGACCCACATGGAGATCGGCTTCAGGCCGAACAGGTTGTCCTCCCGCTGGTTCTTCCCGCGCTTCTTCGCCTCACCGCCAACGGCGCCCGGCAACGCCAGCGCGCCGCCGACCAATGTCGCCAGCGCGGCCCGCCGGGAACCGGAAGTCACGAGCGCACGAGAAAGGTCGTCGAAGTCATGATGCTCCACGCCGCCATACTCCTGAGTGATTGCAACTGGCCACATTCGCTACCAGTAACGATGTATCGTGGGCAACAGTTCCGGGATAGCGCGACGAACGGTAGCAGCGGTTGGAGCGGCCGCCACCGATGCGTTCGCGCGCCCGCTTCTGCCGGTCAACGCCCCCGCAACAGGCATAGTGGCGTACGGAGGGCGCGCAGGCTGAGCGGGCGGCGCGGAACGGCGGTCCAAATACGACTTTCGATAGACGCCGCCCGGCGGCAGGCTGTCCATAGTAGCGATCACGAGCCCAGGCGTCGCCTCGTACACCACGTGGAATCCGGAGCCCAAAACCGGCAGCGAGCGGAAGGAACGCGCATGATCGAGCAGCCAGCAAACACCTCCCCCGATGCCACGCGCCACGCCAACGCGGCGCTGCGGACGCCCCTGACCCGGCGGCGGTGGCTGGCGGCGACCGCGACGGCCACCGCTGCCGCTGCGCTCGCCCGGGCCACCACCCGCGCACTGCAGGCCACGCCACATGCCGCGACGCCCACCCCCAGCCAGCCGTGGCGCGGGCAGCAGTGGGTCGGCTCGTGGGCGCGCGGGATGCACGTGCCGCACCGGGGCACGGGCGATGACAGCGCGAATCAGATCTTCGCGCTGGAAGGCACGACCCTGCGCCAGATCGTCCGGTTCTCCACGGGCGGGGAGCAGGTCCGTATTCGCCTCTCCAATATCGCCGGAGACGGCCAGATCTTCATCGGCGCGGCCAGTGTGGCCCTGCGCGACCACGATGCCGTCATCGACCCGGCGACGCTTCGGCGCGTGACCTTTTCCGGCCTGCCGGAGGCAACGATTCCGGCGCATGCAATCATCCTCAGCGACCCGGTCGATCTGCCCGTCGCCAATCTGGCCGAGCTGGCGATCAGCCTCTCGTTCCCTGCGGAGACCACCAGCAGCACCGTCCACGGTGAAGCCTTCCAGACCAATTACCTCTCGTCCGCCGGCGACCAGACGATGGTCACGGACTTCCCGGTGGAGAGCACGATGCAATCGTGGGTCTTCCTGACGGGGGTCGATGTGCAGGTGATGGAGCCACGCGGCGCCATCGTCTGCCTCGGCGATTCGATCACGGACGGGGTGAACTCCACGCCGGACACGAACCACCGCTGGCCAGATCTGCTGGCGGACCGGCTTGCGGCCGCCGGGGCGGCGATGCCGGGCGTGCTGAACCTGGGGATCGCCGGCAACCGGGTCTTGCGGGACGCGCCGGACGGATACGCCAACCTTGGGCCGGGCGCGCTGGCGCGTTTCGACCGGGATGTGGTGGCGCAGCCCGGCGCGTCGCACGTGATCGTGCTGCTGGGGATCAACGACATCGCCCTGCCGGGGTACACCGGATTTGCGGATGAGGATGTGACGGCGGAGCAGCTCATCGCGGGCCTGCGGCAGGTGGCGGAGCGCGCGCACGAGCATGGCCTCGTGGCCTACGGCGCGACGATCACGCCTTATGGCGACTCCGACTTCTACACGCCACAGGGCGAAGCGATCCGCACCGCCGTCAACGACTGGATTCGTCAGGGCGGCGCCTTCGACGCAGTGATTGACTTCGATGCCGTGGTGCGCGACCCGGCCCAGCCCTCGCGCCACCTCCCGGCCTACGACGGCGGCGACTTCCTGCACTTCAACGACACTGGCTTCCAGGCGATGGCCGGGAGTATTGACCTCTCGCTGTTCGGAGTCAGCTGACCTGCTCGCGATAGTCCAGAACGCACGGCGTGGCTCGAGCGCAGACAATCGATCATCTGCCTGACGAGGTGTAAAGGATCGTCGTTCAGGCGACGTCGTCGTCCGGGATGATCCCGAACATGCTCCGCCAGATGGCCGGCGTGGCGGCGAGGTTGGAGCCGCCCGGCCATGTGTCTTTCCACCGCATGGGAAAGCTCTGGTAACACAACACTAACGCAAGGTGTGGCCGCGGTGGTCAGCCAGGCACATCGGGGCGGGCGAAAGCGACATGCAAAACGCGTGTCGTCTCGACCGAAGTGGAGAGACCTCGTTCGCCGTCACGCAAACACGAACGACGAGACCCTATGACTTCCTCGGGATGACACAACTTCGGCACGCCGCTGTAGTCAGCGGTTCGGATACTTGAGGTCTCCAGGTTGCTTTGAGGAGACCGCGGTCATGCGGCAGGAGTGGGACGGACGCTCAACATACGTGGACAACACGATAGGGGCAGGTCAAACAGCCGCAGACTACCCCTGTGGGTGGATCAGAGAGCGGGTGTGCGCCAATTGAGCCTGACGCTTCGCGTTATGCACCCGCCTGGACCAATCGCAAAAAATCACGGGTCCGCTCTTCGCGCGGCGCCCCGAAAATCTCCTGCGGGGTTCCTTCCTCGACAATCACTCCGTGATCCATAAAGAGCACCCGATCGGCAACCTGTCGCGCAAACCCCATCTCATGCGTTACGACCGCCATTGTCATCCCTTGCAGGGCCAGTTCGCGCATGATCTCCAGCACTTCGCCCACCAATTCCGGATCCAACGCGCTCGTCGCCTCATCGAAAAGCATCGCTTCTGGATCCATGGCGAGGGCGCGCGCAATCGCGACGCGTTGCTGCTGTCCGCCCGAAAGTTCCTCCGGGTAGTGACCTGCCTTCTCGGCCAGGCCAACTTGCGTGAGCAGCGACCGAGCTTTTTGCTCGGCATCTGACCTACTCATGTGCTTAACGTGTACGGGAGCCTCGATGATGTTCTGCAGGACCGTGAGATGCGGAAAGAGATTGAACTGCTGAAACACCATACCGATCTTTTCTCGGGTCGCCGCGATCCGCCGTGCTGGGTAGTTTTTTATTTTGCCATTCACCAGTTCTCGATACGCGTTGTGGCCGTCGATCACAATCCGGCCACCTTCCGGTTGTTCCAGGTAGTTGATGCAACGTAACAGGGTCGACTTTCCGCTTCCCGACGGCCCAATGATGCAGACGACTTCACCGCGACTGATCGAGAGGGTAATTCCGCGCAGGACGTGCGTGTCCCCAAAGCTCTTGTAAATCGCTTCGAGATGGATCATCTAACCCCGCTTTCTCAGGTTGGCTCAATCGGCAGGAGCAAGCTCTCGGGGCTAACGCGACGCCGGTATCCCGCCTTCGTCAACTTCTCCAGGTGGCGAACGAATATCAGGGCCGGATAGCTGACCAGGAAATAGAAGAGGAGCACCAATGTGTAGATGGTGAAATAGTCATACGTCCTGGAAATAATGATTTGGCCGCTAAAGAGCAGTTCTTGCAGAGTGAGCAAAGAAACCAATGACGTATCCTTGAACAGTGCAACGAAGTAATTCCCCAGTGGGGGAATGACGATGCGTATCGCCTGCGGCAACACGATTCGGCGCATGGTGAGAGACGGCCGCATACCCAGGGCGGCGGCGGCATCAAGCTGACCGCGAGGAATCGCCTGAATACCGGATCGATAGACCTCGGACAAATATGCGGAATAGTTGAGGCTCAACCCCACAACGCCCGCGACAAAGGGGTCCAATCGAATGCCAATAGTTGGAAGAACGAAATAGATGTAAATGAGTTGCACGAGGAGCGGCGTCGCCCGCATGAAATCAACGTAGAAGCCAGTCACCGTGCTGAGAACACGGTTTTTCGACAGGCGACAGAGTGCGACGAAAATGCCCAGAACGAGGGAAATCGCGAGAACGATAAAGGTCAACTCGACGGTGATCTTGAGTCCCTCGAGGAGAGCGGGCAACGACTCTCGCGCAAGGGTCAAATCAAAAGTCGGACGTTCCACGAACCCTGCCCTTCTGGCAACAATTCAGAGGAGGGCGGCTGGCAGCGGCCCCAGCGTGGTGCTGGTGACCGCTGCCAGCGGGACTGTTACGAGATTCCTGGCAGATACACGTTGTCTTTGGGAAGCCCGAACTGCTCCAGAATCTGGCCAATCTCGCCACTGCCCCGCATCTCTGCGAGGGCCCGCGAGTAGGCGAAATTCAGGGTGCAATCTGCCTGGCGAAGGCCGTAACGAGCGTAGCTGTACCCGTAGTCCGAGATGAGAATGGCGGGCGCGTCGATGTCAAGCGCCACAAGATTCGTGCTGTCGTTCTGAAGCTGGTACGCGGCGAATTTCGTGTCGTCTTCCAGGATCACCGAAACACGACCCTGTTCGGCAGCGGCAAACTCTGCGGTATTGTCCTTGAAGGTCGTTACGTTGGCGCCGAGGTAATTGAGGTATTCCGCAGCAGCCGAACCGCTGACAGCCCCCACCGTCACGCCCTCGCGCGTGAGGTCGTCATAGGACTGAATGTTGTCAGGATTGTCTTTCGTGGCGATCAACGCGGGTCCATACCACCAGGCCGGGCTGGTGAAGGCAATGACCTTTACCCGGTCTGGCGTTTCATGAATGTTGTCGGCGATGATATCGATCTTATCCGCCTGTAGGGCCGGAATCAGCGAGTCCCAGGGCATAATCTCGTAGGTCACGTCCGTGATGCCGATCCACGCGAGCACCGCGTTGTTGATCGTCACGTCGATACCTTCCGGTTCATTCGTTTCCGAAAGGTAGGTGTAGGGAAAATCTGGGGTGATTCCGAGCGTGATCCCGTTCGCGACAGCATCAGCATATGATGTGTCGGTGCAAGCGAAATCTGGCGCGTGCGATGTCGTAATAGCCCCTCCGGCTTCGGGAGTCTGGGCCATCGCCGCTGGAGCAAACACCAAAAGACTGAGAACGAAAATCGCGATCAGTTTTCGCACCACGCCGTTCCTCTCCACCACGTCACACGTCGACTGCATCGACCGCCAACAACGCGAGGCTCGCCGCGCCTGCCCAGTCCTGGTTTCCAGTTGATCGCCCGCGCCCGGCGCCTCGATTGGATGACGCTAGCGTATCACATGATCCTGCGGGGTTTTTACGAGTTCGGCGCCCATGGATTCGTCTCGCCCCTCTTGTCGAGCGCGTCGCATTGCCGGTCGCGCGGCGCAGGGCTGCGTATGCTCATCGACTGCCTTGCCTGGTGCTGGGAACTGGTTGAGCACGGTCATTCGGAAATACCGAACCCTCTGTCGGGTTCGAACGTGATCCACTTCAGAGGGGCAGGGGAACGCTTCCTTATACGCATCGTACGCCCAATGATCGAATGTCCCCCGACGGAACCTCCGATCGCGCTGTTCACACCATCAACGGCGCCAGCACGTTGCGCGAGAGGTAGAACCCGCGCTTGACCAGTTCCTCCGTCCCCTCGAACTGGCGGTCTTCGTGCTCGATGCTAACCACGAAGTCATAGCCGGTGGCGTAAAGGGCGGCCATGAAGCGGTCCCAGCGCACCTCGCCGAGGCCCGGCAGGCGCGGGATCGCCCAGTTGAAGCCGCAACCGAGCACGCCATCGTCGTACAGGCGCTCACGGTCGATCTCCATGTCCTTGGCGTGGATGTGGAAGATGCGCTCGCGGAACTCGTGGAGGGGCCGCAGGTAATCGATCATCTGCCAAATCAAATGTGACGGATCGTAATTAAGGCCGAAGTTGTCATCGGGGATGATCTCGAACATCCGCCGCCAGATGGCCGGGGTGGCGGCGAGGTTGGAGCCGCCCGGCCATGTGTCCTTCCAGAGCATCGGGCAGTTCTCGATGGCGATCTTGATGCCCCGCTCCCGCGCGTATGCCACCAGCGGCGGCCAGACCCGCGCGAAGTCCTCCAGATTCTCGGCGGCGCTCTTGCGCTGATCGGCGCCGATGAACGTGCCGACGATCTCCACCTCCAGCAGCACCGCCGCCTCGATGACGGCGCGGATGTGCGCGGCGGCGGCGGCGCGCACTGCGGGGTCGGGATCGAGCGGGTTGGGGTAGTAGCCGAGCGAGGAGATGATCAGGCCGTGGTCGTCGAGCTCGCGGCGGATTGCCCGCGCCCCGGCGGCGTCGAGGGCCGCCACATCGATGTGGCTGACCCCGCCGTAGCGCCGCTGCGCGCCGCCCGCCGGCCAGCAGGCGATCTCCAGCGCGCCAAAGCCGCTGGCCTCCGCCCACATCGCGACCTCGGAGAGCGTCAACTGCGGCAGCGCGGCGGTGAAGAAACCGAGTTTCATGGAGGTTCTCCGTACAACGATGGCGTCCGCAGGTTGGCGCACGCTGCATGATGCCAGACTCGCCGCGATCAGGCAGACATCCTGTTTCCTGTAGAGCACCGTTCATCACGGATCAGAGGTGTCCGGGTCGCTATCCATTCAGAACTCGCACATCATGCGCTTGTCATGAATCATGGCGACATGATTCGCAGAAAATTCAGGGAGTGCGCAGTGATCCAGTCCATCAAGGATCGTCGGCGGTTGATTCTCAGCAGCATCGCGCTGGCCCTTCCCGGCATCGTCACGCTGCTGGACTACGAGGCAGCCGAGGGCAAGAACTGCCGCTGCCGCTGTACCGGTGGGTACAAGTGCCGCTGTCACTGCTCGTACCGCACCGGCCGCTGCCGCTGGAAGTGCAAGGCCCGGTAGCGGGAGCAGCGACCTGATGGAGCCTCCGCCGCGCCGCCACTGCGAGAACACGCCGGTCGTCGTAGTCGCCGCCAATCGCGAGGTCCGGAGCGGCGTCACGACTCGGGAATACGCGGCCGGCGACGAGGTCCTTCAACAAGCTCAGGACGCCACCCAGGTGTGATAGCGGCATCGAACAGGCCATGCACTGTGGATCACGAGTCCTTCTGGTGCGCAGATCTCACCAGGACATGACCCCGGCGAAATGGGTATTTCTACGGATGCTCCCCTGGCCCCTCTGGCTCACACTCGAAACAGCCCACACGACGGGTCTCGTCGCCAGAAAAGCAGCGGAGCGCAACCATGATTCGTGATCGTCGCTGCATCCTTGGCCTGCTGGCCCTTGCCATACCCGGCGTGGCCGCGCTGATTGGCCCGGAGGCCGCCGAGGGCCGGAGCTGCAAGTGCGCTTGCAAGGGCGGGTACCGCTGCAAGTGCACTTGCAAACACGGCAAGAAGTGCAAGACGAAATGCGTGCGGGTGTAGGGCGGAGCGGGTCTGCCCTGGAGCCCGTCAGGCGGCAGGAGCGTGCCGCGCCAAAAACCCCAGCGCCAGCGCGTTGAACGCCTCCGGTGTCTCAAGGTTCACCATGTGCGCCACGTCCGGCAGGGTGACCAGTTCCGCACGTGGAGAGATAGTAGAC
>JASGGF010000266.1:0-7481 GCA_047605145.1 Thermomicrobiales bacterium | reverse complement strand
TGCACGACCTGAATCTGGCGGCTCGCTACGCGGACTACCACGTGGTGCTGCACGACGGGCAGGTGGCCTCGCACGGGGCGCCGCGCGAGGTGGTCAACCCCACGATGCTGCGCGACGTCTTCGGCGTCGAGGCCGAAATCACCCCGGACCCGCGCACCGGCACACCACTCGTCATCCCCCTGCACCTGACCGGCCCGGCCCACGACGACGCGGTCAACGGGCGGGTGATGGCGATGGCGGGGTAGCGGCTGGCGGCCTCCGTTCCGCCGATCCCGCCGGTATCGTCCGATGCATTACCCTTGCCGCACAGCGTGATGCGGCAGGGACAGACCATGCGCCAGTACATCGACGACGACATCGCCATTAGCGACCCGGAAGAGGCCGCTGCGTTCTTGCGGTTACGCGGCATCGTGCCCGCGAGCGGCCGCTTCACCGAGGCCGAGCTCGGGGAGGAGATGGCGCGCTACGGCTGGCGCTGGCTGCGCACCCCGCACGGGGTGACGGCGGAAAAGACCAGCCCCCGGCCGGGTGAACTCACCGAGCGCATCACCGCCAACGAGCCAGACCTCGTGCAGGCGCTGGCCGAGGCGCTGGTGGCAGTCATCCAGTCGGAAGAAACACTCAAGCCGCGGTACGACCTGCCCTCGGTGACGAGCCTCCTCGTGTACTCCGCAAACCGGAATTTCCTCGCCCGGGTGGAAGCACGTGGTGGCGTCTCATGGTCGCCTGAGCATGAGGAGCAATACCGCATTACGCTCTGGCGGTGGAACGTTTCGTACGCCATCTGCCCATTTTTCCTGCTTACGGTGGGAACAGACGGCTTTCTGTGGGACCAGCGGGATCAGCAGCGCTCCTACTTCGAGCGCGCGTTGAAGTTTTCGCTGATCGATGTGTACGATAAATACGCGAAATTTTGGAGGGAAGACCCACCCATCCACCGCAGCACCGCGCCGTGGGTCATCACGCGATGGCTCGAAGATCTGGCCCGGCTCAGACTTGGCGCCACTCCCCCAGTACCCCCGGAACTCGTCAACTCACCGTTTGTCGCGGCGATGTCAGCCGCGAGTGTTGAACCCGAATACGACGACGTATGACCGTCTACGTCGAGTCGAACTTCGTCCTCGAACTGGCGTTGCAGCAGGAGCAGGCTGCTGACGCCCGGGAGATCCTCGACCACGCCGCCCGGGGTGAGATTTCGCTGGCCATTCCGTCGGTGTCGATCACTGAGCCGTTTTCGACGATCACGCAACGGCTGCGGTCGATGGACCGGCTGGAGAAGCTCATCGGGACGCAGGCGCGCGATTTCGCGCGGTCGTCACTGTACGTGGCGGAAGCGCAGGATCTTACGGTTGCGCAATCGCACTTGAAGCGGCTCGTCCAACAAAAGCACAAGATTCTGGAGCCGGTGATTGCCGGCATCCTCGCCGTTGCGCGGGTGATTCCGGTTGACCCCGCCAGCTACGATCTGGCGCTACAACTGCAAGAATCCCTGCGACTGGATCTTGAGGACGCCTTGGTGCTCGCCGCGGTAGTTTCAGACCTACGTCGCAATCCCTCCATCCGGACCGGGTTGTTCGTCAACAAGAACACCCGGGACTTCTTCCGCCACGACGTGGTTGAGATTTTGCGGCGAAACAACTGCGAGTTCAGCGGCGACTTTCAGGACGGCGCCCGGCGGTTGTCGTTCAGATAGCGGCGCGTCCTCACCCGGCAGCGGCCCGCGATTCCGCCGGCGCGGCGCCCGGCATGGGCGTGTAGTCGAGGTCGAAGCCGAAGGTGCGCGGTCCCCAGACGCGCAGCGCCTCCGGCGTGCGCATGATCGGCGGCACCGAGACGGCCATTACCCGCACCCGCTGGCCGTAGCGCAGGTCCTCGGTGGTGATCGGTTCGGCGGTTTCGCTGTCCAGAATGCAGATCAGGTCCGGCACCACCGAGAGCACCTCGTCGCCGCAGCGCGCCACGAGGTTCTCGTTCTGGAAGGCAATTTCCAGTTCGGCCGGTGCGCCGCTGGCGTCGCGTTCCAGCTCGCGGATGCGCACCGTGCCCATCGCGAAGCCGTCCGTGGTGCGGCGGAAGACTTCCACGATCTTGCCGGTGAAGATGACGCGGGCGGGGGAGTACGAGGTCTCTGCCAACACCTCGATGAGGTGGGCAAACGGGTCGAGGTGCTGCTCCCGCGCCTCGCGCAGGGCGCGCCCGATGCGCAGGCCCACGCCGATGGTGCCGGCGATGGAGACGCGCTTGGCCGTGGCCCCGTCCATCGGGTACTCCGCGATGTAGGCCACGCCGCCCATGCGGATCGCCGTGCCGCGAGCCAGCCACTCCATCATCGCGTTGTCGTGGGTTTCCACCAGCGTCTGGTCATGGTGGTCGTTCGTGATCACCATCGGCGAGCCGGAGACGCCGTAGACATGGAACGTTTCGTGTTGCAACAGCGGGAAGGCGCGCCCCATGCCGTCGGCGTCCACCACCGGGATGCCCAGCCGCAGCGCCACCATCAGCGGGATCATGGAATTGACGCCGCCCGCCTCGATGGGCATCGTGGCGTAGGCGGTCTGCCCGAGGTGCGCCTCCAACCGGCGCAGCGATTCGCCGGCCTCGGTGCCCCGGGGCAGCTTCTCCACGATGCAGGTCGGCGCGCCCATCATCGCAGTAGGGATGACGAGCGCGTCGTCCGGCAGTTCACTCAGGTCGAGCAATTCCAGATCGCGCCCGGTCTCCCGGATCGCGGCCTCCACCAGCAGGCGGCCCACGTACGGATTTCCGCCGCCACCGGCGCCGAGGAACGCCGCGCCCCGCGCCAGATCGTGCAGGTCCGGGATGGTGAGCCGCTGCGCCATGACTACTGGTTCCCTCCGAAGACCTGCTCCACTGGCGTGAAGTCGATGTCGTAGCCGAAGTGGCGCGGGCCGCCCAGCGCGATGCCCTCCGGGGTGCGCCACTTGGGGTCGCAAGGAATGCCGATGATGGTGACCCGGAAACCGTAGCGCAGGTTTTCCGTGGTGATGGGGTCGCCGCGCTCGGTATCGAGGATCGCGATCAGGTCCGGCACGGAGGCCACGATTTCACCATTCTCGATGGCCACCAGATGCTCATTCTGGAAGCGGACGGTCATCTCCCGCCCGGCGTAGGCATCGACGCCGCTGACCGTGGTTTCACCCAGCGCCCACCCCTTCTGGGTCTTGCGCGCCACGTCGATGATGCGGCCGGAGAAGAGCCGGAAGCCGCCGGTGCTGTCGAGCACCGCCTGCACCGGGTCGGTGTGCGCCCCCTGCGCGAGGCGGATCGCCGCGCCGATGCGCTCGGCCCAGCTCACCGAGCCGAGGATGGCCGCCTCCTTGAGATCAGCCACGGTCACCGGGTAGCCGAAGCCGCCCGCGATGGCGCCCATCTCGACGGCGGCCGGGCGAGCCAGTTTCTCCGCCCACGTGTTATCGACGGAATCGACGATCACGACGTTGCCATGCTCGTCCGCCACCGCCACCGGCGCCGCCGAGTGCCCGTAGAGGGTCAGCGTCACCAGCTGAATCTCGGGGTAGGCGCGGCCCATGGTGTCGCCATCGATCACCGGCACGCCCAGTTCGCGGCCCACCGCGAAGGGGAGCACCGAGTTGATGCCGCCGATTTCGGAGGACATCACCGCGCCGATGGTCTTGCCGAGGTAGCGGCACATGGCGTGATAGGCCGCCACCAGTTCGCGGGTCATGGTGATCCGCTCGAGGAACGGCACCGGCGAGCCAATGGCGAACGGGAAAGCAACGAGGGTGTCGTCTGGCAGGTCCGTGATCTCGACGAGTTCCAGCGGGCCAAAGCGCTCGATCGCCTGAATGGCGGCCAGCTTGCCCAGATACGGATCGCCGCCGCCGCCTGTGCCGAGCACGGCGGAGCCGCGCGCAATGTCCTCGATCTCCTGACGATGCAACAGTCGCACGCGATGTCCTTTCGCAGTTCAGGCCCGGCGCACTCAGGCCGGGTCGTGGTTGCCGACAGCTTCCCAGTAGGTCAGGTCTCGCACGCGCAGCGGCTGTGGCGCATTGGCGCGCAGGCCGCGGTCTGCTGGTTGCGGGTGGCCCACCATCAGCATCAGTTCCGGGATCATGCCTTCGGGCAAATCCAGCGCTCGCGCTACACCCGATTTGCTGAACGAGGTCACCGGGCAGGAGCCCAGCCCGAGCGCCTGCGCCTGCACCATCATGTTCTGCGCCGCCGTCCCCACATCGATGGCGTTGGCGTCGTCGCCGTGTTGCAGGCGCTCGCGCTCGAACGCCGCCATGTCCGTGAGGATCACGATCAGGGCGGGCGGTTCCGCCAGCAGCCCCGGCGCAAAGGCGCGCACGAGGCTGATGCGGCGCGGGTCCCGCACGATCAGGTACTTGTGAATGTGGCGGTTACTGGCGTTCGAGGCCCAGCGCGCCGCCGCCGCCAGTTGCGCCAGCAGCGTGTCGTCCACCGGCTCTGGCCGGAAGGAGCGCGTCACGCGGCGGCGCTTGATGACGTCGAAGACGATCTCCGGGATGGCTGGCTCGCTCATGGCTGCGCCTCCGTCGCCGCTTCCGCTTCACGGCGCATCAGCTCGTCCGCCACCTGCGCCGGCGCTTCCCGCACGAAGGCGTAGAACGCCTCGCGGTCCCACATCGACCACACCTTCTTGGTGTCGTACTCGGCTTTCAGCTCGTCCAGGAACGGATCGACGCCGTCCGGATCGTGCTCCTGCATGAAACCGATCAGGCGGCTGGCGGCGTCAATCAGGCGCAGCGCGCCGTAGTAGGTCGGCTCATGCAGCGAAATCTCGGCGGCGCTGGTCAGGTACGCGATCAGGCGGTAGGCCTGTTCCTCGCTCAGCACCCCACCCGCCCCGCCGGACACCGGGCCGGCTTCCACCATTGCTTCGGCCATGTCTGGCCCTCCCCTGCCCGGCGCCTACAGCGTCAGGTCGCCCACGGCCTTGACCCGGATGCGGGTGGCGTTGCCCGGCAGGTAGGTCAGCGGCACGTCCTCGACGTCCACGATCTGCACCGTCGCCGGGTCGGCGCCCGCCGCCACCGCCTTGCCCGTGGCCTCAGCCTTGGCGTCGTCGATCGCCTCCGCGCGGGAGCGCCCTTCCAGCGAGTAGACGCGGTCCACCTCGCCCGAAATCTGGCCGATGGCCGCGCCGACGGCGTTGGCGGCCTCGAAGTGCAGTGGCTTGACCAGCTCGGAGGCGCCGGCAATGTCGAAGGCGACGAGGATGCTGCCGCCGCCCACCACGATGACCGGGATCGGCTCGGCGCTCGTCTTCATGCGGTCCACGGCCGCCTCGGTCATCTCCTGAATGCGGGCCATCGCCGCGCTGACCAGCGCCGGATCAAGATCCGCCACCCGCGTGGCGTCGCCGATCTCCGCAACGCCCGCCGCCACCGCGATGTCGGTGGTGGTCAGCGTCTCGCCGCCGAACACGCGCGCTTCCTCGGTGATGCGGTAGCCGACGCTCTGCGGTCCGATCTTGAGCGGGTCGTCCACCACCAGCGAGCCGCCGCCGAGGCCGAAGGAGTAGACATCGGGCATCCGGAAGTTGGTGCGCACGCCGCCGATATCGACCGCCACCGACGCCTCGCGCGGGAACCCGTGGTTCAGCGCGCCGACATCGCTGGTGGTGCCGCCGATATCGACGACCATCGCTTCCTTCAGGCCGGAGAGGAACGCCGCGCCGCGCATCGAGTTCGTGGGGCCGGAGGCGAAAGTCAGCACCGGGTACTGCTCGGCAAAATCGGCGCTCATCAGGGTGCCGTCGTTCTGGGTGATGTACAGCGGCGCCGTGATGCCCAGTTCGGCGATCGACTGCCGGAACGCGGCGACGGTCTGCCGCGCCAGCTGCCGCAGGCAGGCGTTCAGGATCGCCGCGTTCTCGCGCTCCAGCAGGCCGATGCGGCCGATCTCGCTGGAGACGGTGACGGAGGCCTCGGGCACGTGCGTGGCGAAGAACTCCGCCGCCCGCTGCTCCATCTCGGTGTTGACCGGGGAGAAGACGCACGAGATGGCGATGGCCTGCAGGCCCTTGGCGTTGATGTCGTCCGCCACCGCCTGCAACTCGGCGAGATCGAGCGGTGAAATCACCCGGCCATCAAACTCGTAGCCGCCGTGGCACAGGTAGGCGTGACGGCCCAGCACATCGGCCAGATCATCCGGCCAGTCCACGAAAGGTGGCAGCGCCTCGGTGGCGGGCAGGCCCAGCCGCACGATGGCGGTCGGTTGCAGCCGCCGCCGCTCCACCACGGCGTTCGTGAAGTGGGTCGTCCCGACCATCACCCCGGCGATTTCCGAGGTCGGCGTGCCGGAGGTCTCCAGCACGTGGCGCAGCGCGGTGGTGATCCCGCTGGTAACGTCGACGGTGGTGGGCGTCTTGATCTTGCTGATGACGGTGGGGCCGTCCATTAGCACGGCGTCCGTATTCGTCCCGCCCACGTCGATCCCGATTCGCAAACTCATGCACGCAGCCCCTTCCCGGCGTTGTGTTGCATCCGTTCCGGCCGCCGCCAGCTCCGGCGCGGCCAACCCTGTTTCTCAGTCCGTGATGATGGCCGTACTGGCTACCGGCCAGCCAATCTGCACCGGGCTCTCTGGAGCCAGCGCCGGCAGCCCCGGCCGGTTCTGCACTTCCGCGTAGACCGGCTTGCCATCCACCGCGATCTCGTAGCGGATGAGCGCGCCCTGATACGACGTGCCCCGCAGCACGCCCGTCAGCGCGTTGCCGGCGCCGCCCGGCTCCAGATCCATCAGCCGCACATTCTCCGGCCGCACTACCACGTGCACCCGCTGGCCGATCTGCAGATCACGGCCACGCGGGGCCATCATCCGCTGGTTCATGACCGCGAGCTCGATGGTCTCGCCGATCCCGGTCACCTCGCCATCGAAGATGTTCGATGCCCCGATGAAGTCGGTCACAAAGCGCGAGGCCGGCTGCTCGTAGATCTCGCTGGGTGAACCAACCTGCTCCACCTGCCCCTTGTTCATCACCGCTATCCGGTCTGACATGGTGAGCGCTTCGTTCTGATCGTGGGTGACATAGATGGTGGTGATGCCCAACCGCTGTTGCAGCCCCTTGATCCAGTATTTCATCTCTTCGCGCAGCTTCTTGTCCAGCGCGCTCAGCGGCTCGTCCAGCAGCAGGATGCGCGGCTCGATGACCAGCACCCGCGCCAGCGCCACGCGCTGTTGCTCACCGCCGCTCAGCTCCCGCTGGAAGCGCTGCTCGTAGCCGCTCAGCCCGACGGTAGCCAGCACGCTGCGCACCCGGTCGGTGATCTCGGACGCCGGAACCTTGCGCACCTTCAGCCCGTAGGCGATGTTGTTGAACACATCCATGTGCGGAAAGATGGCGTAGTTCTGGAACACGATGCCGATGGCCCGCTTCTCCGGCGGCAGGTTCGTGAAGTCCTGCCCGCCAATGAGAATGCTCCCCTCGGTCGGGTTGACGAAGCCGGCGATCATGCGCAGCGTCGTGG
>JASGGF010000265.1:0-7493 GCA_047605145.1 Thermomicrobiales bacterium | reverse complement strand
CTCGATCAGCTCCGGCGGCACGCTCTCCGGGCCGTGGCCCAGCAGGGCGCTGCGGCGCAGGCCGCTGGTTTCCGGGTTGATCTCCAGCGCGCGGGTCAGGCAGTAGCGTTGCTCGGCGGGGTCGGTCGCTACCGTCGCCAGCCAGAGCCAGCCGCGCTCGTTCTCCGGGTCCATGAGCAGCGCACGCACAAAGAGAGCGCGCGCCTCCTCGGGGTGTCCGTCCCGGTACGCGGCCGCTCCGAGATTGATCGCGCCGGTGGCGGTTGTCGCACTGCTCTCCATGGAAGCCTGATCGCCTCTGGCCTACAACGCTGCGCCGATATCCGGTCCCAGATACAAGAACGAGCGTGCCGTGTGAACCGGTTCCGGCATCGGGAGGACGCCGGAACCGGAACCGTACGACACGCTCAGGATGCCCGCCGGCGCGCACGCTGCCTGAGCGCGCGATGCCCGGGACTCAATCGGCGGCAGCGCCGAACTTTTCGTAGATCGGCTTGTAGATCAGGTCCGGGCGAAACGGCATATCGCGGAAGCGGATGCCGGTGGCGTCCGCCAGCGCGTTCGCCAGCGCCGGGGCCACCGGGTTAATCGGGCACTCGCCCATCCCCTTGGCGCCCATCGGCCCGATGCTGTCGTGCGTATCGGCGAAAAAGATCTCCGTGCGCGGGATATCCGCGTAGGCCGGGATGCGGTAGTTGCGGAACGCCGGGTTGACGATCTTGCCGGTGTCATCGAGCACGATCCGCTCGTACAGCGCCCAGCCGATCCCCTGCGCCACCGCGCCTTCCACCTGCCCGCGCAACTGCATCGGGTTGATGACCGTGCCGGCATCGGCGGCGTGCACACTCTGCAGGATCTGGATCTCGCCGCTGACCGGGTGCACCGCGATGCGGAAGCCGTGGACATTGAAGGCCACGCTGCGTGGCGAACCGTACGCCTTGCGCGCCAGCCCCAGCTGCACCCCGCGCTCGCGCGCGGTCTGCCACAGGTCCACCAGCGTCACGCGGCCCTCGCCGCAGATCACGCCGTCGTTGTCCATGCGGCAGTCGCCCGGCTCCACGCCCATCACCTGCGCCGCAAACCCAAGGATGCGCTCGCGCAGGGCCTCCGCCGTCAGCCAGACCGCCTTGCCGGCCACGAAGGTGCCGGTAGAGGCGAAGGCTCCGGTGTCGTAGCCGACGCGGTCGGTGTCGGACTGAATGACGCGGATGCGTTCAGCGGTCGTGCCCAGGGTGCTGGCCACGATCTGGACGTGCTGCGTGGTGGTGCCGTTGCCGAACTCGGCGGTGCCGGTGGCCAGCTCGTAGCAGCCGTCCTCCAGCAGCTCGATGGCGGCGTTGGAGCGGTGCTCCGTCGGCGGGGCGGCGTCGTGCATCGCGTAGGCGATACCCGTGCCCACCAGCCACTCCGGCCCCGGAGCCCCCACGCCGTTGCCGCGCGCCAGCGCCTCCTCGACGGCGCTCTTGCACTCATCGAGGCCGTAGGAGCCGATCTCGGCGTCGCTGATCTCCTCGCCCAGCGAGAGCATGGGATCGCCCGGCACGACCACGTTCATCTGCCGCAGCTCGAACGGATCCATGTCCAGCGCCCGCGCCAGCTCATCCAGCGCGCTCTCCACCGCGAAGACGGTCTGGGTCAGGCCGTAGCCGCGAATGGCGCCGGAGGGCACGGTGTTGGTGTAGACCGCGTAGGCGTCGATCTTCTTGTTCGGGCAGCGGTACAGCCCGATGCACTCGCTGCAGGCGTGGTACAGCGTCTCGCCGCCGTGGTTGCCGTAGGCGCCGGTGTTGGAGACGATGCGCAGTTGCATCCCGGTCAGGATGCCATCCTTCGTCGCGCCCAGCTTGACCGTCACCTTCATGGGGTGGCGGTAGGTGCTGCCGATGAACTGCTCCTCGCGGGTGAACTCCCACTGCACCGGGCGGCCGGTGTCCAGCGCGGCCAGCGTGCAGAGGTCTTCGGTCAGCACCTCCTGCTTGCCGCCGAAACCGCCGCCCATGCGCTCGCAGAACACGCGCACATCCGGCAGGCCGAGGCCGAACAGGTAGGCGATCTTGTCGCGGCAGATGAACGGCGACTGCGAACTGGTGCGGATATTCAGCCGCCCCTGCTCGTCCACCCACGCGATGGAGCCGTGCGTTTCGAGGTGGGCGTGCTGCCCACGGTGCGTGTTGTAGGTCGCCTCGTGCACGATATCCGCGCTGGCGAAGGCGGCGTCCACGTCGCCGATGTTGCCGTGGACATCGATCAGGATGTTCTTTTCCGGGTGGCGGATGAAGGCGTCCTCGCCCCTCGCATGCACACTCGGCGCGCCGGCCTGCATCGCCTCCTCGGGATCGAAGACGGCGGGCAGTTCCTCCCACTCGATCACGACCTGCCGGCAGCCCTCTTCAGCAGCGGCGTCCGTATCCGCCACCACGGCCACCATGCGCTGGCCCACGAAGCGGGCCACGTTATCAAGCATGTAGGTGTCGTTAGGATCGACGCGGAAATCCTCGTGGATGGAAGTGGTGTACAGGCGGCGTGGGACATCCTCCCACGTGTAGACCCCGCGCACGCCCGGCACGGCCTTCGCCTTGCTGGTGTCGATGGAGAGCACTCTGGCGTGCGCGTACGGGGAGCGCACCACCTTCAGGTGCAGCATCCCCGGCATGGCGGTATCCATGGTGTAGCGGGCGTGACCGGTCACCACCAGCGGCCCCGCTGGCGCGCCCACACCCGTCCCCGCCGAGCAGCCCGGCGCGTCGTGCTCCACCGTCTGCACGCCGTGGATGGCGTCCTCGATGGCGTGGTAGCCCGTGCAGCGGCAGAGGTTTCCCTTGAGGTGGCGGGGCAGGTCGTTCGCGATGTCATCTTCCGAGAGCGAAGCGGCGGTCATGATCATGCCCGCCGTGCAGAACCCGCACTGGAAGCCCTGCGCGTGCAGGAATTGCTGCTGCATCGGGTGCAGCGCCTCGCCCTGCGCCAGCCCTTCGATGGTGGTGACGTGCTTCCCCTGCGCGCGGGCGGCGGGCATCAGGCAGCTGTGCACCGGCTTGCCCTCCACCCAGACGGTGCAGGCGCCGCAATCCCCCTGATCGCACCCCTTCTTGACGCCGAAGCAGCCAAGATCCCGCAGGAAGGTGCGCAGGCACTGCCCGGCAAACGGCTCTTCGGAGAAGGTGCGGCCGTTGACGTGGTAGGTCATGAGGCCCCTCCGGCCAGTTCCGCGCGAATCTGCTCGGCGTAGTACTCGGTCATGTGCTGGCGGTAGGCCGGCGACCCGTGGACATCATCGAACCACGCGCCCTCGGGGATCGCGGCGCGCAGGGCGTCGCGCAACGCGGCGGCCTCCGGCAGCGTGGGGAAGCTGAGCTGGATCGGCTTCGGCGTGGCGGCGCTGATGGTGAGCACGAACGGCTCATCCGGGCTGCTGTTCGTGCCGACGATCAACGCGGTGGAGCGCCCCATGTGCGTCAGCGTGGAGCGGCGGAAGGCGGCGCGGCGGCGCAGCACCTCCGCCGGGAAGTCGATGGAGCGCAGCAGGTCGCCGGGTTGCAGGGCAGTCTCGTGGGGGCCGAGCGTGAACTCGACCGCCGGAACCTGCCGCTCGCTGCCGTCCATGGCGCGGATGGTGTAGACCGCCTCGAGGCTGGCCGCCAGCGAGACCATGGGGCTGGCCGGCAGCGACATGCAGATGTTGCCGCCGACGGTGGCCTCGTTCCAGATCTTGAAGGAGGCGAGGAAGGCGCGGCAGCACTCGCCGATCATGGGGGCGGCGCGCCACTCGGCGGGGGCGTCGAAGCTGTACAACTCGATGATGCGGCAGGTGGCGGCTACCCGCAGGCCCTCGGCGCTGGCTTCCACCGGCTCCCAACCGAAGTCGCGCAGGTCGAACAGGCGGCGGATGCCCACCTGCGGCTCGGAGTAGAGCCACGTGCCGCCCGCCAGCCAGCTGTCGCCCTCGCGCCAGACGAAATCCGGCTGCTCGACTGCCCGAGCCCCGCGCAACTCCTGCACGGTGTTGAGATTCATCCTCGAGCCTCCTCGATGCAGCCGGCCCTCGATGCCAGATACGTCGGACTGCACACCAGACCGAACGCCAAGACCCACATGGTCTCGCCGCAGAACTACCGCACTATGTCAAACTACGCTGGAGACTACACCCTGCACATTGCATGCGCAAGTCCCAATCCCTCGAACACCGAGCTTGACAATTTACGAAGCCATTCTACAAATGGGCCGGGCGCAATACCATAGGTTGCAACGTCGCAGATGACGCGCGGCTACAGCGTGCCGCGGGGGGAGCCCATGACCGCCACGTCGGCCACTGTGCCAGATTCCGGGGTGACGACGACCATCGTTACAGAAACGCGGGTGCTGCCGGAGCACACCGATGATTTCGCGCGTTGGCAACCCACCATCACGCAAGCGGTCAGCGCATTTCCGGGGTACATCTCTAGCGAAGTGCTGCCTCCCTCGCCGCCCGTCCAGCCGGATTGGGTCATCATGCAGCGTTTCACCAGCAACACGGCGGCGCAGGCGTGGCTCAGTTCGCCGGAGCGGCAGCAACTGCTCGTGACCTCGCGCCCGTGGCTGGTCGGCGCCGACGACATCCACCTTATCGAGAGCGACCCGCAGCCTGCCAGCAGCGCGGTGTCACTGGTCATTTCTACGCGGGTCCCCCCGGAAAAGGAAACCGCGTTCCGGGCCTGGAACGGGCGCATCAACGCGGCGCAGGCCCGCTACGCCGGCTTTCAGGGCTTCAAGATCACGCCGCCCGTGCCGGGCGTGCAGGATGACTGGCTGACCGTCATCCAGTTCGACAACGAGGAGCATCTGAACGCCTGGCTGACCTCTCCCGAGCGCCAGCGCATCCTCGACGAGGGAAGCGGCATCTTCACGGAAACGCACACCCGCACTGTGCGCTCGGCGTTCGGCCAGTGGTTCCCGCTGCAGGGCGCCACCGGCGCGGCGCCGGTGTGGAAAATGAACATGCTGGTGCTGCTGGGGCTCTACCCGATCGTGTTCCTGTTCGGGTTCTTCGTGCAGACCCCGTTCCTGATGGGCACGTTCGGGATGCCCTTCTGGGCCTCGCTCTTTGTCGGCAACGTGGTCGGCGTGCTGCTGTTGACCTACGTGGTGCCGTGGGTCAGCAACCGCTTCAACTGGTGGCTGAAGCCCGCTGGCGAGGATACGTCCCGCCAGAACCTGATCGGCATCGTGGTGCTGGTCGCCCTGTATGTCCTGATGATGGTCATCTTCTCGCGGTTCCCGCCGGCCTTGCTGATCAAGTAATGAAGGGGTTTTCGACGATGTCGTCCGTCTCTCGTCGCCGCGTCCTGGCCGGCAGCCTGGCCGCTGGTGGTTCGCTCCTGCTCGCCGGCGCCGCCCGCATGCCGCGAGCCGCCGCCGATGGCACCCCCGTGCCCAGCCACGATGCCCATGAGGCCGGCGACCTCGCCGGGCTGATCCCCGGCCCCTCGCCGTGGGAATCCGCCGAGCTGGTGGAGCCAGAGGAGCGCCGCTCCGCCAATGGCGTGCTAGAGACGGAACTGCACGCGCAGTACACGTGGAAAGACACTGGCGGCTATCAGCTTTCCATGCGCAGCTACGACGGCATGATCCCCGGCCCCACGCTGCGCCTGCAGCCGGGCGACGCGCTGAAGATCGCCTTCAGCAACATGCTGCCCGCCAACCGGGACGAGATGCCCGCCGATGAAGACCTGCCGCACCACCTGAATTCCACGAACTTCCACTTCCACGGCGCGCACGTCAGCCCGGAAGGCATTTCCGACAACATCTTCCGTGTGTTCGAGCCGGGCGGGCAGTACGACATCGAGATCGACCTGCCGGACGATCACCCCAGCGGCACCTACTGGTACCACCCGCACAACCACGGCTCCGCCGATATCCAGATCGCGGGCGGCATGGCGGGCGCCATCGTCATCGAGGGCGATTTCGCGGATGTGCCGGAGATCGCGAACGCGGCCGAGCGCGTGCTGCTGGTGAACCAGGTGGTGTTCGATGAGCACCGCCAGGTGGAGGGCTTCGAGACGGTCTTCCCCGAAGGCGCCACCCGCTTCTTCACCATCAACGGCCAGCGCGAGCCGATCATCCGTATGCAGCCGGGCGAGGTGCAGCGCTGGCGCATCCTGCACGCGGGCTATCAGGACGACATCCTGATGTCGCTGGATGGCCATCAGTTGCTGCCGATTGCGCGGGATGGCATCCGCCGGCCGGCGGTCGGTGGCGGCGTAGGCATCACCCAGCCCGCCAGCGTGGGCGAGGCGCCGCCGGAGGCAATCCTGTTCGCGCCGGGGCAGCGCGTCGATGTGCTGGTGCAGGCCGGGGAGCCGGGCGAGTACCTGCTGCAGGCGCTCCCCTACTTCCAGGGCTACGACGCGCCGGAGGGCCCCATCGCCCACATCATCGTGGAGGGCGACCCGGTGGAGATGGCGCTGCCCGGCTCACTACCGCCGGCGCCCTTTGCGGACATCACCGACGACGAGATTACCGGCACGCGCGAGATCCTGTTCTCCCGTCACGCGCCGGAGGTGGACGCCGCCGGGCACTGGCGCGAGTTCGCGTTCCTGGTGGACAACCAGCTCTTCGACGCGAGCGTGGTGGGGCAAACCATCAAGCTGGGCGCGGTCGAGGAGTGGACCGTCACCAGCACGGACGAGCACAACGACCACGTCTTCCACGTCCACGTGAACCCGTTCCAGGTGGTGAAGGTGAACGGCGAGGCGGTGGAGCCGATCTGGCTGGACACCGTGATTGTGCCGCACGGCGGCAGCGTCACCTTCCGTAGCCGCTTTCTCGATTACACCGGCAAGACGGTGCTGCACTGCCACATGATGAACCACGAGGAATTGGGCATGATGCAGGTGATCGAGATCGTGGAGTAGCCGCCCGCGCGGCTGTTGCCAGCGATACAATGGCCCGGTCTACCTCTGCCGTCAACGGCGCGTCACAGGAGGACCGGGCTATGGGCACATTCCAGCTGTATCAGGACAAGCGCGGCGAATACCGCTGGCGGTTGCGCTCCCGCAACCGCAAGATCATCGCGGACTCCGGCGAGGGGTATTCCGCGAAAGCCTCCTGCGAGCACGGCATCGCGCTGGTGCGCGCCTGGGATGGCGAGGTCGAGATCTACCAGGACAAGGGCGGCGGCCACCGCTGGCGCATCCGCGCTGGCAACGGCGAGATCTTCGCGGACTCCGGCGAGGCCTATGCCAGCCGCTCCAACGTGCAGCGGGCGCTGAAGAGCGTGCAAAAGACGGCGCCTGAGGCGGAACTGTTGGAGGTCGAGGCGTAGGTCTCGCTCACCCCCGACGAACCCTCACCCCAACCCCTCTCCCTTTGCGAAGGGCGAGGGGCTTACGGTGGCGAAGTGAATGGTGATCTGGGGCAAACTGGCCTTGAAGCCCCAGTTTGCCCCGATACCTCCGACCGACTCCCCTCTCCCGCGCATCGGCTGACTGGGGTAGGTATTGAGGAATGGGCGGCTT
>JASGGF010000264.1:0-7512 GCA_047605145.1 Thermomicrobiales bacterium | reverse complement strand
CCTTGGGTTGGCGGCGCCGGCCGTGGCCGCGCTGCTTGGCGTGCACGGCGCCGGAGCCGCGCCGGGGAGCGCCGTGGCGCCAGCGTCGCGCGTCAACCAGACGGAGCCGCAACGGTTTACGTTCGTGCGGGACGATGCGATTCCCGATCTGGACCCGTACTGGTATTACAACGAGGGCGCTGGCGGCATTCACCTCGCAACGTACGAGAACCTCATCCAGTACGCCGGCAACAGCACCAGCGAGTTCGCCCCCGCGCTGGCGGAGCGCTGGGAACGCAATGCCGATGGCACGGCCTACACCTTCACCCTGCACGAAGGCATCCTGTTCCACGACGGCGATGCGCTGACGGCCCAGTCGGTGCACGATGCCTACGCCCGGTGCATCGGCCTTGGCCAGAGCATTTCCAACGTGCTGACGCGTTTCATTGCCACGGCCGACCAGATCGAGGTGCTCGACGACCGCACGCTGACCTTCCATCTGGAGCGGCCGCAGCCTCTGCTGCTCTCGGCATTGGCCGGGGCGTTTGGCACGTGGGTGGTGAACCCGCGCTACGTGCAGGAGAACGCAACCGAGGACGATCCCTGGGCGCATGAGTTCTACGCCACGAACGTGGCGGGCAGCGGGCCGTTTGTGCTGAAAGAGTATTCGCCGACCGAGCGGATCGTGCTGGAGCGGTTCGAGGGGTATCGGGACGGTTGGGACGCCGATCAGTTCACCGAGGTCGTGTTGCGGTTCGTGCCGGAAATTACGGTGCGGCAGCAACTGATCGAGCAGGGGGGGATTGACGCCACGACCCAGAACCTCTCCCCGGAGTCGCTGGAATCGCTGAAGCAGCACCCCGACCTCAACGTCGAGATCTACGACTCCACACTGGCGAGCTGGGTGGCCATGAACGCGCTGAAGCTCTCCCGGGAGGCGCGGATCGGCTTCAGCTACGCCTTCCCGTACGACGATGTCGTGGATGGCGCGTACAAGGGGCTGCTGAAGCGCTCCGGCCCGGTGCCGACAACGGTGCGCGGCTACGACCCGGAGATCTTCCTGTACCAGACCGATCTGCCGAAGGCGAAGGAGTTGCTGCAGGCGGCTGGCGTCAACGAAGGCGATACCTTCGAGTACGTGCTGGAATCCGGCAACGCGGTCGAGGAGGTCGTGGCGCAGTTGTTCCAGGCGAACCTGCAGGAAATTGGCATCACCCTGGAGATCCTCGCCATCGATCCGGCCACGGTTTCGGACATGGTCTACAGCGATGCCGACCCGGAGACGCTGCCGCATTTCTTCGGCGGCCGGGGCTGGTGGCCGGACTACAACGACCCGTACAACCAGCTGTACCCGAGCTTTGTGGAGGCCTCCATCGGCGGCGGCAACGCCAGCCGTTGGGTGAACCCGCGCTTCGAGGAGCTGATGGTGCAGGCGGCGGTGTACACGGAAGAGGCGGAGCTCGACACGATCATGAAGGAAGCCCAGAACATCCTGACCGAGCAGGACCCGCCCGCTATCTACTACGGCCAGCAGCTGTGGTACACGGTGCTGCGCAAGGACATCAACGGGTTCGGCTGGAACCCACTGTACCTCAGTTCGTACCACCCGCTGCGCAGCCTGACGCGCGCGGCCTCCTAACGCCAGTCTGGACGACGCGAGCCCCGCGCAAGCGGGCCCGCGTCGTCGCGTATGCGCTGGCTGCGAGCCGGCCGCGCCCGATTGCCCGGTGACCGCCCATAGCGCTCACGATGACCGCATAATGCACGGTCGCTGGGTAGGTGGTTGACGGGCCGCGATGGCCGGGGGCGCAGGGGTGGGTGAGGGCCGGAACGAGGCGGATGTGCGCCGGGCCTTTGCGCTGGTGCTGGGCACGGGCGTGATCTGGGGCACCATCGGCATCGCCGCCAAGTACGTCTTCACGCTGACGACGCTGGATGCGGTGTCCCTGAACTGGCTGCGGACGCTGGTGGCGTCGGTGGCGTGCCTGGTCATGGCCGGCCCGACGTTGCGCACGGGGATCCGGCGATCCTCGCGCAGCGATCTGGCGCTCATGGCGTTGATCGGCGTCATCATCATCGTCTACCAGTGGTGTTACCTGGCGGCGGTCAACCGCATCGGGGTGACGACCGCCACGCTCATTTCCCTGTGTGTGCCTCCCGCGCTGGTCGCGGTGGTGTCGGCGCTCTTCCTGGGCGAGCGTCTCACGCGGACAGGGCTCGTGGCCCTCGGCGGCGCGCTGCTTGGGACCGCGCTGCTGGTCGGATCGCCGCCGGTCGTGGCGGAAGGCGGGGTGATGCTGGCCGGGATGCTGCTGGCGCTGGGGTGCGCGGCGGGGGTGGCGGCTCACGCGCTCGGGGGACGGCGGATTGCCGGGCGGCACGATGCGCTGCTGCCGCTGGCCATCGCTTTCCCGGCCGGGGCCATCGCCTTCGCGCCGGTCGCCATGGGGCGGGGGTTCTCGCTCGATCAGCCGCTGGTGGGGTGGGCGCTGGTGCTCTACCTCGGCGTGGCGCCGTCGGCGCTGGCCTACGTGATGTACCAGCGCGGGCTGCGCTCGCTGCCGGCCTCGACCGCGAGCATCCTGACGCTGGTCGAACCCCTGACGGCGGCGGTGTTGGCGTGGGCGCTGTTCTCGGAAGCGCTCACGCCGCTGGGCATCGCCGGGGGCGTCCTCTTGCTCGCCTCCATTGCGCTGTTGGCCCGCCAACCGCGGCGCGCCAGAGCGGCGTGAAGCAATCGCCCGCGTTGGTTGGCGCGCATCAGGGGCGCTGAATCACCTCCGGGGAGTCCAGGGCGAAGTCCGCCGGGATCTTGCAGTAGATGGTCACCTGCAGATCCTGCCCTGCCGGAATCGTGAGCGGGTGCGCCTCCGCGTCGGTCTGCAGCAGGGTTTCATTCGTGGCAGGGTCCTGGTAGCCGTAGCAAAGGAAATCCAGCCCGCCTTGCCGGATGACCGTGTGGAACTGCGGGTTGGTGACGGCCTGATCCGTGGAGTTGGTGTACTTCACGGTGTAGCCCGCCTCATCGTCTGCCCTGGGGGCGGGGCCAATTCCCGCGACGGCCAGGGAGCCCCCGGCATCGCCGGACAGATCCGCGCTGCCGCATCCGGTGGCGGCAAGGAGCAGGGCGAGACTTCCTGCCAACACGAGCATGCGGCGCATTGATGACCCTCCATGGTTGTTACGCCGCGCGATCATACCCGGGCTGCCTGATTACGCGCCCATCTGGACGTTCACCTTGGCAATGCGTGCAGACCGCCGCCCACCATCGCGACCGTGCCGTGGCTCGCGGCCCGGAGGGATCAGGCGCTTATTGGCGTTGCGCCGGGGGAGGCGACCGGTGTTGCGCTCGGGCAGGTTGCCGGGAAGTTGACCGTTTGGTCGACGCAGCGCATCGCTTCCGCATACTGCGTGACGCCCGGAGGGGCGGCGCCAGACCAGATCACCGCCGAGCACATGCTGGCATCGCACCCACCTCCGAACGTGAAGGAGGGGCCTTGCTCCACGACCTGGCAATGGCATGTCGCGAGCGCCGGGTCAAGCGGATCGATCTCACAGGGCATATCGACGCAATTCGCCCAGGGCACGTTCTCCGGGCAGGAGAGCACGCCAAACGCGCTGGTGACGTTTTGCGTGGAGAAGGTCGAGACCAGTTTCTTGCCGGTCAGGGCGCGCTCCTGACAGGTGGTGTACCCCATGGAATAGCCATCCAGGACGACGCAGCGGCAGGAGGCCATGGTTGGGTCGCTTGTTGAGCGCTCGCACGGCGCGGTCGTGCACAGTGCGTACTGCTGGCGACACAGCCAGGCGCCGTCAACGGCAAGTTCGGTCTCTGATCCGGCGGGGCACGGCGCCGGCGTGCCCGCCGCCGCGCTGGGCGCGAACCTGGTCGTGGGTACGGGCTCGCTGCCGGGTCCAGCAGGCATTCCGCGTGCTGCCTGGCGCATCAACGCGACCGCCAGCCCCAGGCCACTGGCCTGGAGCGCGACGCGCCGCGAGTGTGGGAGTCCGAGATGCCGGGTGATGCGGTCGAAAGCGGTTGCATCCATGGCGCCACCAGCTACGTGAACGATCAGTAAAGAAGGAAATCGTAGCACGCCCTACACTGCTGCCTGTTCTGGATGCCGTTTCCGGCTGGAGACGCGCTCAGGCCCGCCCGGAGACGAGCTCTGGCTTCGCAAGCGCGTCGGCGCTCACGAGTTCCACGGCGGAGACCCACAGTTCGCGGCGCAGGGTGAAGCCGAGCTTGTCGTAGACGGAGATGGCGGGCGAGTTGTGGCTGCCGGTGTGCAGGATCGGGGTGTCGCCGGCCTCCCGGATGTGCTGCACCATCAGCGAGACCAGCTCGGAGGCGAAGCCGTGGTTGCGCCAGTCCGGGTGCGTGCAGACGGCGCTGATTTCGGTGAAACCCTCTGGTTTCAGGCGCTCGCCGGCCATGGCCACAAGCTTGCCCTCACGGCGGACGCCGATGTAGCGGCCCAGCCGGATGGTGCGCTGCTTGTACGGCCCCGGCTGGGTCAGTTCCACCAGCGCGATCATCTCGGGCACATCCGCCGGGCCGAGTTCAATGACATCGAGCGTGCCGGCGGGCGGCCCGACGTGCGTGGCGATCATTTGCGTGAGCGGGATTTCGAAGGTCACAGCCAGCAGGTCCGGCGGCGGCGTGAGGCGCTCCGCCGTGAAGAGCACGGCGCGGTCCGTTCCGGCCACCAGTTCCGCCAGATCGTGGTAAGCCGCGATGGACGGGTGCTCCATCGCCACGAACGGCGCCACGTCCGCCGGGAACTGCCGGGCCGCGCCGTTGACGATGGCGAGCGGCGCCTGCCGCGTGGTCAGGGCGTGCCAGATCAGGTTGTCGAGTTGGTCAATGTCGTGGTGGCTGGTCATGCTGGTGTCCTTGGGGGTGTCTGGTCAGATTGCGACGCCGGGGCCGGTGTCGGCGGCGTTGCCATGAACCGCATCAAGCCGCGCGGGGTGTCCAGCCGACCTGCGGCAGGACGCGCTCGGCGATGTCTTGCAGGATCTGCCGGTATTCGCCCGGTTGCAGGCTGTAGGGCAGGGCGATGCGCAGGCGCGTCTCGCCGTCGAAGACCGGGTCGTTCAGGATGTCCTCCACGATCTCGTCGGCGAACCCGACCAGATCGGGTTCTGCGAGGATGTGCTGCGGGCCGAATGGCTTCAGGGTGCGCGGGTCGCGGCCGGCCTTGAAGTCGCGGTACTTCTGCCGCGTCGCCTCGTCCGCGCCGTCGAGCGGGACGATGACCCGCTCCACGCCCAGCCGCCGGTTCTGCGGCTTGCCGGTGAACTCCCGCGCGTACAGGTCGAGCTGCGCTAGCCGCGCCTCGCGGAAGTTGGCGTAGTGATCCCCGCCGTACGTCAGATTACCGAGCAGCAGGCTCAGGCCCTTGCGCGCCGCCCAGCAGATCGAGGTGTCCGAGCCGCCGCCGTACCAGACGTCGTCCACGATGCCGGGGATCACCGGCTGGATGCGGGGGATCTGGGGGCCGTCCGGCGTGTCGATGGTCGCGCCCGGCTCGCCGAGCGAGTCGCTGCGCAGGGCGGCGAGGAACTTCTCGGCGCGAGCGTAGCGGTCGTGGCCGTTCTCCGCCGCCGGCACGGCGAGCGGTTCCAGCAGATCGGCGTGCGGGGCGGAGACGCTGATGCCGATGTTGAAGCGGCCGGGGGCCAGCGCCGCGATGGTGGCGACCTCCTCGGCGACGCGGAACGGGTTGTCGAAGCCGAGCGGGAAGACGTCGCTCTCCAGGGTTATGGTGCGGGTGCGCTGCGTGGCCGCCGCGAGGAAGGTCGCTGCTGACGAGACGCCGTGCTCCAGGTGCCGCTCCCGCACGCCGGCAGTGTCGTAGCCGAGTTGCTCGCCGAATTCGAAGAGCTGCAACTGCGCTTCGAGGCCGCCGGCAGGGTCGTGGTCCGGGTAGTTGCCGGCGGTGATGAAGCCCGCCTCGCGGATGAGCCCCATGGTCAGGAGGCCACCGCGACCAGTTCGCCAACTTCCTCTTTCGCCTCGACCGGCGCGAAGGATGGGGAGTCAGCGGGGATGCCGAAGATGTCGCGCAACGTGCCCTCAGGGTATTCCGTGCGGTAGAGACCCCGGTTCTGCAACTCGGGAATCAGGTCGTTAACGATGTCGTCCAGGCCGCCCGGCACCAGCCACGGGGTGATGTTGAAGCCATCCACCGCGCCGAGATCGACGTACTGCTGGATCTCATCGGCGATGGAGATGGGCGAGCCGACCAGCCCCCGCCCGATGCCCTGCCCGGTCTGGTAAATGACGAAATCGCGCAGGGAGAACTGCCGCTCCTCGGCAATGGCGCGCCACTGCTGCGCCAGCTCGAGCGACTTGTGGTTCTGGAAGCCGGAGCCGCGCGTGGAGCCGGTCGTCTGTACGACGGGGTCGACATCGGGGAAGGGGCCGTCCGGGTCGAACTCGCTCAGATCGCGCCCCCAGAAGTTCTCGAGGTACTTGACCGCCGTTTCCGGCGTCACCTGAGAGCGGGCGACGTGCTCCGCCTTCTCCCGCGCTTCCTTCTCTGTGCTGGCGATGATGAAGCTCTGGCCGGGGAAGGTCTTCAGGTCGCGCTCGGCGCGGCCCGCCGCCCGCGAACGGGCGCGGATGTCGGTGGCGAAGGTGAGGGCGTCCTGGATCTCCGGGTGCGCGGAGAAGATGACGTTGGCGTTGCGCACGGCGAACTCGCGACCTTCGGCGGAGTCTCCCGCCTGGAAGGTGACCGGCCGCCCGCCGGGCACGGGCGGCAGGGCGCGCGTGACGCGGATGTCGTAGTAGTCGTCGTTGAGGCGGAACTTCGGATCGGCGGTGGACCAGGCCGGGGCATCGGTGCGCGCCGCAATCTCGCCGTTCCAGGCGTCCCAGATGCTGAAGACGGCCTTCACGAAGACCTCGGCGTGGGTGTAGCGGTCGGACTGATCGAGGTAGCCGCCACGCCGGAAGTTCTCGCCGGTCCAGGCGTTGTGGGTGGTGACCATGTTCCAGGCCGCGCGGCCATCGGAGAGCAGGTTGAGGCTGGCGAGGCGGTAGGCGAGGTCCGCCGGGTCGTTGTAGGTGCACGAGAGGGTCGCGGCAAGGCCGATGTTCTTCGTCAGCCCAGCCAGCGCGGCCAGCAGGGTCATGGCGTCGTGGCGGCCGACGACATCGAGGTCGTGGATCTTGCCGAAGTGTTCCCGCAGCCGCAGGCCCTCGCCCAGAAAGAAGGCGGAGAAGAGCCCGCGCTCGGCGGTCTGCGCCATGCGGCGGAACGACTCGAAGTCGGTCTGGGAGCCGCTTTCCGGCCAGTGCCAGACGGTGCTGAAATTGACTCCCTGAAAGAAGACGCCAAACTGGATCTGGCATGGTGATTCGCTCATGGTGTGTGCTCCTCTAGACGGCTGCGTAGCGGTTGATGGCGACGCCCAGGCCGAGGGTCTCGCGCAGCGAGGCGCCGGTGGCCGGCGCGGCGGCGATCCCGGCCCGGAGCAGGCCGGGCAGAACGGCAAAGCGCAGCTCCGGCAGATCGAGAT
>JASGGF010000263.1:0-7560 GCA_047605145.1 Thermomicrobiales bacterium | reverse complement strand
CGGCGGCAGCGTGCGCCGCCACGGCCGCCTCGGGCTCGCCGGCGTGTCCCCACGCCTGGGCCAGCGTCTCCAGCGCTGTGGCGATCCCCACCGCATCGCGCAAATTGAGGAAGGCGCGCAAGCACGCCTGCGCCAGCGGCAGCGCCTGCGCTGGGTCCCCCGCCGCGGCGTAGGCCAGCGCCAGGTTGCCCTGCGCCGTGGCGGCGCCGCTGGGGTCCTCGATCTCCTGGCAGAGCTGCAGGCTCTGGGTGAAGGCGTCGATTGCCTTCCCGTACGCGCCGCCCCCGTAGGCCACGAAGCCCAGCCCGGTCAGCGCGGCCTGTGTGCCATTCACGAATTGCAGATCGCGGGAGAGCGCCAGGCAGCGCTCGCCGTGGCGCTGCGCCTCCTCGCGGTGCTCCGGCAACGGCGCCAGCAACAGGGTCAGGTTCGCCAGCGCCGCCGCCACGCGCTGGTCATCGCCTGCGCGCTCCCAGATCGCCAGCGCGCCGCCGTAGCTCGCGCGGGCCAGCGCGACATCGTCGAGGTGGTGCGCCACCGCGCCCAGGCTGAAGGTGGCGTGCGCCTCCCGCAACGCATCGCCCATCTCGCGGGCGATGTCCTGGCTGCGGGTGAAGAGGCCGGCGGCGCGGCGGTGATCACCGAGCGCCAGCGCCACGTTGCCGGAGTTGTGCAGGATCGTCAGCTCGGCCTGCCGGTCCCCCCGCGCGCGCGCCACCTCCAGCCCGTGATCAAGCCACGCCTGGGCGGCGGCGTAATCCCCGTTCTCGTCCGCCAGCGTGCCCGCGGCCAGGAACACGCGCGGCCCGAACGCTGCGCCGTCGCGCTCCCCTTGCCGGATGACTCGCTCCACCCAGTTCCGCCCCTCCGAGAGGGAGCCCTGCAGCCGCCAGTAGCGCCAGAGTGTGGTGATCAGCTCCTCGGCGGTGGCGTAGTCGCGCCCGGCGAGCGCGGCGTCCAGCGCGGCGTGCAGGTTGTCCTGGTCCGCGCGCAGGCGGGCCAGCCAGCCTCGCTGCTCGGGGCCGGCCAGTTGCGCGCCCGCCTCCCGGGCGAGATGCGCAAAATGGGTCACGAACGCCGCACCGGTCGCCGCGTCCTCCCCTGCCTCGCGCAGGCGGTCTGCGCCGAAGTGGCGCAGGCTCTCCAGTAGCGTGTACCGCGATTCCGCGCCCTCGCCGGCGTCGCTGCGGCGGAGCAGGTTGTTGGCGGTGAGCGAGAGGAGCGCCGGCGCCAGCCGGCCCCCGAGTGCGCCCGCCGCCGGAGCCACCGCTTCGATGGCGGGGCGCGCCGCGCCGCCCCGGAACACCGACAGCCGGCGGAAGAGCGCCTGCTCGCCGGGCGTGAGCAGGTCGTAGCTCCAGGCGATGGCGGCTTCGAGCGTCTGCTGGTGGGGCAGCAGGTCGGCGGCGCCCCCGATGAGCAGGTCGAACCGGTTGTCCAGCTCCGCCAGAATCTCGGCGGGGGTCAAGCCGACCACCTGCGCCGCCGCCAGCTCGATCGCCAGCGGCAGACCATCGAGCCGGGTGCAGATCGCCGCCACCGGCGCCGCGTTGGCCGGGGTCAGCGAGAAGTCGGCGTCCCGTGCCTGCGCGAACTGGAGGAACAGGGCGACCGCCGGCGTTTGCGCGACCACCTCCATCTGCACGCCGCCTCGCCGGGGCGCCAGGCCGGGAACTGGCAACGGCGCCAGCGCGAAGGTGCGCTCCGCCCGCAGGTTGAGCGGGCGGCGGCTGGTGGCCAGTACCCGCAACTGCGGCGCGGCGTCGCCGAGGCGCTGGATGAGCGGCGCGGCGCCCGGCAGGTGCTCGACGTTGTCCAGGATGAGCAGGATCGCGCGCGGCCTCAGATACTCGGTGATCGCGCCATCCAGCGTCATCCCGCTGCCTTCGCGGATGCCGAGGTCCGCCGCCAGCCGCGCCATCAGTTGGTCCGCCGCCGTCAGCGTGCCCAGCTCGATAAACCAGACGCCGTCCACGAACTGCTCCAGCAGGTCCGCGCCCACCTGCGTCGCCAGCCGCGTCTTGCCGACGCCGCCCGGGCCGGTGATGGTGAGCAGCCGGGTCGTGGGCTCGGTGAGCAGCGCGCTCACCTGGGCAATCTCCGCCTCCCGGCCGATGATGGCGTTCGGTTGCTGTGGCAGGTTGGTGGGGAACCCTTCCAGGCTCTTCAGCGGCGGGAAATCTGCCGGCAACCCGGCGATCTCCAGTTGCGCCACCTGCTCCGGCTCCAACAGGTCGCGTAGCCGATGCCGCCCCAGGTCCCGGATGGTGACGCCCTCCGGCCACGTGCGCACCGCCGCGCGCGCCAGGTCGGTCAGCAGCACCTGGCCGCCCCAGCCCGTGCCCAGCAGCCGGGCCAGCCGGTTGAGGCAGGGCGCCAGGTAGTCGCCGCGCACGGGCTCCGCCTGCCCTTGATGAATCGCCATGCGCACCAGCAGCGAGCCGGTTTCCGGCCAACTGGTGGCGGCCAGCGCGCGCTGCCCGTCCACGGCGGCGGCGACCGCGTCGTCCGGGGTGTGGAACGCGGCCTGCACGGCGTCGCCGACGGTTTTGAAGTGGACGCCGCCGTGCGCAGTGATGGCGTCGCCCAGCAGCGCCAGGTGCCCTTCCACCGCCGTGCGCATCACGGCGGCGTCGCGCTCCCAGAGCTTTGTGGAGCCCTGAATGTCCGTGAACAGAAAGGTAACGTTGCCTGTGGGCAGGTTGGCCATCATGCAGATCCTGCGTGACCGGTTTGCTCTACGCTGCGCTTCTCCCCGCGTCCGGGAGCTAGAGCGGCGTGCAACTATCGAGTCATCCTGAGCGAAGTCGAAGGATCTCGTCGTTGGCGCTCGGAAGAGGACGGACGAGGTCTCTCGACAAGCTCGAGACGACATCAGGTACTGCTCCGCGCGTTCGTGCGGGAAACTACCTGACTTTGGCGTCTCAGAGAAGCCCACGTGCCTTGAGATCCGCCGCGAACGTGGCGAGCGGCATCACAAGGGGCAGCGGCCGGCTCCGGAGCGGCTCGGCGCCGTAGCTTGCGTACTCCCGCCGGCGCCCCTTGGCAATCGCTGCTTCGCGCCACGCCGGCAGCGTCATACGGTGTCAGGGAGCGCCGCGATCGCCGCCAGCAGACGCGCGCTCGGCGCCGGCGGGTGCTCCAGCAACTCCTGAATGCGCGCGAAATCGCGTCCGGATACATGAACCGCCGCTGCTTCAGCAATCACCGTCTCGGCCTCGCGCAGCGCCGCCCCGGTCACGAACTGCGTCAGGTCCATCTGCTGCAACGCGGCCGCCCGCGCGATCCGCGCCCTCTGGACCGGGGTTGCCCGGAGCTGCAATCGATGGTTGTCTGCGACTGCTGCGCGCGCCATGTTGTCCTCCATCTGCTGCTGTTCGCCTGCAAAGGCGTTCAATGGGATGCTTGAGCGGACGCGCAAAATCCCGTGTCTCGAGCTTGTCGAGAGACCTCGTCGGTTCACGCCAAAAAAGCGAGGTCTCTCACGCTTGCTGTGAAGTGCCTTCGGAACGCTCGAAACGGCGAGAAGCCCTCACCCCCAACCCCTCTCCCGATGCGCGGGAGAGGGGAGCAGGTCGGGTGGCATGGCGGGCTTCCGGGCGCCACCATGCCGGCAGGGGTCACGCTGCACAGGGCAGAAAGCCCCTCTCCCGCGCATCGGTAGAGGGGTTGGGGTGAGGGCTCTCCGGCGTCATAAAGCCGCAGAACCCGTCTACCTACCCCAGCCCCCTCCCGATGCACAGAAGAGAGGTTGGGGGTGAGGACTCCCCGCTTCCATGGCGCCCCTACCCCCGCAGCGGCCCTGCCGGCACGAGCAGATCGCGCGTCACCTCCGCCGGGGAGCCAAGGCCGCACAGCAGCAGGTCCAGCGCCAGCTCGGCCTTCAACAAATCAAGGACGTGGCGCACCCCGGTGGACCCGGCCACGGAGAGCCCCCAGTAGACCGGGCGCGCGATCAGCGCTGCCCGCGCGCCCAGCGCCAACGCCTTCAGTACGTCGGTGCCGCGCCGGAAGCCGCCGTCGATGTAGATCTCGCCCCGGTCGCCGGCGGCGTCCACCACCGCCGGCAGCGCGTCCAGCGAGGCCACCGCGCCGTCGAGCTGGCGGCCGCCATGGTTGGAGACCAGCACCGCCGCCGCCCCGTGCTCGAACGCAAGGACGGCGTCCTGCGGGTGCAGAATCCCCTTCGGGATCACCGGCAACCCGGAAATATCGGCCAGCCAGTCCAGATCGTCCCACGTGATCTGCGGGTCCCACGCCGCCCCCACAAAGGTGGCGAGGCCGGAGCCGGTCGCGCCCGCCGGCATGTGCGCGTGGTCCGGCGAGCGCAGGTTCGCCACCGTCAGGCCCGGCGGCAGCTCGAAGCGGTTGCGCTCGTCCGCCTCGCGGCGCCCCAGCACCGGCACATCGACCGTCACCACCAGCGCGGTGGCCCCGTTCGCCTTGGCCCGCTCCACCAGCGCTTTCGTCAGGCCGCGGTCGGTCAGGATGTACAGCTGGAACCACCACGCCCCGGCCTCCTGCGAGACCTCTTCCATGGCGATGGTGGCGGCGGTGCTCATGGTGTAGATGGTGCCGGCGGCCTTCGCGGCGCGCGCCGTCGCCAGCTCGCCCTCATCGTGCGCCACCCGGTGCATACCGGAGGGGGAGATCAGGATCGGCATCGAGACCTCCTGCCCCAGCACGGTGGTGGCGGTGGAGGCTGCCGGCAGCCCGCTCAGCATGCGCGGCAGGAAGCGCCACTGCGCGAACGCCTCGCGGTTCGCGCGCAGGGTCACCTCATCATCGGAGCCGCCGGTGATGTACCCGTGCACCATTGGCGCGAGGAGCTCGCGCGCGGCCTGTTCGTAGTCATGCAGATTGATAGGAAGTTCGGTGGTGGACATCAGAGAGATTTACCCTCACCCCAAACCCCGCTCCCTGTGCGCAGGGCGAGGGGCTTTCGTGCGGCAAGATCCCGCGCGACCACATCGTGCTCCCCTCGCCCCGCGCACGGGGAGAGGGGCTGGGGGTGAGGGGTCTCCCGTCGCCCCAAATGACGTGATGCGCTGATCTTCGCACGCAGGGTGGCGGCCCGCCCACGCCCGTGATGGGACAATGCGCGCAGCACTGTGGATGACCTGCGAAACGGAGGCCCGAATGAGCGATGCGCCAGTCAAGGTTGGCCTGATCGGCTGCGGCAACATCAGCGAGATCTACCTGAAGAACGACGCCCGCTTCGATCCCTACGAGATCGTCGCCGTCGCCGACCTGCTGCCGGAGCGCGCGCAGGAACGCGCCGACGCCTACGGCGTGACCGCGCTAACGGTGGACGAACTGCTGGCCAGTCCCGAAATCGAGGCGGTGCTGAACCTGACGGTGCCGCTGGTGCACGCTGAGGTGGCGGAGGCGGCGATCGCCACCGGCAAGAGCGTCTACAACGAGAAGCCGCTGGCGGTGGAGCTGGCCGATGCCGCCCGCCTGCTGAACGACGCGGCGGCGCAGGGCGTGCGCGTCGGGTGCGCGCCGGATACGTTCCTCGGCGCCGGTTGGCAGACCTGCCGCCGCGCCATCGATGAGGGCCTGATTGGCGAGCCGGTCGCGGCTACCGCCTGCTATCTGGACCGCGGGCCGGACCGCTGGCACCCGAACCCGGAGTTCTTCTACCTGCCCGGCGGCGGCCCCATGCTCGACATGGCCCCGTACTACCTGACCGCGCTGGTCTCGCTGCTCGGCCCCATCCGCCGCGTCACCGGCTCGGCGCGCGCCTCCTTCGCCGAGCGGGTGCTGGGCAACCCGAACCGGGCGGGCGAGCGCATCCCGGTCGGCACCCCGACGCACTTTGCGGGGGTGCTCGATTTCGCCGCCGGGCCTATCGCCACGCTGGTGACCAGCTTCGATGTCTGGTCCACCAACGTGCCGCGCTTCGAAATCTACGGGTCTGAAGGCTCGCTCAGCGTGCCGGACCCGAACCTCTTCGGCGGTCCGGTGCGCCTGCGCCGGGGCGGCGAAACGGAGTGGGAAGAGCTGCCGATCACCCTGCCGTGGGGCACGAACAGCCGGGGCGTCGGGCTGGCGGATATGTGCGCCGGGCTGCGCAGCGGCGCCCCGCACCGCGCCAGCGGCGAGCTGGCGTACCACGTGCTGGAGGTGATGCACGCCGTCTCCACCGCCTCGGATACCGGCGCCCACGTCACTATTGCCAGCGCCCCGCCGCGCCCGGAGCCGCTGACCGAAACCCTCGGCGCCGGGTGAGCCTCCGGCACGAAATGGCCGCCCGCCGGGTACGTTAGGGTATTGCCCGTGTCCGGTGGGCACGCTTTGGCTGGACGAACCGGCCACAATCGCTAGAATGAGGGGCAGGGAGCCGGCGCGCGCCGGCTCCCTGCCGATGGCAGCGCGTCTGCCCCGGCGCGATTCGCCCGAGCCGAACTGGCGCACGCAGCCATGCCCAGCCGACAGTACGCCACATCACGCCGCCACGCTCCCTGCGCCAGCCACCGGGTGCTGCTGCTGAGCGCGCTGTTTCTGCTGGTGTCGCTCTGCCACGGGCTCGTGGCGGCGCCGGCGGTGGACGCGGCGGGGAACGTCGCGGCTATCACCGCGGCGGACGGCGCGCTCGATCCGGCGCCTGTGTGGCAGGGCGACGCGCCGGAGCCCGGCCAGAATCAGCCACACAACTGCACGGGCGTCAAACGCCTCGCCCCCTCGCTGGACCGGCGCTGGTTTGCGCCGGCTGCGCTCGATCTCCCTGTAGACCTGTTTGGTTTTGCCGCAGCGGGCGCTGACCAGCGCCCCGGGCGGTGGGCCTTGTCCCTCTCGTTGCCGGGCCAGCACCGCTCGGTGCTGCAGGTCTTCCGCTTGTAGTCAGCTTGCCATCACCGTCCGGCTGCCGCGTGGCCGCCGGGAACACGCGCCGGGCTCATTGATGCCGGCGCAGGCGATGGAGGAGCGCCAGGCGCTCCGGGGAAGCTGGGGAAGACACGTGAAGACCTTGATACAGGGCGCCTCGCGGCGCGCCGTGTTGCAGACGCTGGGACTGGGAGCCGCTGCGCTGGCCGGGCTGCGCCCGGCGCTGGCGGGCGCCGAAGACGCGCCGGCAGCCTCGCCGGTGGCGGACACAGCCGCCAGCCCGTGGCCGGTTCCGGCGTGGGAGCACGCACCCGCTAGCCCGACCGATGGCCGGGCGGTCGTGGTCTCGCTCAGCATGCAGGCGCTGTGGGCGTACGAGGGCGGGCAGGTGGTGCGCAGCACCTACGTCAGCACCGGCACGGCGGCCACGCCCACGCCGGTCGGCCTCTTCTGGGTGAACAACAAGTTCCCCATGGAGACGATGGAGGGCGTCATCGGCGGCGAGC
Source organism: Thermomicrobiales bacterium (assembly GCA_047605145.1). Taxonomy (GTDB): domain Bacteria; phylum Chloroflexota; class Chloroflexia; order Thermomicrobiales; family UBA6265; genus JACCXM01. The sequence continues at coordinate 223 of JASGGF010000263.1, read as the reverse complement.
CCTACCGCGTGGTCGATGTTCCGAACGTCATGTACTTCAACGACCTGGGCGACGCGCTGCACGGCGCCTACTGGCATAGCAATTTCGGGATGCCGATGAGTCACGGCTGCGTCAACCTGCCGCTGGATGTGGCGGCCTGGATGTACGAGTGGGCCCCCATGGGCATGGCTGTGCAGGTGCTGGCATGACGACGATGCTGCATCGCTCCCTCCCCCGGCGGCAG
>JASGGF010000262.1:0-7578 GCA_047605145.1 Thermomicrobiales bacterium | reverse complement strand
ACCGGGAGAGGGGCTGGGGGTGAGGGCTTCTCCAGCGTTTCGGGCCTCCGGGCGCAATTGACGCCAAGCGTTCTCGCCTGCGCTCGAGGCACGATGGGTGGGCCGGGTCCGGCGTCAGGCAGGCGCCGTCACGCGTCGGCCCGGCGCATCACGCAGCAGGCGGCCCAGCAGCAGCCCGCCCAGCAGGGTGACGGCAATGGCCCCCAGCGAGCCGAAGTTGGTGAACTGCCGCTCCACTTGCACCCCGGCGGCGGTGGTGACGATCCACCCCAAGGCCCAGAGGAGTGGCATGGCCGCCATCCACCACAGCCAGCCGGGCAGGGAGCGCCGCAGCGTCAGCCCCTGCGCGATGCCCAGCGCCAGCCCGGTCACCGCGCCCTGTACGGCGAGCGGCGCGAGGCCAGTCTGGTAGCCAACCAGCGCGGACCCGGCGGCGAGGCCCAGCGCGTGTCCCAGCGCTGTGGCGGGAACCCACCACCCGGCTTGCGGCAGGCGGCCGCGCAGGGCCAGCCACTGCGCGCCGCCGATGGCCGCGCCCGCTAGCGCCCCGCCCAATAGCGCGGGCAGCGGCGCATCGACCGGGCCGGTGAGCAGCATGGCGAGCGTGCCGCCCGCCGGGAACCCGAGAAACGTGGGCAGCCACCGGACAACGAACGGGCGCGGCGTGGCGCGCGGGGCGAACAGGCGGGGCAGGGACAGGCGCGCGGACATAGGGCATCCTCCCGGGGTGCGATTGGGCAAACAGCGGTGGGGTTGGGGATGGCGGCAGGGACCGGGCGCGAGAACGCCAGCCCGGCCCGGGCGGCTACGAATCGTCCGGGTAGAACGGCGCCAGCACGCGCAGGATCAGCGCGCGCCCCTCGGCGAGGTCGACGTCGTCGCCACTCAGGCGGTCGAGTTCCGCGAAGGGGAACCAGAAATCGGCCAGAATCCAGATGATGCGAGCCAGCTCCGGCAGCGTTGTGTCCGGATCGGGCACGCTCAGCACGCCGACCATGGCGAAGACACGCAGCAGCCCCTCGACATTCGCCAACCCGGCCTCGCGCACCTCGTGGTACGCCGCTAGCAGCTCCGGATCGCGGCGCAGCAGGGCGGGCATCTCGCGGTAGAAGAAGCGGTACTCCCACAGGATGCGGAAGTGATCGTCGATGATCCGCTCCAGATCGGCCAGCGTGGGCAGCCGGTCTTGCGGCACGCTGACCGCCGCCTCCCAGATGGGACGCAGGCGGGCGTAGATGGCGCGGATGATCGCTTCCTTGTTGCGGAAGTGGTAGTACAGATTGCCGGGGCTGATGCCGGCGCCCTGCGCGATGTGGTTGGTGGAGACCGCCGCCGTGCCCTGCGCGTTGAACAGGGCGACGGCGGTATCGATGATGCGCTCGCGCGTAGACATGAGCGGCCCCTTGCACAACCTGACCAGCGCTAGAGTAATTGCTCTAGCGCGGAGATTAGAGTATTTACTCTAGGCTGTCAAGTGGCGCCGGGGTGTCGCCGCTGGGCCGGGCTGAGGCATGGTGGCGCGCGCCTCAGCCTGCCTCGTCGCGGCTCCCGCGCTCCGCCTCCTCCAGTGCCCGGGCGCCGTGAGCGCGCGGGGGCGCGGCGCGCAATCCGGCGCCTGCGGCTCAGGCGGAAAGGGCGTCGCGCCTCAGTCCTCCTCGTCGCGGGGGAAGAGCGCCGCCGCCTCCGTCGCCAGCTCCCCAAGGAGCGGCGAGCGCAGCCTCAGCGCGGCGCCATCGGCCAGCGTCACGCGCTGTGACAAATCGCCGTCTGCGCCGATGATCTCGATGGAGCCCGCTTCCGGATCAACGATCCAGTATTCGCGCACCCCGCCCCGCGCGTACAGCGCGCGCTTGCGCACCGTATCGTGCGTGCGGTTCGATGGGCTGATGACCTCGATCAGCAGATCGGGTGGCCCCTCGATGCCGCGAGGCGCCAACCTCGCGCGGCTGCCGGGCAGCACCACCATGAAGTCCGGCACAACGGGGTCGGCCCCGGCGAAGAAGACATCCACCGAGGCCGTGTACAGCTTCCCGCCCAAGCGGTCAATGAGCGGCAACAGCAGGCGGAAGAGCGCCGATATGACGGCGGCGTGTCTCAGCAGTGGGGACGACGACTCGTACAGCTCCCCGTCGATGATCTCGAACCGCCTGCCGTCGTCTGGCAGATCGACGAGGTCGGCGTAGGTCCATGTTCCGGCGGGTCGTGCGATCGCCATGGCGTTCCTCCGATTGGTGGGAGTGTAGCGAGCGTGGCAAGGAAGACGCGCCAGCGGGCGCTTCGGGAAGACGGCCTGCGGGCCTTGGGGAGAAAGGGAGAGAGGGGAAAGGGCGCCGGGGTGGCGAGGTTGGGGGTGGGCGGTCCCACGCCGGTGTGCGCCCGGCCCTGCGCCGTGCCCCCGTGCCGCGGCTGGCACGGGGGCGCATCGCCCGGCGCGGCTACGGCTACGGCTGCTGAAAGCAGTAGAGCCGCAGCATTTGGCCGCAACTGGTGTAGAAGGATTTCGTCCAGGCCTCGTCGGTCACAATGGCTTCGCCATAGTAACTCGGCCCCGCGCTCGCAGATGTCCAGCCGGCACAGGTGAAGGCCGGATCGTTTGCCTGACCCGAGGTCAAGGTGTCCGTCCACGCGAGCTTGGGGGCGATGACCGCCGCGTTGTTCTCCATCAGGTTGATCGTGTGGCGCAGCGTGCCGCTGGTCAGGTCGGCCCAGTTGTTCGCCACCACCGTGCCATCCACCAACGTGTAGGGCGCGCTGGCCCGTGTGAAGCGGGTAGCTGGCGACTGCGAGCCGTCCGAGAGCCACGCCTTGTAGGTTCCGGCCAGCCGCACGCTCTCGGCCAGCCGCTGGCATGTAGCGTCCGCCCCGGTCAGCCCGCCCAGCGCGCCCGTTTGCGTCGCGCTGGACACGAAGACCATGCAGGCGCCGCACGTGCCATCGCCACGGCAGCACTGCCCGCTGGGGCACGGGAAACGCGCGGAGCAGCCGCAGGCCGGGCACTGCCCCTCGCAGCCGGTGCTGCGGCAGGTCTCGCCGCCCACCCCGCACTGCTGCAGGCTCTGCTGCGCCGGCTGAATGCATTGGCCATCGCCCGTGCAACAGCCATCCGGACACACTGCCGCGCACGGCTTCTTCTTTTTCTTGTGCTTCTTCTTCTTGTGCTTGCCGGCCTCCGCCTCGAAGCCCAGCAACGGCGCCGCTGCCACCGCGCTACCCAGCAGCAGCGCCGCCACTCCCCGCCGCGAGCGGGCGCCGCCCAGCGCGCGGGCCATCGCATCGAATCGCGTCTCGTCCATGGCTTTGTCCCTCCGCTCCGACGTCAACACGCCGCAGATTAGAGACATCCCCGCACCCGCACATCCGTAAAATTACGTATTTCCTGCCCCACGCCGTCCATCCTCCCCCCCCGTCCCCCGTCGTGCTCCACTCTCCCTTTCTCCCCAAGCGCCGCAGCGCGCCTTCCCCCGTCGTCGTGCTCCTCACTCCCTTTCTCCCCAAGGCCCGCCGGCCGTCTTCCCCAAGCGCCCGCCGGCGCGCCTTCCCTCCCCGTCGCGGTACACTGCCACCCTCCACACCTTCCGGGTTTGTGCGGGTGTCGCGCCGGACGGGACGGCACAGTTCGTCGTTCGAGGAACCCTGAGCCTGCTGGCCTGCGCCGGCGGGTGTTTCAGGCATGATTCCGGAGGGAAGGACGCCGCATGATCCGCACCGGGGATGAGTACCGCGAATCGATCCGCGATGGCCGCGAGGTCTGGGTGAATGGCGAGCGCGTCACGGATGTGCCCAGCCACCCCATGTTCAAGCCTGTCGTCGATATCCGCGCCCGCATCTACGACATGGCCCACGATCCCGCCACGCAGGACGTGATGACCACCGTCGATGCGGAGACCGGCGAGCGTTTCGCCGTCGGGCCGCAACTGCCGCGCACGCAGGCCGACTGGAAGGCCAAGCGCCGCGCCGTCGACGCCGTGCTGGACGACATCGGCGGCGTCGTCACCCGCGTTGGTGATGAGACCGTCGGCGAGATGTGGTCGCTGTTCGACGGGCAGGACGTGCTCAACGAGATCGACCCGCGCTTCAGCGAGAACATCCGCCGCCACGTTGAGTACGCCGCCAACCACGATCCCTTCCACGTCTCCGCCAACACCGATCCCAAGGGTGACCGCTCCAAGCGGCCGCAGGATCAGGACCCGGACATGCTCCTGCACGTGGTGAAGGAGACCGACGCCGGCATCGTGGTCAAGGGCGCCAAGTTCGAGACGGCGGCGGCGTACGCCAATCAGGCGTTCGTCAAGCCGACCATCGCCAACTGGGGCGACAGCGAGCTTTCCGACTACGCGCTCGGGTTCATCGCCCAGATGGGCGCGCCGGGCATGAAGCACATCTGCCGCACCGGCTTCGCCGGGCGCGCGCCGCTGGAGGACTACCCGCTCTCCAACCGCTTCGACGAGGTCGATACGCTCATCATCTTCGACAACGTCCTCATCCCGTGGGAGGACGTCCTCTTCTACCGCCACACCCGCGCCGCCTCGTACATTCGCGCCACCCTGCACCGCTACAGCGCCTTCAGCTTCGTGCAGCGCATCCTGCGTTATGCGGACATGATGCTGGGCACGGCGATGTACAACGCTCGGCAGACCGGGCTGGAGAAGCAGCAGGCGGTGCAGGAGAAGCTGGCGCGGCTGGCGGTCTACCGCGAGGGGATCAACGCGCACCTCACCGCCGCCATCGCCGAGGCGGAGGAGAGCCCCGGCGGCCTGCTGATGCCGAACCAGAGCTTCCTGTACACCGGGCGCGTGCTGGCCTGTTCGCAACTGGCGGAGATGATGCACCTGACGCGCGATCTGTGCGGCGGCCAGATCTGCGTCACCCCGAACTTCGCCACCTTCATGGACCCCGAAACCGCGCCGTGGCTGGAGAAGTTCTACACCATCAATGAGAACTGGGAGGCGGAGGACCGCCGCAAGCTCCTCGCCTACGCGCGCGATCTGCTGAACTCCGATTACGCCGGCCACCGCCTCACGTTCCAGCTCTTCGCGCAGTCGCCGCCCTTCGCGCACCTGCTGGCGGTCTACCGGAACTTCGATTTCGCCGAACCGATGCGCATCGTGCAGGAATCCGCCGGCCTCTCCGAGCGGGTCAACGCGAAGCCCGCCCGCAAGGGCGCGACGGCGGCGGGCGAGAAGCAGGCCGTGCCACCCACCACCGACCCGGCAGCAGCAGCCCCCACAGCCCCGGCCGCGACGGCCGCAGGAGGCGCGCAATGACCACGCACCGGCGGATTCGCCCCTTCAACACCAAGGAAACCTATCCGGAGCAGAACCTCGACAACGACCTCTGCCAGGCGGTCGTGGCGGGCAACACGGTCTACCTGCGCGGGCAGATCGGGCAGAACCTCGACACGCGCGAATCGGTGGGCATCGGCGACGTGGCGGCGCAGACAGAGCAGGCGATGGCGAACATCGCCATGCTGCTGGAGGAAGCGGGCTCCGGGCTGGAGGACATCGTCAAGATCGTGGTCTACCTGACCGACATCCGCTACCGCGAACCCGTCTACCAGGTGATGGGCCGGTGGTTGAAGGGCGTCTACCCCGTCTCCACCGGCATCGTGGTCACCGCCCTCGCGCGCCCGGAGTGGGTCGTGGAGATTGACGCGACGGCGGTGATCAGCGAGTAGGCGGCGCCGCTGCGCTCAGGGGGCGGCCGGCTTGCGGCGGCCAAAGCGGACGCCGCGTGCCTTGCCGCTCCCGGTCGTTTCGTCACGGTGCACCATGGTGGGGTCTAGTTCCCGGGCCTTCTCCACGTAGCGCAGGGGCTGGGGGCGGTCCGGAAAGGTCATGGCGGAGGTGACCACGACGGCATACAGCGCCAGCAGGGTGAGCAGCAGCGTAAGGTAGGCGTTCTGGGGCATGCCCAGCCCCCAGCGCAGGAAGGCGGCCAGCGTTGCCGCAACGCTGAGGATGAACGCGAAGGGCGAAAGCCATAGCCCCGTGGGGTTGCCGAAGATGGTGTAGGCGGCATTGCCGATGGCGGCGCGCCGCCGCCCGCGCCGGCCATCGCCGCGCGGCGAGGCCTCGATGGCCGACTCTGCGTACGCCAGTACGCGGTGCAGCACGACGCGGACGAAGAGATATACCGCCGAAACCAGCGCCGGAACCAGCCACCACGGCGGTTCGCCGCCGATCAGCAGGGTGTCGAGGAAGGGGCTGAGGTAGGTGATGCGGACGCCGATGATGGCGTAGACGCCGGCGAAGATGAGGCAGATCACGACGGTAATCCAGAACGACAGGAACCAGCGCATAGGGCTCTCCTCAGGCTGACGCCGCTGGTGGGGCGCGGTCCGGGCTTGGCGGCTCCGGGGTTTCCGGGGTTTCCGGGGTTTCCGGCGCGGGTCCGTCTTCCGGCGCCGGGTCTGGCTCCGTTTTTGGTTCGGGTTCGGGTTCCGGCGCCGGTTCTGGCGCAGGTTCGTCCGCCGGCGCGGGTTCGGGTTCGGGCGTGGGCTCCACGATGGGGTCCGGCTCAGCCTCCGGCGTTGGCTCCGGCTCCGGGGCGGTGGCCGGGTTGAGCGGATCGCTGTCCCACGGGGTGGAGCGGCTCAGGATGCGCCGCGCGCTCATGCCGGATTGCACAATGGCGGTGTAAAACCGGGTGTCGATGGGGAGCGGCATGACCACAGCGACGTGCGGCTCGAAACGCAAATCCCCCACGACGGCGGCGGGCGCTGCCAGAAAGCGCGAGACGGTGGGGAGGGCGCGCTCGGCGGGAGAGGTGGTGGGGAGCTGCTGCACGCGCACCGCGCCATCGGGCGGCATGGCGCGCAGGACCCGGCGCCGAACGGGAGCCAGCTCCTGCCGCAAATCCAGAGGCGGATCACCCGCTTGCATGGCGGCTTCGGCAAACAGCTCTTGCAACAGGTATTCCGGCGCCCATTGGGCGCTGTCGATATGAGCGCAGCGCTGCTTGAACGCGGCCACAATTTGCGCCACTTGCAAGTCGCTGAGGGGGCGAGGGCTCCACGACCCGGGGCGCAGGATGCCGGTGATGGCTTCGTCCGCCTCCGGGGGAGCGGTGAGCGGGGTGTACCCAAGCCGCTCAAAGGCGGTGAGGCGGGCGCGGCGCCCGGCGATCATCGTTTCCGCGGCGCTCAGGTTGGCGCGGGAAAGCGCCTGCTCCACGCTCCGCACATCCGCCTGTAACGCGCGCGAGGCGGCATTGCGCCAGCCGGTGGCCGTTTGGTACGGGGTGTTCCACGCGTCTTCCAGTCGGATGCGCTGGCGCAGCGCGGTGAGCACGGCGATAGCGGTCACGACGGCGATGATCGGGATGCCAGTGTAGAGAATAATCGGGATGTCATCGGGAATCTTGTCGATCTGCGATAGCAACCACGCGGCGGCGCGCCGGGGCAGCCCGTCGGGATACAACAGCAGGAAGTCTACCCGCGCCACCGGCAGCGTGATCAGCTGTTTGATCGCCATCGCTGTCCACACCACCAGTCCCCAGGTGATGGCGATCGTCATCAGGGTGATCTGCACCAGGACCCACGGGTTGATCTTTCGTTCCAGCGCCTGCACCAGATCGTCG
>JASGGF010000261.1:0-7640 GCA_047605145.1 Thermomicrobiales bacterium | reverse complement strand
TCTACAACTTCTACAAGGGCTTCCTGCAAGACCTCGCCACCGCCGGCCGCGCCGATGGCGCGCGCAACCTCGGCATCGCGCTGGTCATCGCGGGCACCCTCTCCATGGTCGTCGCTGTCTGGAACTACTGGATGGTGGAGCGCGCGCTGGGCGAAATCCGGGACACCCTTCAGATCCCGCCCGGCGTCCTGCCGCGCTGGGTGGTCGCCTACGCGCTCTCCGCCGTGCTCATCGCCATCGGCTGCATCACCCTCGTCTTCATGCTGCGCGTCATCTGACGAGGCGCGCTGGGCCAGCCGCCTGTCGAGACGCGCCGATCCCTTTCGACAAGCCTGTGAGGGGTCGCCCGGCATCCGCGCCTGAGCGCCAGTATCCACAGGAGCAGCTATGTCCCGGGTTCACGTCCACAACTTCTCGATTTCCCTCGACGGCTTCGGCACGGGCGAGAACCTGACCATCGAATCCCCGTTCGGCCACGCCGGGCATCGTCTGCACGAGTGGATGTTCGCCACCCACATGGGGCGCCAGATGTTCGGGCAGGACGGCGGCGGCATGGGCCTCGACAACGTCTTCGCCGCCCGCCACGGCGACGACAACATCGGCGCCGAGATCATGGGGCGCGGCAAGTTCGGCCCGCCGCAGCAGGGGCCGTGGGACGCCCTCGGCACAGACGAGGAGTGGCGCGGCTGGTGGGGGCCGAATCCCCCCTTCCACACGCCCGTCTTCGTGCTCACCCACTACCCGCGCCAGTCTATCGAGATGGAGGGCGGCACGGTCTTCCACTTCATCGACGCGGACCCGCAGGAGGCGCTGAACCTCGCCCGCGACGCGGCCGGCGGCCGCGACATCCGCATCGGCGGCGGCCCCGCCACGGTGCGCGCCTTCCTCGCCGCCGGCCTCATCGACGTCCTGCACGTGGTGCAGGTCCCCATCATCCTTGGCCGTGGCGTCCGCCTCTGGGACGGCCTCGAAGGTCTCGATCAGCGCTACGACATCGAAGCCGTCTCATCCCCCAGCGGCGTCATCCACTTCACCTTCACCCGGAAGTAGGAGCATTGCGGCCGGGACCTCGCGCCCCACCCCGGCCCGCGCCCAACTCGTTGCCCTCCGCTACGGCCTCCCCCGACACCATGTCGTCCCGACCGCAGGAGGGACCGCGCACCCCCAACTCCAAGGTCACGGCCCCACGCTCCGATGCCCACCGCGTCATCCCGCCACCTCGACGTCATCCCGACGCAGGAGGGATCTCGTCGGAGCGGATGAGGTGGTGGTGGCACGCGAAGAGCTGGCGCCGTGTACCCACGAGGTTGGGGGTGCGCGGTCCCGCGTCTGCGGACTCGGGACGACATCGGGGTTAGTGGCGTTGCGGTGGGAGGCGGAGAGTGGGCGCCGTATCGACAGGGGCGCGACGCTTCACCTGCGAGTTTGCAATGCCCATGGAGTGGCGTTGGCGCCCGGTGGCGCGCGGCGAGCGCCCCACGACCGGAGCCCCTTGCCCCGTGCTGGCGCACAGGGCAAGGGGCGTGGCGCGAACGAAGCGGCCTACTCCACCACGTCCCAGAAGCTGCGGTTGCGCGATTCCAGCAACGGCACCTCCGTCCCAAGGATGACGGTTTTGAACATCTCCGTCTCGGCGTGGGCCGTCAGCGCGTCCTGATCGACATACTGTTCGTAGATCAGGAAATGGCGCGGGTTATCCTGCGACCGGTTCACGATGTACGTCAGGCAGCCCGGCTCCTGATCGGAATTGCAGTAGTCGGACGCCTGCTTCAGCAGCGCCGCCACCTGCTCCTCGTTGCCTTCCTGCGCGAAATGCTGGGCAATCAACACGATCATCGTCACGTCCCCTTCCCGAACCAACGATTACCAGAGATCCTCGCCGCCGAGGCGCTCGTAAAAGGCGTTCAGCTCCTCATCCGAACCGTAGTGGATCGTCAGCGTGCCGCCCCCCTCCTTCGCCGGGCGAAACTCCACCTTCGTCCGCAGCGCCCGCTGCAACCCATCGATGAACGCCTGCTGCACCATCGCCTCGCGCCGGCTCGTAGGCGCCGGCTCCGGCGGCAACCCCGCCGGGCGCTCGCCCGCCACCCAACGCCGCACCAGATCTTCCGTCTGCCGCACCGTCAGGTCGCGCTGCTGCACCAGCTCCAGCGCCATGATCTGCTCCGCCGCGCCCGGCAGGCCCAGCAGCGCCCGCGCGTGCCCCTCCGTGACGTACCCGGCAGTGAGCGCCGCCTGCACGCGGTCTGGCAGGCCCAGCAGGCGCAGCGTGTTCGTGATGCTGACGCGCGAGCGCCCCACGCGCTCCGCCACCGCCGCCTGCGTCAGGCCGAAATCGTCGATGAGTTGCCGGTACGCCGCCGCCTCTTCCAGCGGGCCAAGGTCTGCGCGGACCACGTTCTCCACCAGCGCCAGCTCCAGCATGGCGCGCGGCGCGGCGTCCTTGATCACCACCGGGGCGGTGCGCAGCCCCGCCAGTTGCGAGGCGCGCCAGCGGCGTTCGCCCGCAATCAGCACGTAGCGCCCCGGCTCCGAACCCGCCGTCACCACCAGCGGCTGGATGACACCGTGCAGGCGGATCGAATCCGCCAACGTGTGCAGCGCGTCCTCGTCCATCTCGATGCGCGGCTGATAGGGGTTCGGCTCGATGGCGTCGAGGGGCAGCTCCAGCGGCGCGCTGGCCGTCGCGCCCTCGGCGGTTTCCGGAAACGTGGGAATAAGCGCGCTCAGACCGCGCCCCAGCCCGCCCCGGCGGGCGCTGGGGGAGGGCGTTGCCCGCCCGCCCTCCGGCGAGGCGGAAGCGGCGGCGGTCGCAGAAGCTGGCGCGGCGGGGCGGTCGCTCAACGGGCGCTCGTTCGGTGTGGCCGCGATGCGCGGCTGCGGGTGGTCCGGCCACGAGTATACGGGACGAGGGAAGGCGCGCTGCGGCGCTTGGGGAAGACGGCCTGCGGGCCTTGGGGAGAAAGGGACAAAGGACGTGGCGCCTTCAGCTCAGGGTGCGCCGCTGCGCTCAGGAGGTGAAGGGGGGATCAGGAGAACGACGAAACGCGGTGGCGGCGTCGGGGAGTGTCCCGGCGCCGCCACTGGGGTCAGTTCATGTAGCAGTATCCGACCGTGTTGGGGATGCAACGCGGCACGGTGCCCGGCCCCATGTTGCAGCAGATGTTATCGCTGCCACACGGCAGGCAGTTCGGGCCGCAGGGGGCATCGGGGCCGCACCCCGTGCCGTAGGAACCGGGGGCGCAGCCCTTCGCGCAGGTCCCGTTGCAGCAGCGGCCAATCACGTCATCGTTGGGATTGGCGTGGCAGTCTTTGCAGTCTCGTCCACAGTGCCGGTCATCGTAGCGTGTGTCCTCAACACAGATGTTCATGCCGCCTTCGCAGCGGTCCCACCCGGTTGGGCAATCGCAGTAGCCATACCAGGTTCCGTTGTACGGGAGTTGCTTGTAGAAGCAGGTTTCGTTCCGGATACCCGGGCACTGCCCGCTGCCGCCGGGGCAGCAGACATGGCACGTGCCGCCGCCGCCGGCATACCGTTGGCAAATTCCCTTGTCTGCCGCAGCGCAGACACATCGACCGTTCTGGCAGATCAGGTCGTTATAGGAGTCGTAGCCGCCACACTGCGCCTGCGAAGTGCATTCGACGCACTGCCCACTCACGCAATTCCCGGCGCAAGGGGTGTTGCACGCCCCACAGTGGCTGGTGTTCGTCTGGGTATCGACGCACGTCCCGCCGCAGGTGACCTGTCCCCCGGTGCAGCCTCCGCCACCCTGGCACTGCCCCCCGGCGCAGGTCTGGCCGCCCGCGCAGGCGTTGCCGCAGGAGCCGCAGTGCGCCGCGTCCGTCTGCGTATCGACGCACTGGCCGTTGCACGCCGTGGCGCTGCTGTTGGCGCAGCCGCAGCCGCCATTGATGCAGGTCAGGTCGCCCGCGCAGGGGTTGTTGCACACGCCGCAGTGGTCATCATCGGACAAGGGATCGAGGCACTCGTCACCGCAGCGGATGTCGCTGCTGTCAGCGCAGCCGCAGCCGCCGCTGAGGCAGGTGAGATCGCCGGTGCACGCCTGCCCGCACCCGCCGCAGTGCTGCTCGTCGCTGGTGAGATCGACACACCCGCCACCGCAGGTGACCTGACCGGCGGGGCAGCCCGCCGGCGTGGGGCCAGTGCTGGCGCACGCGCCGCCCACACACGCCTGACCACCCGCGCACGCGTTGCCGCACCCGCCGCAGTTCGCGGCGTCGGTGGCGGCGTTCACGCACGCCTTGCCGCACTTGAGCGCGCCACCCTTGCACTTCTTCTTCTTCTTCTTCTTCTTGTCCGCGCCAATGCGCTGCGCATCCCGCCGCCGCCGCTGCGCGTCCTTCCGGTGTTTGCGTTTCTTCCGCGCGTCCGCCTCCTCGCGCAGCAACTCGGCGCCCAGGCCCAGCAGAGCCAGCACCCCCACACCCTGCCGCCGCGACAACCCGAGGGTCAATCGACTGGTGAGATCATCAAACCGCCGGTGATCCATGCTGCCTCCAGAGACGTGAGCGCCATCGTTCCACGCTCACACCCTATTGGCAGGATCACCGGGTCACATGGGTAAAACTACGTATTTCCGCCGCCCTCAAATCCCGGCGTAGCGTCGCTTACCTTCGTCGTCCATCGTGCTCCTTCCCCCCCTACACCCCCTGAGCCGCAGGCGACACCCCCTGAGCGCAGCGGCGCCCCCTCTCCCGTATACTCCCGCCGGGCGTGCCGCACGCCCCCCGCCAATCGCTAGAGTGAGACCCGCGTGGCCAATACCGTCGTCCAGATGCTGCTCTCAACGGCCACCATCCTCCTCGGCGCCCTCGGCCTCGCCTACTGGGCCAACCGCGCCCAGCATGACCGCTCCGCCTTCGTCGGGCTGTACCTGCTGTTCGGTATTCCGGGCGGTTTGGCCTGCGCCGCCGGGCTGGTGCAGGTGGTCACCGGCAACCCGCACGCCGGCGTCCTGCCCTTCCTCATTGGCCTCGGGCTCGCCCTGCCGCTGCTGCGGCCCGTGCGCACCGCGTTGGCAGGAATCTCTCCGCTCGATCCCGAATCCGCCATCGATATGACCGGCCTCTGCGTCGTCTTCGGCGCGCTCGGCTGGTTCATCGCCAACAGCCTCGCCGCCGGGGCCGATACGCCGCCAGATATCAGCGCCATCCCCGCCGTCAGCGTGCTGGAGCTTATCGTGCAGGCCGGCACGTGGGTCGCGCTGGCGTATATCGCCGCCGGCTACCCCTACTGGCGCGACGCGCTGGCGGCCACCCGCCGCCTCGGCATCGTCATTCCGGACCTGCGCACCATCGGCTACGGCCTGCTCGGCACCGTCGCCGCGTTTGTCGTGGCGGGCGTGGCCGGGTACATCGCCCAGCAGCTCAACCCGCAGCTCGATGAATCGCTGAACGAAATCGTCGATCAGCTCACCGCGCAGGTGCAGAACCCGGTCGGCGCGCTCATCCTCGGGGCCAGCGCCGGCATCGGCGAGGAAGCGTTCTTCCGGGGCGCCCTGCAGCCACGCTTCGGCATGGTCATCCCCTCGCTCCTCTTCACCATGCTGCACGGCCCGCAGTACGGCTTCAACGTGGCGCTGCTTGGGCTGTTCGGCGTCAGCATGGTCCTCGCCGTGCTGCGCCAGCGCGTCAACACCACGTCGGCCATGATCGCCCACGCGCTCTTCAACGCCATTCAGGTTCTCGCCCTGTCCATGATCTCGTAGCGGACGCCGACCCAAGGGAGCCCAACGCCGTGCGACTTGTGGAGATCCGGGATCTGGATGGTCCCAACATCTTTCTGCTGCAGCCCGCCATCAAGCTGGAGCTGGCCGTTTCCCCGGCGAACCTGAAAGCCGCCGCCCTCGCCGCGCTCGCCGCACGCCTCGAACCGCTCGTCTCCACCGACGACGAGGCCGCCAGCGGCGCGGACGCTCTCGGCGAGATCCTGCTGGAGGCGTGCGTCAGCCTGCACCAGCGCGCCGGAGTGGACTTCCCCGAGATGCGCTGGGTCGAGATGGAAACGCCCGACCAGTACACCCTCGCCTTCGGCTGGGAGCACCGCCGCTTTGCCCTCGCGCTGGCCCGCGCCCTCGCGGCCGCCATCACCGGCGAAGCCTTCGACCTCGCCGCGACCGAAGCGGAGCTGCGCGACCTCCTGACCGCCAGCGAGCCCGACGACGCCCCCGGCATGATCCGCGACGATCAGCGCCACATCCCCGTGGTCGCCATCACCGGCACCAACGGCAAGACCACCACCACCCGCGTCCTCGCCCACATCCTGCGCGCTACCGGCCGCAAGGTCGGCTGGACCAGCACCGTCGGCGTCTTCATTGAGGGCGAGTGCGTGCTGGAGGGGGACTACACCGGCCCGGCCGGCGCGTGGCGCGTGCTGGAGGAGCCGGGTCTCGATATCGCCGTGCTGGAGACCGCGCGCGGCGGCCTGCTGCTGCGCGGCATGGCCTGCGAAAGCAACGACGTCTCCGTGATGACGAACGTGACCGGGGATCACCTCGGGATGCACGGCATCCACACCGTCGAGGGGCTGGCCGCCGTCAAATCGGTCGTGCTGCACACCACCCGCCCCGCCGGCTGGACGGTGCTCAACGCCGATGACCCGCTGGTGCGCGGGCAGGCTGGCGGCCTCCCGGCCAGCATCATCTGGATCAGCCAGCACCCGGACAACCCCACCATCGCCGCCCACCTGCACGCCGGCGGCACGGCGGTCCTCGCGGACGGCGACGATCTGGTGCTGGCCGAGGGCAGCGAGCGCGCCACGCTGCTGCCGCTGGCGGATATCCCGGTCACCTTCGGGGGCCGCGCCCGTCACATGGTGGAGAACGTCCTCTGCGCCACCGGCGCCGCCGTGGCGCTGGAGATCGACCCGGCCACCATCGCCGCCGCCCTCCTCACCTTCGGCGAACACGACGAGGACAATGTCGGGCGCCTCCACGTCTACGCCATCAACGGGGCCACCGTCATCCTCGATTACGCCCACAACGAGGTCGGCCTTGGGCACCTGCTGGCGCTGGCCGCCAGCTACCGGGGGGAAGGGGGCCGCCTCATCAGCATCATCGGCACCGCCGGCGACCGCTCGGACGACGCCCTGCGCGAGATCGGCCGCCTCGCCGCCGTCGCCAGCGACGCGGTGATCGTCAAGGAAACGCGCCGCTACCTGCGCGGTCGCCCCAACGTCGACGAGATGACCGCCCTCTACCTTGAAGGCGTCGCCGCCGGCGGCGATCCGCCCCACCAGATCGCCTACGACGAACCCACCGCTCTCACCATCGCCCTCGACATGCTCCAGCCCGGCGACGCCGTCGCCATGATGTGCATCGAGAGCGGCCCGGAAAGCCGCGCCCGCCTCGCCGCGCTGGCAGAGGACTGAGGCGGGCGCGTAACCCGGCGCCCACAACGCCTGTCTTCCCGAGCGGTCCACCTCGGAGCGATGGTCAGGTCACACCACACGCGGCGTCTCCCACCCCGACGTCATCCCGACGTAGGAGGGATCTCGTGCTCCCGTCCTGCGCCGCGCCGACGAGGTCTCTCACGCTTGGCGCAAATTGCGCTCGGAATGCGGAAACACCGGAGAAGCCCTCACCCCCAGCCCCTCTCCCGATGCGCGGGAGAGGGGAGCC
>JASGGF010000260.1:0-7644 GCA_047605145.1 Thermomicrobiales bacterium | reverse complement strand
CGTCACGGAGTTGGACCATCACTCCAACATCATCCCGTGGCAGTTGCTGGCCGAGGAGAAGGGCGCCCGCCTCGAAGCCGTGCGCATCGATGCCGATGGCCGCCTCGACCTCGACCACCTGCAGGCCCTGCTGCGCGAAAAGCCGAAGCTGGTGGCTGTGCCGCACGTCTCCAACGCGCTGGGCACGATCAACCCGGTCGCCGAGATCATTGCGCTGGCGCATGAGGCGGGCGCGGTGGTGATGGTGGACGGCGCGCAGAGCGTGCCGCACATGCCGGTCGATGTGCAGGCGCTGGACGCCGATTTCCTCGCGCTCTCCGGCCACAAGACGCTTGGCCCCATGGGCTCCGGCGCGCTGTACGGCAAGCTGGCGCTGCTGGAGGCAATGCCGCCGTTCATGGGTGGTGGCGGCATGATCCGCAAGGTCTCTTTCGGGAAATCGACGTGGGCGGATGTCCCGGCGCGCTTCGAGGCCGGCACGCCTTCGGTTGGGGACGCTATCGGGCTGGGCGCGGCGGTGGACTACCTCGACGGCATCGGAATGGCCAACGTGCAGGAGCACGAGCGCCAGTTGACCAGCCTTGCGCTGGAGCGGTTGGCGACCGTGCCGGGACTGCGGTTGTACGGCCCGCCAGACGCCGCCGACCACGCCGGCGTCATCTCATTTACGCTCGGTGATGTCCACCCGCACGATGTGGCCGCTATCCTGAACGAGGAGAATGTGGCGGTGCGCGCCGGGCACCACTGCTGCCAACCGCTGATGGAGCGGCTGGAACTGCCGGCCACCACCCGCGCCTCGTTCTACGTCTACAACGACGAGGCCGACGTGGAGCAGCTGGTCGAAGGCTTGCAGCGCGCCAACGCGATTTTCGGGGCCTAGAGGCAAACGACAATGACCGATTCCATTTACCGCGAACTGATTCTGGACCACAACAAGAATCCCCGGAACAAGGGCGTTCTGGAGCAGCCGGAGTTCACCTACGAGGATGTCAACCCGCTCTGCGGCGACGAGATCCGCATGGATATCAACACCGATGGCGAGCGGGTGACCGATATTCGTTTCTCCGGCCGGGGGTGCGCCATCAGTCAGGCCGCCGCCTCCATCCTGACCGAGATGGTCGAGGGGCAGCCGCTGGACGAGGTGAAGGCGATCTCCCGCGATGACCTGCTGGAGGAGCTGGGGGTGCCGATCAGCCCGGCGCGCATGAAGTGCGCCATGCTGGGCCTGAAGGTGCTGAAGGCCGGTATCTACGGCGTGCCGCCGGCGGACGATCAGCTGTAGCCACCTACGAGGAGACCTGTGAGCGCAGACCGCAAGTGGTATGACGTGGCCCGCACGGGTGATCTGGGGCCGAACGAGATCATGTACGTCGAGGTGGGTAACGACCCGGTCGTGCTCTGCAACCTCGATGGCGAGTTCTTCGCCCTAAACGACATCTGCACGCATCAGGACGCCTCGCTCTCCGATGGCGAGATCATCGGCGACGAGTTGGAGTGCCCGCTGCACGGCGGCGCCTTCGATATCCGCACGGGGATGCCGGCCAGCTTCCCGGTCGTCGTGCCGGTGGAAACGTATGATGTGCGGGTCGATGGCGAGATCATCTACGCGGCGAAGCGCGCGTGAGCGAGGGGAACATGCCGGCGGCAACGACGGGCGGCGCACTGGGCCGCGAGGGGATTCTGGCGCGCCTGCAGGGCGATGCCCCGCTGATTAGCGGCTACCTCTCGCTGGAGGAGCAACTGCAGCCGAACGGCTTCGATCTCAGCGTGGCGCAGGTCAGCCGCCTTTCCGGCCCCGGCGCGCTGGGCCGAACCAACGCAGAGCGCTTGGTGCCGGAAGCAGAACCGCTCACCTTCGACGCCGAGGGCTGGCTCGATCTGCGCCCCGGCATGTATCAGGTGCTCTTCAACGAGATCGTGGCGCTCCCCAATGATTTGATGGCGCTGGGCCGACCGCGCAGCAGCCTCTGCCGCTGCGGCGCCACGCTCGGCACCGCTGTTTGGGACGCCGGCTACACCGGGCGCTCCACCTCGCTGCTGATCGTCTCTAACCCGGACGGCCTGCGCCTCGCCCGCGATGCCCGCGTGCTG
This sequence comes from Thermomicrobiales bacterium, assembly GCA_047605145.1. Classification (GTDB taxonomy): domain Bacteria; phylum Chloroflexota; class Chloroflexia; order Thermomicrobiales; family UBA6265; genus JACCXM01. The sequence goes on along the minus strand of JASGGF010000260.1, from coordinate 5,553 downwards.
CAGCTCGTCTTCTTCACCCTCGATGCCGCCACCGCCGAAGGCTACTCCGGCGTCTATCAGGGCGAGAACGTCGGGTTCCAGCGGCAAGGGTAGCGGGCCGCCTCGCACGCAGCATAAAGCCACGCTCCAGCGCACTGGGGTAACAAAAAGCCCCTCTCCCGCGCATCGGGAGAGGGGTTGGGGTGAGGGCAACCCCGGAGGGCTTTCCGCCTTACCCCCGCCGCGCGAAGTCCGGGCGCTTCGGGGACTGATCCGGCACCGGGATCTGCGTCATTGACAGCTGCTCGTCAGCCGTGTGGTTGCAGCCATGGACCGCGCAGAAGTAGATCACGGTGTAGGTCTCATTGGTCTGGTAGTTGAAGCGCGCCGGGCGGCCGATGTAGCCGCGCACCTGCATCGGCACGTGGTGATCGGGGCAGAGCGGCACCTCGGGCTTGACCCGCTCGCGCTTGAAAACCCAATCCAGCACCTGCTGCACCACGCGGAATGCTCCTTCTCGTCCCGATCCAGTCGCGTTCAGACTACCAGAGTTGGCGCAATGCGTGCCCGCTGTGCAAACCTACCCTGTTCGCGCGGGGCTCGGGGCGCTGCTGCCCAGAATAACCGGAGGCATACCGTCCGAGATGCTGGATGACATCGTCGAACTACTGCGAGACCGCTATGGCGCCGAGTGGGGCAAGGATACCGATTCGAACATCCGCTTCGCCATCGACGCCGAGCGGCTGGTGGCGGAGACAGCCGACGCTCACCTGATCGGCGAGCCGGAACTGGACGACCACCACCTCACCCTGCAATTCTGGGTGGATCGCCCGGTGAAGGACTTGATGGCCGCCGATCAGGTCGCGTTCGAGATCTTCGCGCGGATCAGCACCGAGATCTTCTACTCCGAGCGCAAGTTCATCGACGGCGCGGTCGTGTACGCGTTCGTGACCGGGACGGCGCGGCACGGCCATTGCGGATCGGTTGTGCTGGCCGGGCCGCACGCGGCGGAGTTCTCCGAACGATTCCGGCAACGCCAACTTGGTGGCCCGCGCTATCACGCCTGACGGGCGCCAGAAAGGGAAGGGGAGCACTATGGCAACTATCGAGATGGAGGGGCTCGGGAGCACGACCGCGCCGGATGGCGAGCGGCTGGTGCTGGCGATCATGGACGCCGGCGTCGATATCCTGCACCGTTGCGGCGGCAACGCTCGCTGCACGACTTGCCGGGTACAGATCCTGAGCGGAGACCCCGGCCCCATGAACGAGGACGAAGCGGCGAAGCTGGCCACCCTCAGCGACGTGCCGGAGAACATGCGACTCTCCTGTCAGGTGCGCGTGTGTGACGACCTCGGCGTGCGCGTCCTGCGCCGCCTGCAGGACAACCCGGACATGAGCGACGCCGGCCCGCAGCCTGACGCGTGGCCGCTGGAGTGCCCGGCGGTCTGAGATGCAGGTCACCCCGTCAACATCCCGACACCTCGTCACCCTCCCGACGACGGGGGGATGGCGTCACTGCCAGCCGGAGCCAGAGTCATGGCCCAGCCGGCAGCGCACACGGTATACTGGGCGGCTGATCGTGCTAGATGGGGAGCTGGCGGTGCCCTGAACCCGCAACCCGCCTAAGCGGGGTTGAATTCCTCTTCGAGGTCCGGTGCTTCGGGACTGGCGGCGATACGTGATGGTGATGGAAGGGTCCCTCGCGGCGGAGAACGGTGAACCCGGTCAGGACCGGAAGGTAGCAGCCGTAAGCCGACCTCTCTGGGTGACGAAGGGACAGCCCGACCGGAGTTAACGACCGTCGATAAGCCGGAGCGGCGTGATCGACAAGGGGTGCACGGTCTACTTGATCGCCTCGCTCTTTACCGAGCGGGGCGTTCTTCTTCTCACTTTGAAAGCATGAAACGGCAAAGAGCCGGCTCGCGCGCAGCGAACCGGCCCTAAAGCTAACTCAACTGATGTCGGTTAGACCTGCTCCAGCAACAGCGTCCGCTTCACGTCCTCGATGGTCTTGGTGACCTCGATTTCGCGCGGGCACGCTTCCGTGCAATTGAAGACGGTGCGGCAGCGCCATACGCCCGACTGCGTGTTCAGGATACGCAGGCGATCCATGGCGCCTTCGTCGCGGCTGTCGTAGATGAAGCGCGCAGCGTTGACGATGGCGGCCGGCCCCACGAAGCTCTCGTTCGTCCACGTGATCGGGCAGGAGGTCGTGCAGGCGGCGCAGAGGATGCACTTGGTGGCGTTCTCGAAGCGCTCCAGCTGCTCCTGCGATTGCCGTCGCTCCTCGCCCACCGGCGCTTCGCCGGCGATCAGGTAGGGCTTGACCGACTTGTACCCTTCAAAGAACGGGTCCATGTCGACGACGAGGTCCTTGACCACCTTGTAGCCAATCAGCGGCTCCACGGTGATCTTCTTGCCAAACTCCTTCATCAGCGTCTTGCAGGCGAGGAAGTTGCGGCCATTGATGCGCACCGCGTCCGAGCCGCACACGCCGTGCGCACAGGAGCGGCGGTAGGTGAGGGTGCCATCGAGATCCCACTTGATGGCGTTCAGGCCGTCAAGGACGCGATCCGTCTCCTCGAGTTCGAGCTGGTACTCCTTGAAATAGGGTTTGACATCGACATCCGGGTCGTACCGCTTGATGCGAAACGTGTATTCCACGCGTGGGCTCCTCAGAACGCGGCGATCTTCTCCCGGTAGTATCGGTCGTCGAAGCCGGCCGCGTTGTGCCTTTACTGCTGATTAGTACTTGCGCTCCTTGGGCTGGAACTCCGTAATGCTGACATCGCGCTTGGTCAGTTCCAGTCCACCGGACGTCTTCTTGAGCATTGTGTGCTTCAGCCAGTTGGCGTCGTCACGATTCTGGAAGTCGTCGCGGAAGTGCGCTCCCCGGCTTTCCTCGCGCGCCAACGCGCCCACCACCAGCGTCTCGGCGCAGTCGAGCAGCGCCCCGAACTCCAGCGCTTCGGTCAGGTCGGTGTTGAAGACGCTGCCGTGGTCGTCGATGCTGACGGTGGCGTAGCGGTCGCGCAGGGTCGCGATCTCCGCGTTCGCCTCGGTCAGGCTGTCGGCGGTGCGGACGACGGACGCCTTGTCCATCATCATCACCTGCAGCTCGCGCCGCAGATTCGCCACCCGTTCGCCCTTGGGCCGCGCCATCAGGTCGGCCACCTGCGCCCGCGCCATGAACTCCGGGTCCGGCGGCAGGGTTGGCAGGTCGGCGTGCTTGACGAAGTCGAGCATATCGCGCCCGGCGCGGCGGCCAAAGACCACGAGGTCCACCAGCGAGTTGGTGCCGAGGCGGTTGGCCCCGTGCACGGAGACGCAGGCGTTCTCCCCGGCGGAGTAGAGACCGGTGATGGTGTCGCCGGCGGCGTTGCTGAGCACGCGGCCATCGAGGTCAGTTGGCAGGCCGCCCATCGCGTAGTGGGCGGTTGGCTGAATTGGCATCGGCTCGCGCTTCGGCTCAATGCCGAGGTAGGTCCGCGCGAAATCGGTGATGTCCGGCAGTTTGGCGTCGATCACCTCGTCGGGCAGGTGGGAGACGTCGAGGTAGACGTAATCCTTGCCGTTGACGCCGCGCCCTTCCTTGATCTCTTGGTAGATGAATCGGGACATCATGTCGCGCGGGGCGAGGTCTTTCAGCGTCGGCGCGTAGCGGGCGGCGAACGCCTCGCCCTCGCCGTTCAGCACGATGCCGCCCTCACCGCGCGCCGCTTCGGAAAGCAGAATGCCGAACTTGTAAATGCCGGTGGGGTGGAACTGGTAGAACTCCATGTCCATCAGCGGCACGCCGCGCTTGAACGGGATGGAGAAACCGTCGCCGGTGCCGGCCATCGCGTTCGAGGTCACGCTGAAGCAGCGCCCGAACCCACCGGTCGCCCACAGCACGGTCTTGGCGTGGACGGTGTGGATCTCGCCGGTGCGCAGCTCCAGCGCCACCACGCCGCAAGCCCGGCCATCCTCGCTGATCAGCAGATCGAGTACGTGGAATTCGTTCAGAAAGTTGACGTTGTGCTTGATCCCTTGCTGGAAGAGCGTTTGCAGGATCATGTGGCCGGTACGGTCGGCGGCGTAGCAGGCACGCTTGACCGGCCCTTCGCCGAAGTTGCGCGTGTGCCCGCCGAAGCGGCGCTGGTCGATCTTGCCGTCTGGCGTGCGGTTGAAGGGCAGTCCCATGTGCTCCAGTTCGAGCACCGCGTCGATGGCATCGCGCGTCAGGACCTCGGCGGCGTTCTGATCGACGAGGTAGTCGCCACCCTTGACGGTGTCGAACATGTGCCACTGCCAGTGGTCTTCCTCGACATTGCCCAGCGCCGCGCTGATGCCGCCCTGCGCCGCGCCGGTGTGGGAGCGCGGGGGGTAGAGCTTGCTGATAACGGCGATGTTGGCCTTGCCTGCCATCTGGATGGCGGCCATCAGGCCGGCCCCGCCGGCGCCCACGATGACGGCGTCGAATTTGTGATAGGCCACGTCCGGTCCTCCGTGGGCTGATCCAGCGTTGCGCGCTACAGGAAAACAGACACACGCACGCGCGGCCCGACTCGGGGCCGATCCCAAGGCAAAACTAGTGCGGTGCGGCAGGGGTGTCAAGGCGATTGTGTATGCGGTTGCCCGTTCACTGTGACATTCGCCGCTCGCAGTCGCGTTGGCCGTGCGTGCTGGCGAAATGTGCGCCCGTAGGGCCCGGCCCGGAGCCTGATTTTGTTATCATTCGTCAAGTTTCGCGTCCAGCGAGACGTGCGACTCCGGGCCCCAGCGGCAATCACGGCGCCGTGATCCGTACCGGAACAGCGAGCCGGAGTTCGTGTGATTCTCGACAATACCGACACGATGCGTGCAATCCGCGCGGCGGCCGAGCAGATCGCGCCGGATATGCTGGCGCTCACCCAAAGGGTGGCGGCCATCGCCGCGCCGACGCATGACGAAGCGGACCGCGCGCGCTTCTTCGCCGAGCACTCCGCGGCGCTGGGGCTCAACCCGCAGACGGACAAGATCCACGACGTGGTGGCGACGATCCCCGGGCGGCTCAGCGCGGGCGCCGGGGTGAAGCCGCTGCTGGTCGCGGCGCACCTCGACACCGTTTTCAGCCGGGAAACGCCCCTCCCCATCAGCCACGATGGCGAGCGGGTGCACGGCCCCGGCATCGGCGACAACAGCCTCGCGGTGGCGGCGACACTCTCGCTGCCGGCGCTCTTCGCGGCGGCGGGTGTAACCCCGGCGGTCGATGTCCTGATCACCGGCAACGTCGGTGAGGAGGGGCTGGGGAACCTGCGTGGCATCCGGCAGGTGCTGGCGGATCACCCCGAAACCGGCGCGGTGATCGCGCTGGAAGGGCACACGCTGGGCCGGGTGACGCACGTGGCGGTCGGCAGCCGCCGGTATCGCATCACGGCGACGGGGCCGGGGGGGCACTCGTGGGGCGATTTCGGGCGGCCGAACGCCATCCACGGCCTCGCGAAGTTCATCGCCGAGCTGGACGCCATCCCGCTGCCGCGCCAGCCGAAGACGACGCTCAATGTGGGCGGCATCGAGGGCGGTGTGTCGATCAATACCATTGCGCCATCGGCC
>JASGGF010000259.1:0-7707 GCA_047605145.1 Thermomicrobiales bacterium | reverse complement strand
CTCTTGGCTACAAGGGCGATGTCATCAAACGCTATTTCCTGGATTACCACGCCCTGAACAGCTCGCTCACCGTCGATCTCGCCACCGGCAACACCACCGTCATGGATGGCGAGCATCTTGACTGGCGCGTGCATCTTGTCGATACCGGACTGGCGACCATGACGGGCGGTCGCCTGAAGCGCCTCGGCGGCTGGCTGGATGACGGCACGTTCATGATGACCTACGGCGATGGCGTCGGGGCGATCGATCTCGACCGCCTGCTGGCCTTTCACCGCAGCCACGGCCGCCTTGCCACCGTCACCGCCGTGCGCCCGCCCGCCCGCTTCGGCGGCCTCGAATTCGAGGGGGACCGCGTCCGCCGCTTCACCGAGAAGCCGCAGATCGGCGAAGGCTGGATCAATGGCGGCTACTTCGTGCTGGAGCCCGGCGTGCTGAACTACATCGACGGCGATGAGACCATGTGGGAGCGCGAACCGCTGGAACGCCTCGCCGAGGATGGGCAGCTCGTCGCCTTCAAGCATGACGCCTTCTGGCAGAGCATGGATACCCTGCGCGATGTTCGCCTGCTGGAGCGGCTGTGGCAGAGCAACGAGGCCCCGTGGAAAGTGTGGCAATGATGGAACAGCACCACCGATGGACCGGGCGCAACGTGCTTGTGACCGGCGCCACCGGGCTGGTTGGCTCGTGGTTGATCCGGGATCTCCTCGCGCGCGGAGCCAACGTCGTTGCCTTTGTGCGCGATCCCGATCCGCAGAGTGAGTTCTGGCGCTCCGGAGACTGGAACCGCACGGCCATCGTGCAGGGCCAGCTCGAAGACTTCCGGGCGGTCGAGCGCGCCATCAACGAGCACGCCGTCGATACCGTCTTCCACCTCGGCGCCCAGCCCATCGTCAGCGTCGCCCACCGCTCCCCCCTGCCCACCTTCGAGGCGAATATCCGGGGGACATACCACGTGCTGGAAGCGTGCCGCCTGCATCAGGACACGCTCATCAAGCGGGTCGTCGTCGCCTCCAGCGACAAGGCGTACGGCGCGCAGGCCACCCTGCCCTACACGGAAGATGCGCCGCTTGAGGGCCGCAACCCCTACGAGGTCTCCAAGAGCTGCGCCGATCTGCTTGCCACGTCGTACCACGCCAGCTACGGGGCGCCGGTCGCCACCGCCCGGTGCGGCAACATCTTCGGCGGCGGAGATCTCAACTGGAGCCGCATCGTGCCAGACACCATCCGCGCCCTCCTGCACAATGAGCGGCCCGTCCTGCGCAGCGACGGCACGTTCATCCGGGACTACCTGTACGTCCGGGACGTGAGCCGCGCCTACCTGCGGCTGGCCGATGGCATCGACGACGCCGGCGCAGCCGGGCACGCGTTCAACTTCAGCCCGGAGCGCGCGGTCACTGTGCTGGAGCTTGTCGCCATCATCCAGCGGCTGATGGGCCGCGAAGACCTCGCGCCCGATATCCGCGCCACCGCGCAGGGCGAGATCCACTCGCAGTATCTCGACGCCACCAAGGCGCAGCGCGTGCTCGGCTGGGAACCCGCCTACGGGCTGGAAGACGCGCTGGCCGAAACCATCGCGTGGTACCGCGCCTACTTCGCCACGCCGCGCGCCCACGCGCCGCTGGCGGCTGCGGCGGTCTGAGCGGCCATGCGGGAAACCTCCTGCCGTTCCTGCGGCGCCGCCGATCTGCAACCGGTGCTCTCGCTGGGGGAAACGCCCCTCGCCAACTCGCTGCTCACGGCGGAAGGGCTGGCCCAGCCGGAGCCGGTGTTCCCCCTCGATGTTGTCTTTTGCCCCGCCTGCTCACTGGTGCAGATCACCGAAACGGTGTCGCCGGAACTCCTCTTTAGCGATTACGTCTACTTCTCCTCCTTCTCAGACACCATGCTGCAGCACGCGCAGGAACTGGCGGCGGAGGTCATCGCCACGCGCGGCCTTGGGCCAGAGAGTCTCGTGGTCGAGATCGCCAGCAACGATGGCTACCTCCTGCAGTATTACGCGCAGGCCGGTGTGCCGGTGCTCGGCGTTGACCCCGCCGCCAACGTCGCCCCCGCCGCCGAGGCGAAGGGCGTGCCGACGCGCGTAGCCTTCTTCGGGCGGGACGTCGCGCAGCAGCTCGTCGCCGAGGGGCGCCGCGCCGATGTCATCCACGCGCTCAACGTGCTGGCCCACGTGGCGGACCTGAACGGCGTGGTTGCGGGGATGGCGTTGCTGCTGAAACCGGGCGGCGTCATCATCATCGAGACGCCGTACGTCCGCCCGATGATCGAGCATGTCGAGTTCGACACCATTTATCACGAGCACCTCTGCTACTACTCCCTGACCGCGCTCGATCACCTCTTCCGCCGTCACGGGCTGGCGGTCATCGATGTCGCGGAGACGCCAATCCACGGCGGCTCGCTGCGCGTCACCATCGGCGCGGGGCAGGAACCGTCCGCCCGTGTTGCCGCCATGCTGGCGGAGGAGCAGGCGCTGGGGCTGGATCGCCACGCCTATTACGCCGCCTTCGGCGAGCGGGTCGAGGCGTTGCGCGCGCAGTTGCTGGCGCTGCTGCAAGAGTTGCAGGCGCAAGGCCGGCGGATAGCGGTCTATGGCGCGTCCGCCAAGGGGAGCACGCTGCTTAACTCCTTCGGGATCGGCCCGGAAACGCTGGAATACGTCGTGGACCGCAGCACCGCCAAACAGGGGCACTTCACCCCCGGCTCCCACCTGCCCATTTACCCGCCGGCCCGGCTGGTGGAGGATCGCCCGGATGATGTTCTGCTCCTGACGTGGAACTTCGCCGACGAGATTCTGGCCCAGCAGGCGGCGTACCGGGCGCTCGGCGGGCGCTTCATCATCCCCATTCCGGAGCCGCGCATCGTCTAGGCCATCGGTTCCGGGCGGCAGGCATGCCGGCCCCGCGTCAGGGAGGCGCCTCCGTGCAATTCACATCCACCGCGTTGCCGGGCGTCTGGCTGGTCGATCTGGAGCCCATCGCAGATGAACGGGGGTTTTTCGCCCGCGCGTGGTGCCAGTACGAATTCGCGGCGCACGGGCTGGATGCCGAACTGGTCCAATGCAACATCTCCTGGAACCCCCACCAGGGCACCCTGCGCGGCCTGCACTATCAGGCGGAGCCGCACGGCGAAGCGAAGCTGGTCCGCTGCACCCGGGGAGCCATCCGCGATGTCGCGGTCGATCTGCGTCCAGATTCCCCGGCGCGGCTCCAGCATATCGGCGTGGACCTGACCGCCGAGAACCGGCGGGCGCTGTTCATCCCGGCGGGCTGCGCCCACGGCTTCCAGACCCTTGCGCCAGACACGGAGGTCTTTTACCAGATGTCCCACGCGTTCGTTCCCGGCGCCAGCCGGGGCGTGCGCTGGGATGATCCGGCGCTCGGCATCGTCTGGCCGGAGGGCACGCGCCTCATCTCGGAGCGGGACCGCGCCTGGCCCGATCTCGTCCGGTGACCGCGCCGCAGATCGCGCCGCAGACCACTCTGCCCGTCGCGCCCAAACGGGTCCTCGTGACCGGCGCCAGCGGCTTCATCGGCGCCCACGTGGTCCGGGTGCTGCTGGCGCGAGGCCACGAGGTCGCCATCATCCTGCGCCCGGGCCGGGAGCCGTGGCGGCTGATGGATGTCCTGGCGCAACTGACCGTCATCCCGGGCGATCTCGCCGCGCCGGATGCAACGCTGGCGACGGCGCTGGCGGCGTGGCGGCCGGAGGCGTGCATACACCTGGCGTGGTACGTGGAGCCCGGCGCGTATCTGGTCTCCCGGGAGAATATCGCGGCGCTGCAAGGGAGCCTGCGCCTGCTCGATGCGCTGATCGCGGCGGGGTGCGGCCATGTGGTCATGGCCGGAACCTGCGCGGAATATGACCCTGATCCAGGTGTCCTGCATGAGGATGGCCCCGTTCGGCCCACCACGCTCTACGCCGCCGCCAAGCACACCCTGCATCTTGCCGCCAGCCAGACGGCGCAGGAGCGCGGCATCAGCCTGGCGTGGGCGCGGCTTTTCTTCCTCTTTGGCCCACAGGAAGATGCCCGGCGAGTTGTGCCAGCGCTCATCTGCGCCCTGCTGCGCGATGAACCGTTCGCTGCTACCGCCGGTGAGCAGGTGCGAGACTACCTCCACGTCACCGATGTGGCGTCGGCGCTCTGCGCGCTCACCGAACACCGCGTGGACGGCCCGGTCAATATCAGTTCCGGCGCTCCGGTTTCCATGCGGCAGCTCATGGAGGCGATTGGCGACATCACGGGCGCCGGCCACCGTATTGACTTCGGCGCGCTGCCATACCGCAGCTGGGACCCGCCCGTCATCGTCGGGGACAATGGGCGGCTGCGCGCGGCGACGGGCTGGGCGCCAGCGTACGCCACCTTGCTGCCGGGGTTGGCAGACACCGTAGCATGGTGGCAGGCGCAGGAACAGGAGCAGCCCCCCGCGTGATCGCCCGCAGCATCCTGTACAACCTCATCGGCGGTGTGGTCACCATCCTCCTGTACCTCATCGTCGTCCCCATCCAGATCCGCCATCTCGGCATCGATGCGTACGGGCTGCTGGCGTTCATCTCGACGGTGCAGATCATCTTCAGCATCTGCGATTTCGGGCTGTCCACCACACTGGCGCGCGAAGTCGCCATCGACACCACGCCGGAGCTGCGGCACACCCGCACCTTGCTGCAATCCTTGCTGCTGCCCTACGCGCTGGTAGGCATGCTGCTGGGCGTTGCGCTCATCGTGGCTGCGCCGTGGCTGGCCCGGCACTGGCTGGCCCTCGGCGCGCTGCCCGTGGAGACCGCGCAAGCGACGCTGCAGCTCTCTGGAATGGCGATCATCCTGCGCTGGCCGGTCTCGTTTCTCTCGGCGGTGCTCATCGGGCGGGGCCGCTTCGATCTCCTGAATCTCCTGAAGATCATCGCGGTCATCATGCTGGTGGCCGGGGGAATCGTCGTCATCCTCCGCACCGGCGATCTTGTCGCCTTCGCCGCGTGGAGCGCCCTCACCGGCGGCATCGAAGTGACGCTGTATCTTCTCGCCTGCTTCCGCGTGCTGCCCCACTTCTCACTGCGTCCGCGCGTGTCCCGCACTGCATTGGCGCAAATCTGGCAGTTTGCCCGGGATGTCGGCATCATTACCGTCCTCGCCACCATCATCCTCCAGAGCGACCGCCTCATGCTCAGCCGGCTGGCGCCTATCGAGCAGGTCGGCTACTACGCGCTGGCCTACAGCATTTTTGCCGGCCTCACACTGGTGCAGGGGTTCGTCACCTCTGTCCTGCTCCCTGCCTTTGCCGCTGGCTCCCAGCGTGGGGAAACCGGTGAATTAACCCGCCTGTTTGTCTGGGCCAGCCAGGGGCTCGTCTTCATGTTCATGCCGGCCGTTGCGGGGCTGGTCTTCTTCGGCGGCGACTTCCTGCGCGTCTGGACCTCGGCGGAAACCGCCGCCGGCAGCGCCCCGCTGCTGCGCATCATGGCCCCCGCCTTTCTCATCAGCGTGACAGTGGGCATCACCTCCACGCTGGCCATCGCCACCGGCTTCACCAGCTTCATCGTGCGGGTGACCGCCGTGGGCATGGTGTGCTACCTACCAGCGTTGTACTTCGCCATCCGGGCCTGGGGTCCCCTCGGCGCGGCCTGCGCCTGGCTGACGCTCAACCTCGCGACGGCGCTCGCCATGGCCCCGCTCGTGAGCAGGTTGGTGGTGGGAACGTCCTGGCGCCAGTGGATGCTCCGCGACATCCTGCCGCTGGTCATTGCCGGCGCCGCCGCCTTTGGCCTGGCGAGGGAGATGCTGCACCTTGCCGGCTGGAACAGCGATACCGCCATTGGGGGTGCGTGCCTGGCGGCGGGCCTGGTGTACACCGTAGTCGGGTTGCGCTTCCTCAATGCCGATCTGCGCGCACGGTTGTGGCAATCACTCGGCGCTGCCTGCCAGCTCCTGCTACGCTCTCGACTAGAATCCTCATCCTGACACCTCACCATGTGACTATGCGTTGCGCCAGAGACGGATCACAATGCCCTCCCGAACCAGCCAACCCCCTCGCGCGCAGACCCCACCACACTGCCCCGGCTGCTCCAGCGAGACCGAACTCGCCTACCACACGCACGATTACAATCAGCGCAATCTGCGGGAGCAGTTCACCTGGTATCGGTGCCGGCAGTGCCGCCAGCTGTTCCTCGATCCCGTCCCGGCCGATCTCGGCCCCTACTATTCGCAGGCGTATTACGCCATCCCGCCATCGCTCCACGAGTTGGCGCAGGCCGCCGCCCGCAAGCAGTATCAGATCGAGTTGGTGCGCCAGTTCGTTGCTGGTGGCCGACTGCTGGATATCGGGCCAGGGCACGGCGCGTTCGCATACCTCGCCAAACAGGCAGGCTTCGACGTGACCACCATTGAACTGGACGCCGGCTGCTGCCAGATCCTGCGCGATGTCGTTGGCGTCACCACTATTCAGAGCGATGACCCCGCCAGCGTCCTGCCCACGCTCCGCCCACAGCGCGTCATCACCCTCTGGCACGTTATCGAGCACCTGCGCGATCCCTGGGAGTGCCTGGCGCGCGCTGCCGCGCGCCTGGAGCCGGGCGGCATCCTCCTCGTCGCGGCGCCGAACCCGGACGCCCTGCAGTTCCGCCTCCTTGGCGCCCGCTGGGTCCACCTCGATGCTCCGCGCCACGTCAACCTGCTGCCCGCGCCGTTGCTGGCAAGCCGCCTGGCGCAGCAGGGCCTGCAGCCGCTGCTGGTCACGACGAACGATCCCGGCGGGCTGGCCCTGAACCGCTACGGCTGGCGCGCCAGCCTGCTCAATTGCTCCGAGCGGCGGTGGCCGCGCGCCGCCGCGTGGCGGCTGGGGGCGCCGCTGGGGCTCCTGGCCTCCCCGCTGGAACGCCTCGGCCTGCGCGGCAGCGCCTACACTGCCATCTTCCGTAAGCCAGTGGAGGCTCCGATCCCGCATTGACACCGTCGCCAACGCGCCCGGAAAGGCCAACCACGTGAGCGACCCGGCCCTGAACGAGATGTACCGCTGCCTGGAACAGGGAGACCCGGTCTTTCTCCCCTCGCGCTTCTGGGAAACCCTGGGCGGCCAGCACCGCGACCAGTTGACCACCAGCGGCTACGCGAACTTCAAGCGCACGCTGGCCAGCAACTACTTCACCTGGCTAATCTCGCCCCGCAACAACCAGTCCCGCTTTCTGGCGCGCAGGATGGCCTTCCGGGACTGGAACGCCATCCTGCGGGAGCCGTTCACGTTCGACCCCAGCCTGCCCTTCCCGCGCCGGTATCAGCGCTTTCTGCAGATCTACACGCGCATGCTGTGGCGCTTCGTGGAGCGCGGAGACACCGAAGGCATCCTGCAAACCCTGCCGGAACCCACCGAGGGCAACCCCTTCCCGATCACGCTCGGTGGCCGCCTGATCTCGCAAGATCTCGCCAACTCTGTGCTGGAGTACTACGCCATCCGGGAGCACTTTCGCCGCGATCGTGACGCCGCCATCACCATTGCCGAACTGGGCGCCGGCTACGGGCGGAACGCCTACGTCTTGCTCAACCAGTTCCCCCACTGCCGGTACATCGTCATCGATATTCCGCCCGCCCTGTACGTGGCCCAGCGCTACCTGCAGGCGGTGTTCCCGGAAAAGCGTGTCGCCCAGACTCCTTGCGAGGCCACTCCAGAGGAGATCGCCGCGGCAGTGGAGGCAGCCGAGATCGCCTTCCTGCTGCCGCAT
>JASGGF010000258.1:0-7713 GCA_047605145.1 Thermomicrobiales bacterium | reverse complement strand
TAGGCTCGTCGAGCAGCAGGATGTCGGTCTGCTGCGCGAGCGCCATCGCCACCCACACCCGCTGTCGCTGCCCGCCAGAAAGCTCGTCAACCAGCCGACCCGACAGCTCAGTGACGGAGGCGGCATCCATCGCCCGCAGCACGGCCTGCTCGTCTCCCTCGGTCCACTGCCGGCCGAATCCCTGATGCGGATACCGGCCTCGCGCCACCAGCTCAGCGACGGCGATCCCGTCGGGGGCGATCGCGGACTGTGGCAGCAATCCGATCCGCCGCGCCACCTCTTTGGTTTTGTAGGAGTGGATGTCCGCGCCATCGAGGATGACCCGCCCGGCGGAGGGCCTGAGGAGCCGCGACAGCCCGCGCAGCAGCGTGGACTTGCCGCACGCGTTCGGCCCCACGATCATCGTGAATGACCGGTCGGGAATCGCAACCGACAGCCCCTCGCTGATCACGCGCCTGTCGTACCCGATGGATGCATCCTCAACGTGGAGCCGGGCGCCGACGCCGGACGGACCAGACCGGCCTTTCGGCGTCGCGGAATGCCGTGCAGGGGTTGATGCGCTCACAGGCGTCGCCTCGCTTCGAAGAACAAGAGCCAGCCGAGGTAGCCGCCGCCGATCATCACGGTGATCACCCCGACCGGCAGCGGGGTTGGGGCAACGTGCTGCGCCACAAAGTCCGCTGCGCCCAGCAGCAGCGCGCCCACACAGGCAGCAGGCGCGAGGGTGATCCCGGCGGTGCGGGCGAGCCTGCGGGCGATCTGCGGCGCCGCCAGCGCGATGAACGCGATGGGGCCGGAGGCCGCGGTGACGGTCGCCGTCAACGCAACGCCCACGACGATCAGGGCCAGCCGGACGGCGCCGATCCGCACCCCATGGGCGGCCGCAACGTCGTCCCCGAGTTCCATCTGCTGCATCGGGCGGCTCAGCATTCCCGCCAGCGCCAGCAGCGCGGCAATCACCGCCCCGCCGATCCTGACCTGCTCCCAGGACACGCCGTTGAGAGACCCGGCTCCCCACGCGGCGGCGGACAATGCCACATCCAGTTCGGCTCTGAGCATCATCCAGGTGTTCAGCGAGGTCAGCATTGCGGAGACCGCGATCCCGACGATGATGAAGCGGAATCCCTGCACTCCCCGCCGCCAGGCGAGCACATACACCAGCATCGCGGTCGCGATGCCGCCCAGCAGCGCGCCGCCCGCGACCTGCAGGTAGCTGCCATCAAGCAGGATCATGATGATCAGCGCCCCGGTGTAGGAGCCGGTCGAGAACCCGATCACATCCGGTGAGGCCAGCGGGTTGCGGGTGAGCGACTGGAACACGGCGCCACTGACCCCCAATGCGGCGCCGAACACCACCGTCGCTGTTACCCGGGGAAGCCGCCACTCGACCACGATCTTGTGGACCAGTCCGGTCTCCCCACCCGTCAGGGCGGAAACTACCTGACCGGGACTGATCTGATACGACCCGGTCACCAGTGCCGCCATCACCAGGATGACCACCGCGAGCACAAGGGCGGCGCAGACGACCATGCTCCGGAGCGTGAACCGCATGGCCAGCCGTCGCCGCCGCACCACAAGCGTCCGCACCCCGAAGTCCACGCGGCGCTCGCTCGCCGGGCGGGTGACGTTGGATGAGACGCCGCTCACAGCCCGCTCGCCTTGCTTCGTCGCACCAGCACGACGAGAACGGGCGCGCCAACGAACGCGGTGACAATTCCCACGGGGATCTCGCCGGACGGCAACACGATCCGCCCGAGAATGTCGGAGAGCAGCAGCAGGCCCGGGGCGAGCAGGAGGCTGTAGGCGAAGATCCATCGCTGGTGCGGGCCGACGATCCAGCGGGCAACGTGCGGAACCATGAGGCCGACGAACCCGATTGGCCCGGCGATCGCCGTCGCTCCCCCGGCGAGCAGGGTGAGCGCGATGATCGCGAGGACGCGGGTGCGCGCCAGCTGGACACCCTGGGCCACCGCCAGGTCGTCACCCAACGCCATCGCATCGAGCGGATCAGCCACCACGAAGGCCAGCACGAGTGCCACGCCGAAGAACGGCAGGAACGGCCATACCATCTGCAACGGGCGGCCCAGGATCGAGCCGGCGCCCCAGCTTCGCATCAGGTCGAAGGCGTCCGGGTTGGTCAGTTGGAGCGCCTCCCGGGCGCCCCCGAGCACCGCGCCAACGCAGACACCGGCGAGCACCATGAACACCGGCGAGGAGCCCTGCCGCGTCGACCCGAGGGCGAGCACCATCAGCGTGACGACCAGCGCCCCCGCAAAGGCGAACCACATGAACCCCTGGACATCGCGGACGCCGAGCAGCCCCACCGCGACCGTCACCGCGAAGGAGGCGCCGGCATTGACGCCAAGAAGGCCTGGATCGGCCAGAGGGTTGCGGGTGAGCGTCTGGATCAACGCGCCCGACAGGCCGAGCGCAGCGCCGACGACCAGCCCCACGACCGTGCGCGGCAGCCGGTAGTCGCGGATTGCGAACTGGTCAAGGTCGGCCGACGGATGGAACAGCGCATCCCACACCACTGACGGCGCGATCGCCGTCGGCCCGATCATCAGGCTCAGCACCAGCAAGATGAGCAGCACAAGGAGCACGACGACGAGGCCGAGCGAGCGACGGGTGCTGGGCGCCGTCATGGCGCCCAGACCGTCAGGTCGACCGGACCGTCATCCCGCTGGGCGATGCCTGTCACTCCGCCGGGAGCGTCGCCAGAGCCTGGTCGAGCGAATCCAGAAATCGCAAGACGGCGCCGTAGGAGTTGTTGCCGGGGCAGAACACGCCGAGCGCGTGACCGGACGTCACCTCAGGCAGCGCCTGCCAGGAGTTTGTCTCGACCACCGGCGCGAAGGGTTCCGTCGGCTGGCCCTCGGCATCGATCGGGTACAGAATCACGTCGTACTCGGACAGCTGGCCGATCTGCTCGAACGACAACGCTGTCCAGGCCAGGGGGTCGTCGCCTTCGGCTGCCTCAGGCAAGTCCAGGCCGAGTTCGTCCCTGGCGATTTCGGAGCAACCGATGTCGGCGATGGCGAACGTTCCGGGATCGGACGATGCCCAGCGAATGACATCGACGAACGAGGTGTCGGCAATGATCTCGCGGTACTTCTCCTGCATCTCGGCGCGACGCGTTTCGAACTGCGCCTGCTGCTCGCTGAGCGAATCAGTCAGATTGCCGGCCTCTGCGATACCGTCGGCCAGGGCCTTCCACTCGGTGTCGAGCCCCCAGAAGACCGTCGGGGCGATCGCCTCCAGTTGCTCCGCGATTTGCTCGAACTCAGCGCCGGGGACCTGGACCAGGATAAGGTCCGGCTGGAGGCTGGCGAGTTCCTCCATGTCGACCTCGTCGGCGCTGGCCGCAAGAATCGTGGCGGAGGCATACGTCGCCTGCTGGTCCTTGGGCAACCGCTCGATGTCGGAGTTCGACTCTGCCGTGACGGCGACCGGTTTCCCGCCGAGGTCGATGAACGGCAGCGTCGTGTTGCCGATCGTGGCGACCCGCTGGGGGTCGGCGGGAACATCGATTGTGCCGTTGTCGGCCTCGACCTGCCGGGCTCCACTCGCCACGCGCACATCGGCGCCCGAGGGCGCTGCGGACACCGCGCCGCCGAAAACGGGGAGCATGCTGCTGACCAGCAGCAGCAGGGCAACGAGAAGACGGTATTTCATCCTGGGTAGCCTCCCTGGAGACGAGGTTCAAGCGACCGGCAATGGGCACGAGGTCACGACCGTCCCAATCGTTGCGTCACGCGAAAGTGACACGCGGGCGTCGCCAACCACGGATATCCTACTAAACCCGTCGGACTTTAGGGGAGGGTTCGGAGCGTGCGGTTGCGAAGGGAGATCGACGTTCGGCGAGGATAACGGCAGCATCATGATGATGGCCTACGGCGATGAAGTTCAAAATCCTGTTGCCATCTGCTTCCCCGCGATATCCTGACGCCAGCTGTCCACATCACCATCTCAGCCATTGCCGCCAGTGGAGCCTGCCATGCCCGATGATGTCGTCCCCCTCCGTGAGTCCGCCATTCCGGCCGCCGCCGCTGTGCTGGAACGCGCTTTTGCGGAAGACCCCGGCCTGCTCTTCGTCCTGCCGGACGCCGCTGACCGGGCGCGGTTGAACGCGCGGCTGGCGGAGGCCGCGCTGCGTTTCAGCCTGCGCTGCGGCGCGCCGCTGGCAACCGCTGGCGAGGTGCGCGGTGCGGCGCTCTGGTTCCCGCCGGATGCCCCGGCGCCCGCGGCGGCGGATTTCGCGGAGACAGGCATCGCCGCCGTGCCGGAGTTGATTGGCGACGCGGCGTGGGCACGGTTTGACCGCCTGATTGCTCACCTCGATGCGCTGCACCCGGTGTACGCGCCGGAGCCGCACTGGTACCTCGCCATGCTGGGCGTGGACCCGGCGCAGCAGCGGCAAGGACTGGGCGCCGCGCTCATGGAGCCCGTCTTCGCGCAGGCGGACCGGGCCGGGGTGTGCTGCTATCTGGAAGCGCCCACCGCCGGCAACGCCCGCTACTACGCCAACCGGGGATTCCATGTGGTGGGCGAAACGGACGTTCCCGAAAGCGATGTCCACATCTGGCTCATGCGCCGCGATCCTGCCTGAGTTGCTGGCGTCACGACGGCAGCGCGGCCTCGCTCCGGAACGCCGCGACGTCGTTGGTGTTCGGGAAGGGCTCGTCCGGGATCGGCTCCCCAAGGAACGCGCAGAGTGGCGCCCAGCCCTCCCGCATCTCGAAGACCAGCAGGCGCTCTGGCGCGATGGCCGCCTGCACCGCCGCGTTGTGCTGACGAAAAACGGTCTCGCAGTGGGCGCGGTCATCCGCCCTCCCGCCGAATGTGCCCTCGGTAATGACCGCCGTAGGCAATGAGGGATCATCGGGGCCGGTCAGCGAGGCGAGGAACGGGAAGATGGTCTGGGTCATGCTGGCGTACCAGCGCTCAGAATCGCGCACTGTCAGGATCACCTTCGCGTCCGGGTGCGCGGCGGCCAACTCTCGCCAAAACCGGGCTCCGGGCCAGTCCACGATAGCCCGGTAGCCTTCCAGCAAGGGCCGCCAATCGATGGGCGCCCCGGCCTGCTGGCGGCTCAGGGCGTCTTCCCAAAGGGCAAACCGCTCCGGATTCTCGAAATTGATGTGCATGTGGTCGCAGGGCGCGAAGCCAAGGCGCTGCAGCGCGTGGAAGAGCGACAACGTGCCGGTGCGGCCAAACCCGGCGCCAATGATCTGCAACGTCGAGGATGAGCCGCCGGTAGCGGCAGGGGACGCGGTCATGGCAACCTCGCGGACGATGCATGGGCGAGATGGAGGGTGCACGCTCCTGCGGATGCTACGCCATGCCGCGCGATGACGCTATCTCGGGCAACGCATCATCTCGGGACTTGGCGCGGTCAGGTGAAGCGCACCGCGTAGGCGGCCACCACCAGCAGGATCACCATTGGGTACATCACCCGCGCGATGCGGTCGAGCTGCTCCACGGCGGCGTAGCGTTTGGCCTTGTACCAGCGCTCGATGGTGATATTCACCAGCACCAGCACCGCCGACAACCCAATGTAGAGGTAGTACCCCCACTCGATCGCCACGGTGTACCCGACATCCGGCAGGTTGCTGGAGATCGACTGCAACATCACGGAGGTGGTCAGGATCGCCGTGATCGAGAACCCGATGCGGGTGCCGGCGTTCGCTGGCGAAAAGAACAGCGAGATGTATGTGACCAGCGCCAGCAGCGCCAGTGGCAGCAGGTTCTTGACCAGAAAGGCCCGCACATCCCGCGCGTAGAACAGTTCCACCTCGTAGGTGGAGGCCTCGCGCAGCTCCGGCGCGCCAGTGCGGGCATCCGGCGTGGTGCCACGGGTGGTGGCGGAATCCCGGGCAAACAGCACCTGACTGGCGATCCAGCCCGGCGCCTGATTGAACGGCACCGTAACATCGACGCCGCTGCTCAGCCGCTCCTCCTGCGTCTGGCGCAAATTCGACTGGTCTGGCACGTAGACGATGGCGTCCTCGGAAAGGGTCAGGTTCTGAAGGCCAATCGTCAGTAGATGGCGGTCCCATGGGTAGTTACGGAAATCCATCGGCGCGTTGAACGTGGAATCCACCCGGTAGATCACGAAGTGCTCGTTCTCGGATTCGGTGCGGTCAATTGGCGAGGGGAGGGCCAGATCCGGGTCATTCGCATTGATGAAGAAGATATCCTCCGCATCCTTCGCCCCGGCGTACCGGAACCAAAGGAAGAAATCCGCGTCGAAGGTCTGCGCGCGCGGGTCGATATTGGAGATCTGGTTGATGTCGATGCCGACGTAGACCACGCGGTACTCGCGGAACACCTGTCCATCCAGCGCGAACGCCTCACCCGCCGCTTCGTCCGCCGCCAGATCGGGATCGCGCATGGCCGAAGTCGGGCGAAACTGCACTGGCGCCGTCTTGAGCGCGCCGAAGTCGAACATGCCGATGGCGAGTGACTGCGGCACCGTGCGGTCGGGGGAGAAGCTGAGCGCGCCGGCCAATCCGGGCACGGTCCCGTGCGCGCCATCCAGCCCGGCCAGTGTCTCCTGCACCCGGCTCCGCATATCGGCGGTGGAGGAATCCAGCACGTCGGCGCCGTCCAGCCCCTCGAAGCCATAGAACGCCAGCGCCGCCGCGTCGTACGCCCGCGCCCCGAACCACGAGGGCCGGTGGCCGAAGGCAGCCCGGAACTGTTCCGCGAAGCCGAGCGACGTGCCGTCCAGACCGTCGTACAGCAGCGGCGACACGGAGTAGAGCCCATTCGTGAAGAATCCCGGTTGGGAGATCTCCTCCGGCTGATCGACGAAGCGCCGGGCAAAGGCGTTGAAGCCCAGCGCGTCACCGCCCAGCGTGGTCGGCCGCAGGCCCGCCCGGCCCATTGCCAGCACCAGCGGTTCCGCCTCGTCCGGGTTCAGCGCCAGAAACAGCACGCCCGTTTCCGGGTTCTCGCGCAGATCATCCACAATCCGGGCGGCCGAGGCTTCGAGATCATTCGGGTCCATCGTCCAACGCCGCACGGCGTCGCCATCGGTGGAAAACTCCGCCGCGAACGCGTCCGCGAGCGAGGTTTCGTAGGCGCCATCCGTCGCCACGATGCCGGCGGTCTGCGCGCCCAGCGCGTGCCGGGCGTAGGCGGCGGCGAACGCCCCTTCCTCGCTGTTCGTGAAGATGGTGCGGAACACCCACGGGTCGCCATCGCTCAGCGCATCCGCCGTAGAGGATGGGGAGATCACGGTGAGGTCTGCCTGCTGGTAGATCGGAGCGGCAGCCAGCGTGGTGGCGCTCGCCTGATGCCCGATCACCAGCAGCACCGATTCGTCCGCCACGATCTCCTCCGCGACGCGCCGGGCTTGCTCCGGATCATCCGCATCATCGAAGGCCCGCACCCGCACCTGATGCCCGTTGATGCCGCCGCGTGCGTTGAGGTCTGCGGCGGCCATCTGCGCGGCGGCGAACTGCTCGTCGCCGATATCGGCGTTGTCGCCACTTAGCGGGCCCGCGTAGGCGATGACGTAATCGTTCGGCGAGGGCGGCGGGCCCGCGCGGTAGGCCTGCCACGCTACCGCCACCAGCAGCAGCACGCCGAGCAGCGGCAGGAGCCACGCATACCGGCGGCCGAACGTATCCGGCGGCCCCGGGCGCGCCGCTTCGGCCTCGGCGACGCTGCCGCGCGTGGCCTGCGCCCGGTGGCGCCGTTCGCGGG
>JASGGF010000257.1:0-7723 GCA_047605145.1 Thermomicrobiales bacterium | reverse complement strand
GCTGGACGACTTCCAGCGTGGCATGAGCGCCCTGCCGCAGAACGATGACACCGCCAAGATGGTCGAGGGCCTGCGCTGGGTCGAGCAGAAGTTCCTCAACACCCTGCGCAAGCACGGGGTCACCCCGGTGGAGAGCCTGGGAACGCCCTTCGATCCCTCGCAGCACGAGGCGGTGGAGATGGACCCGGCCGGCGGCAACACCGTCGTGGCGGTGTACCAGCCCGGTTACAAGCTTGGCGAGACCATGCTGCGGCCAGCGATGGTGAAGGTGGGGCCACCTGCTGCCGAGTAAAGCCTGAATGAATCACAATACCCGGTGCTTTTTGACAGTGCGTAGAACACAGGAAGAGGAGAACGTCGCACATGGGACGAACGATCGGAATTGACCTCGGCACCACCAACTCGGTGATGTCCACCATCGAAGGCGGCGAGCCAACGGTGATCCCCAACGCCGAGGGCGAGCGGCTGACGCCGTCCGTGGTGGCAGTGACGCCGAATGGCGAGCGCCTGGTCGGCCGCTTTGCTCGCCGGCAGGCGGTGACCAACCCGGAGAACACCGTTTACTCGGTCAAGCGCTTTATGGGCCGCAAGTTCAACGACCCGCAGGTCCAGAAGGACAAAGGTCAGATCCCCTATCAGATCCGTGGCGCCAGCAATGGCGACATCGAGGTCAAGATGGGCGACAAGTGGTACAGCCCGCAGGAAGTCTCCGCGATGATCCTGCAGAAGCTGCGCACTGACGCTGAGTCCTACCTTGGCGAGAAGGTCGACCAGGCGGTCATCACCGTTCCGGCCTATTTCGACAACGCCCAGCGCGACGCCACCAAGGACGCCGGCCGCATCGCCGGCCTGAACGTGCTGCGCATCATCAACGAGCCCACCGCCTCCGCACTGGCCTACGGCCTGGAGAACAAGGGCGACGAGGAGATCGCGGTCTACGACCTCGGCGGCGGCACCTACGACATCTCGGTCCTGAACCTGGCCGACGGCGTCTTTCAGGTGCAGGCCACGAACGGCGACACGCACCTCGGCGGCGACGACTTCGACCAGGTGCTGATCGACTACCTGGCCGACGAGTTCAAGAAGCAGGAAGGCATCGACCTCCGCAAGGACCGCATGGCCCTGCAGCGCCTGAAGGAGTCGGCCGAGAAGGCGAAAATCGAGCTCTCCTCCGTGGAGCAGACCGATGTCAACCTGCCGTTCATCACGGCGGACGCCAGCGGCCCCAAGCACCTCAACATCACGCTGACCCGCTCCAAGCTGGAGCAGCTGACCCAGAAGCTGGTGGACGCCACGGTCGCCCCGATGGAGGCGGCGTTGAAGGACGCCGGCCAGTCCAAGAGCGCGATCGACGAGGTGATTCTCGTCGGCGGCCAGACGCGCATGCCGTCGGTGCAGCGCAAGGTGCAGAGCTTCTTCGGCAAGGAGCCGAACCGCGGCATCAACCCGGATGAAGTCGTGGCGCTGGGCGCGGCGATCCAGGGCGGCGTGCTCGGCGGCGAGGTCAAGGACATTCTGCTCCTCGACGTCACCCCACTGACGCTTTCCATCGAGACGCTGGGCGGCGTGGCTACCCCGCTGATCGAGCGCAACACGACCATTCCGACCCGCAAGAGCCAGACCTTCACCACGGCGTCGGACAGCCAGCCGCAGGTGGAAATCAACGTCCTGCAGGGCGAGCGCCCGATGGCGACGGACAACAAGAGCCTCGGCAAGTTCATCCTGGATGGCCTGCCGCCGGCCCCGCGCGGTACGCCGAAGATCGACGTCACGTTTGACATCGACGCCAACGGCATCCTGAACGTGACCGCGAAGGATCAGGCCACGGGCAAGGAGCAGAAGATCACGATCACCGGCTCCTCCGGTCTGTCCGAGAATGAAGTGCAGCGCATGGTGCAGGAGGCCGAATCCCACGCGGAGGAGGACCGCCAGCGCCGCGAGGCGATCTCCCTGCGCAACGACGCCGAGTCGATGTCGCATCAGGCCGAGAACTTCATCAAGGAGTACGGTGACCGCATTCCGGACTCCGTCAAGAGCGATATCGAGACCAAGCTGGCGGAGGTTCAGGACATCCTGAAGAACGACCCGACCAACGCGGATCGGCTGCGCCCCGCCCACGAGGCGATGGTCAATGCCCTGACCCAGGCTGGCTCGGCGATGTACGAGCAGGCGGCGGCCAGCAACCCGGGCGACGCCGGTGACGGTGGCGCTGGCGCCAGCGCGGGTGGCAGCGACGACGATGAGACCGTTGACGCCGAGTTCCGCGAAGTCGGCGGCGAAGACAAGAACTAGTCGCGCTCGCTGAGAGCATGACAACGGGGGCGGCCGATTGGCCGCCCCCGTTTGCTTTCTGCCGGCGCCGAATGCCCCTACCCGCTGGCCATGGCGAAGGCGATCACCTCGGCGGGATCGAGCGGCCAGATGGGGCGGCGCACCTTGCGGAAAGTGAGCCGGGAGAGGTCGGCGCCGGTGATGCCCGGCCCCTCCACCAGCACAACGCGCCGGGCGATGGGCTCGAAGGCCGCCCGGAAGTGGCCCTTCCCTTTCAGCGCCAACACCCGCCGCCGGGTGGGGTCGATGCCGTGGCTGCGAAAGACGTTCAGGTCTATCGGCGTCTCCGCGCGAGTGGTTACCAGCACCTCGACCGGCGGCGTCTCGTCGTCATCGGCGGGCTGGCAGAACAGCAACGCGCTTGGCCCCAGATCGACCGCCAGACCCGCCATCATCGGGCCATCGTTCACATACTGCCCGTCGCTGAGCAGCCGCACCCGCGCGCGGATTGACAGCGGGTCGCCGTGGAGGCGGTCCACCTTGCCGCCAAGCTCCACTGCAATCTGCCCGCCGGGGCCGGCCTTGATCGCTTCCTGCACCACCTCGGGATCACGCACCAACGCCACGCTGGCGCCCCGCACGCGGTTGGCAAACAGGAAACGCACCAGTTCCGCGCTGTCGCCGGGGCCGCCGGTCCACGGGTTGTCGCCGATATCCACGAGCACGAGCGGGCCGGCGGCGGCACGGTCCAGGTCATCATCCTGATCCAGCGACTGGATCAACTCCGCAGCGTGGGCGAAACTCGCGACCCCGCCCAGAAAGCCGTCGCGCAACGCCCACGCTTCGGCGGCCAGCGTATCCGCCAACCGCGAGGCTAGCGCCGGGTCGTCGTCGGTGGTCACCACCACGCTGAACCCGGCGTCGGCGGTATCGGCCGGCGGGAACCCGCCGGCGATGGTGACGTTGATGACGCGCGGGTCATCCTCCATCTCGTGCGCGCGTTCAATCAGGGCGCGCATCGGCATACGGCCCGTGGTCATGCGCTGCGAGGTGGGCAGGAGCGGGGGCTTGCGCAGCGCTGGCGTGGGGTGCAAGTCGCCGCGCAGCAGGCGCGCCATCACCAGGCACGCCTCTTCGGCCCGCTCCGCCATATCGACATGCGGGTAGGTGTCATAGCCGATCAGGACGTCGGCGAGTTCCACCATGCGCGACGAGATGTTTGCGTGCAGATCGAGCGTCGCGACGATGGGCACGCCGGGTCCCACGGTATCGCGAACGACCTGCAGGAAGTAGCTTTCGCCGTCGTCGTCACGCTCGGTCACCATTGCGCCGTGCAGCGCCAGCAGCACGCCATCCACCGGACCCTCGCGCATCTGCGCCTGCAGGCCTTCGACGAGGATGGTAGTCAGCTGGGTGACTGCGTCGCCAGTCACCATGCCAGAGGGCGTGGCCCAGACGGACATGATCGGCAGCAGCTCGAAGCCCTGCGCCTGCGCGCCGGTGATAAAGCCGCCAAACTCACTGTTGGTGTCTTGCCCCGCGTCCAGCGCCTCTGGGCCAACGTACAACCCGGACGCCATGAACTGGGCAAAATCCGTGCTCTGCGACGAGAACACGTTTGTTTCATGCGCGATCTGCACGGCAGCGACGCGGGCAGTCACAGGCTCAGGCGCTCGTTGTGACTGCGGCGGGCGCCGTGCGCAACTGAAAGAGCGTACGCACCTGATCCGGGGTGGCGATGGGCCGCCCCATTTCGCCCGCGATACGCACCAGGCGCGCGACGAGTTGCGCATTGCTCTGCGCCATTTCGCCCTTGTGGTACCAGAGGTTGTCCTCCAGCCCGGTGCGCGCGTGGCCGCCCATCGCCATGGCGGCGAGGCCAAGGGGCAACTGGGCGCGCCCGATACCGCAGACCGACCAGTGCGCCCCCTCCGGCAACATCTCGACCATGTGGAGCAGTTGCTTGACCTCTGGCGGACTCCCGCCGCGCACGCCCAGCACGAACTGGAACCAGAATGGCGGCTGCAGCAGGCCATCGTCAATCAGGCGCAGCGCGTTCCAGACATGACCCGGCTCAAAGCACTCGATCTCCGGCTTCACCCCGGCGGCATTCATGCGCAGCGCCAGTTCCCTCAGGAAGGAAGGCGAATTGATGAAGACCCGCTCTCCGAAGTTGACTGAGCCGCAGTCGTAGGAGGCAATCTCCGGCGCCAGCGTGATCGGCGCCATGCGGTCCTCATCCGTCGAGGTTCCGGCGCCGCCGCCGGTGGACATGTTGAGGATGACGTTCGAGCCCGCCGCCTCGACCAGCTCGCGCACCCGGTTGTAGAGCGCCGGATCGCAATTGACCCGCTCCTGCTCGTCACGCACGTGGATGTGCACGATCGCCGCCCCGGCCTCGCCACACGCAATGGCGGCGGCGGCAATTTCCTCTGGCGTGGTCGGCACATTCGGATTCTGGGCCTTTGTGGGCCAGGAGCCAGTCGTGGCGGCGCTGATGATCAGCGCGTTCGCCGGCCAGGAGTGGCCAGATCGTGGTTCGCTCATGCGGGTCTGCAAACCTTGGTGCGGGCGGTGCGCCTGTCGCGCTGAGGCCGGACTATAGCGGTCGGCAGGATGTCTCGCAACCCGCTTGCACTCGACGCCGTCACTGCGTGGCGAACGCGACGACAAGCTTCACCGCTGATCAGAAGACGCGTTCACGATGGCTTCCAGTGCGATGCGGAGCGCCTGCAGGTCGGGACGCTTCCCGGGATCTGGGTGAAGACAGGCATCGATGAGCGCCGGGAGTGGCCCAGCCAGGCGGCGGTAGCGGCGCACCGGTGGCGGAACGCAGACCTCGCTTGCGCTGGCTCCGGTAGAAGTCCGCCCGTCGTCAGGCAGGTCGCAGGCGTACTCTCCGGTCAAGAGTTCGAAGAGCGTGGCGCCGAGCCCCCACGTATCGGCGGCCGAGGTCAACTGCCCACCGGCGATCTGTTCTGGTGACATATACCCCGTGGTGCCGCGACCCGGGCGGGCGCGGCCGGGCGGCCGGCCAAGGCTGAGATCGAGCACCTTCGCCAACCCCTGCGACACGATAATGTTCCCGGGCTTCAGGTCCAGATGCAGGATGTTCTGCCGGTGCAAGTAGGTAAGCGCAGACGCCAGATGGACGCCAAGCTGAGCGACTTCCCTCGCCGGCAACCGGCCGACGCGTTCGCTGAGTGCGGCCAGCGTCTCGCCGGGCAGTGTCTCAAGCACCACTACGGGCGGCGGACCCGCGATGACCTCGTAGGCCCGCACGATGTGCGGGTGGCTGAGCCGGCGGAGCAGCCGCCCTTCCTCCAGCAACCGGCTGGCCACCCCGCGTTTGTCCACGCGGTCCGGCCGCGCCATCTTCCCGATCACGCGGCAGTCGCGCGCATCGGACCAGAGGTCGTAGACGTCGAGGTCATGTCCGCGCCGCAGGTGGGTAACCACGCGGTACCCGGGCATCGCGACGTCGCCAGGCGCCAGTGGCGTCGGCCCATCAAGCGCGGCGTCGTCGCTGCTCATGAGTGTCCAGGTTGCGGGCCGGCCAGATGCGCACGGCCCTCGTGGCAGAGCGTGGCGTACACGCCGCCGGCCAGCATCAGCTGGTCATGAGTCCCGCGTTCGACGATGCGTCCCCCATCCAGCACCACGATTGCATCCACGTTCCGCAGCAATGCCAGATCGTGAGAGATGGTAATGGTCGTCCGGCCAGCCATCAGCTCCTGAATGCCGCCCAGCACCTCGGCAGCCTGTGCTGCGTCAAGGCCCGTCGTGGGCTCGTCGAGGATCAGCACCGGCGCATCCCGCAGCAGCGCCCGAGCGATGGCGAGCCGCTGGCGTTGGCCGCCCGAGAGGTTGCGCGCCCGTGTTTCCAGTCGCGTCTCGTATCCATCGGGAAGTTGCTCGATGAATACCGCGGCGCCAGCCACTTCCGCCGCCCGCACGACGTCGGCCATGGACGCCGCAGGCCGGCCGTAGCGAATCGCATCGTGGATCGTCCCGGTGAAGAAAAGCGGTTCCTGCGGCAACAACGTGATCGCCTCGCGCGCGTCCTCCAGCGCCAGCGCCCGGAGATCGATGCCATCGAGCGTCACCTGCCCCGTGTCCGGGTCCGCCATTCGCAGCAGCAACCGCGCGATGGTGGACTTCCCGGCCCCACTGGCGCCGACGATAGCGACGGAGGCGCCCTCCGGTATCGTGAGCGAGACATCGCGCAATGCTGGCAGTTCCTGACCCGGGTACGAATAGCCCACCCCGAGCAGCTCCAGGGCGCCGTTGACGCGAGGCAACCGGCGTGGCGCGCTGGCCTCGCGCGTGTCTGGCTGCTGATGCAACACCTCCGCGATCCGCTCCGCCGACGCGAGCGCGCTGGCGGTATCGTGCCACGCGTGGGTGAGGCTTCGCAGTGGGGCGTAGAGGCTGCCGAGAAAGGCCAGAAAGACCAGCAGTCCTCCCAGCGTGATCCGCCCCTGCACAAGATCGAAGGCGCCAACGGCCACCACAATCAGCACACCCGCCACCTCGATCAGGTCTATCAACGGGCTGTACAGGGCGCGGAGCCGCTCCAGTCCCAGCTGCGCGTTCAGTACGGCGCGGGTTTCCTGCGCGAATTGCTGCGCCGCCGCCGCCTGCCGGTTATGCGTGCTGACGAGGAACGCGTTGCTGATCTGTTCCTCGACAAAGCTGGCCACAGCGCTATCACGCGCCCGCTGTTCACGGGAGATCACCTTGACCCGTTGCCCGACCAATCGGGCCAGGAACCAGCAGGGCGGCGAAACGAGGAGCGCCACCACCGCGAGCCGCGCATCGATCAGGAACACGGCGGCCGTGTAGTACACCACCTTCATGGCATCGGACACGGCGTCCGTGATGCCGACGGTGAGCGCATCACCCACCTGTTCGACATCGTCGGTAAGCCGGGTGATCAAGTCCCCGACCCGCTGCTGATCGATCTGCAGCGAAGGTAGGCGCTGGAGATGGGTAAATACGGACTGCCGTAGATTGAAGAGCGTGTACTCCGCGACCCACGCCGAGCAATAGCGCCGGCCGAATCCAAACATCCCGGCGGCCAGCGTGAGCGCGAGATAGGCCGCCGCAATCCCGGGCAGCGGCGCCAGGTCCAGCGGGGTGAGCACGTCGTCCAGCAGTCGGCCGTAGAGCGAAATGGCCAGCGCATCGAGACCTGGCACGATAGCGGCGCAGAGAATCGCCAGTACGAGGCGCCATCGGTAGGGCCGCACGGAGGGCCAGAAACGGCGCAGCGCTTCAGCGGCGGACATTTCGGCGTCGGGTGCTGGCATGCGCTTCCAGACAACGAAGCGGCGCCAGCGGGTGAACGCCGGCGCCAGTTCATTTGCCGCTTGCGGGCAGTTAGGTCCGGCTATTCCGGCTCCGCCGGCCGCCTCGCCGCTTCTTCTTCCGTCGCTTGCGGCTCTTGCTT
>JASGGF010000256.1:0-7781 GCA_047605145.1 Thermomicrobiales bacterium | reverse complement strand
CTGGGACAGATCAGTGCAGTGCAACTCAAGAACCCCTGGCATGAAGACCCCACAATGCGAAGTCTCATTCGCCAGCGTGGGAGAGTCGATGCTGTCAGTGAAAGACAGGACACCCATCTGGCGCAGATGGAAGTGAGCGCGGTGTTTCAGGAAACCAGAGCGGGGTATCAGCCGAGCATTCTTGGCACCGTGCCTTCGACTGGTACGTCCATTCACGTGGTTTCTGATGCTGTTCTGGATGCACTTCTTGCACCGTATCGTGATGAGCTTTTCTATCTCGGTCATGTATTTGGCTCTACACCGTTGCTCCCAATGTGGTTCAAACACTTCGGCAGTGGGGAAGGGGGAGCGGGTGAGGCGTATCACCTTGGCATCTTTGGAAAAACCGGATCTGGAAAATCAGTCCTGGCAAAGATGATCTTGCTTGCATACTCGCGCCATCCGAGTATGGGTATTTTGGTGATCGATCCGCAGGGTGAATTTGCGCAGGACATGCAAACTGGATCTGTTCCTGGAGCTATGAAACTGCCTCTACGGGAACTGATTGGGAATCATGGGCGTGAAACGAGAGTCGTTCGTGTGCGGAATCTGGTCCTAGACCGATGGGAACTATTCACCGAGATACTTTACGAATCGCAGTTCTTCGAGAAGCTCACGGTGCCAAAAGGTGATAATCGCCGCAATGCATGCACAGAACTGGAGGAGTATCTGCAAAAGAAGAAAGTCAAGCTCGACGAGCTGGCAACGGACAAAGGCTTCCAAGCGATGGAAGATGCGTTCTCTGACGTCACCATCCAGGGACGAATCTACCGAGCAACTGGTGCGCGAGATCGGTTTGTAGGGGCACTTCAAGCGTCGGTTGATGACGGATCGTTGCGCTCAGTCTGGGACCAGGTTGCCTATCTCTTCAGCACCAGTCGGCGCAACGCCGTGAAAATTGACGCTGTTCTCCATAGCCTTTTCGAGGACGTTGAAAGGGCACGTCCTGTAATCGTCCTTGATTTATCACGGGAGAGCGCTGGAGAAGCGAACTGGACAGACAAGATCGCTGACATCGTGATCAAGCGCTTGCTAGACGGCTTGTCTCTTACGGCAGAAAGGCATTACGCCGAAGGAAAGAGTCTAAATACCCTAGTGATAATTGATGAGGCACATCGTCTCGCCCCGAGGACCGATTCTTCATCGACGGTGAAGAGTGTTCTGGTTGACGCAGCGCGTACAACAAGGAAGTATGGGCTGGGCTGGCTTTTCATCAGTCAGACACTGTCGAGCATAGATCGAGACATTGTGAGTCAGTTGCGCATTTTCTTTTGTGGGTTTGGACTGAGTATGGGGCAAGAGTGGCAATCCCTGAAAGAGTTGGCTGGCGGAAGTTCTTCGCTGGAGTTGTACCAGAGCTTCCGCGATCCTCACTCGTCGTTTTCAGTGGAAAGCAGGCAGTACTCGTTCATGTGTGTTGGCCCCGTCAGTCCGTTGTCCTTTTACGGAAGACCACTATTTTTCAATGCGTTCAACACTGTGAGCGAGTTCGTAGGCTCGAATCTCTCCAAGCGGCGTGACCGAGTCATCAACGTGGCTATGCCCTCCCAGCGCCCCATTGATTTCAACGCGCCGTAGATTCCTGTGTCGATGCAAAGCCAAGTGGATGGATAACGGCATCTGTCTAGCCCTTCTCGGCAGGCCGACCCCATACTGACTCCGAACGTGATCGAAGCAGATGGAACTGAGACCTGAATGAACGTCGACATCAGCAAAGGAAACCCGGCAGCCGCTGCCCTCACCTGGCACCTCTCCCCCGAGCCCCACTGGGCCGCCCACCTCGCGCGCGACCGGTACACGCCGGAGCGGTTTGCGGAGGAGGGATTCATCCACTGCACGGACGGGGATGAGCGGCTGATCGAGGTGGGGAACCGGTACTACACCGGGGACGCGCGGCCGTTTCTGGCGCTGGAGGTCGATCTGGCGCGGGCCGGGTCGCCGGCGGTGTACGAGGACCCGGAGCAGGTGTACCCGCACATTTACGGCGAGTTGAACACGGCGGCGGTGCGGCAGGTGCGGCGCATCGTGCGCGGTGAGGACGGCGCGTTCCTCGGGATGGGTGAGGCGGCGCCGGAGCTGATGCCGACAGGGACGCCGGGCGAGGCGGAGCAAGGCGGCCAGCCGGGCTGATGTTTGCCGCTATCGGGCGAGCCGCCTGCCGCTGGCGGTGGGCGGTGGTCGCGGTGTGGGCGGTGATCCTGCTAGGGTCGCTGCCGCTCTTGCCGCGCGTAGCGGGCTCGCTGCAAGTGGGCGGGTTTTCGTCGTCCCGCACCGAGGCCTCGCGGGCCGGGCAGACGCTGCAGCGGGAGCTGGGCTACCCGGCGTCCTCCATGATCGTCATCTACCAGTCGGCGACGGGGGAGTTGCGTGCGAACGACCCCGCGTTTCGGCAGGCGGTGACAGCGTCTCTAGCGAATGTGCCCGCGCTGCCCTTCGTCACCCAAGTGCAGGAGCCGCTGGCCTCCGCCGGCATGGTCTCGGCGGACGGGCAGACGGCGTACGCGCTCATCGGGCTGAACGAGCCGAACGAGGAAGCGCAGCGGCTGGTGCCGGAGTTGGAGGCGGCCCTTGTGCCGCAGCCGGAGCTGACCGTGCTGCTGGCTGGCGGGCCCGCCGGCTACCGCGACATCGAGACGGTCACCCAGCGCGATCTGCAGCGGGCGGAACTGCTCGTGTTTCCGATTGCGCTGGTGGCGCTGCTGGTTATCTTCGGGTCGGTGGTGGCGGCCGCGTTGCCGCTGGTCATCGGCGGGGCGGGCGTAGTGATGGTGCTCGTCTCGCTGCTGCTGGCGACGCGCGTCACCGACCTGTCGATCTTCGCGCTGAACCTGGCCACCATGCTCGGGCTGGGGCTGGCCATCGACTACTCGCTGTTCGTGACTGCGCGCTTCCGGGAAGAGTTGGCGCACGGGCAGCCGGTAGAGGCAGCGGTGGAGCGTACCGTCGCCACGGCGGGGAAGGCGGTCTTCTTTTCCGGCACCACCGTGCTGATCGGCCTGCTGGGGCTCAGCCTGTTCGAGTTCATGTTCCTGCGCTCGGTCGGGGTGGCCGGGGTGATCGTGGTGGCTTGGTCCACCATCGCCGCGCTGACCTTGCTGCCGTCGCTGCTGGCGATCATCGGGCCGCGCATCGAGCGACTGGCGATCCGCAAGGCGGCGCCTACGAACGCGGCGACAGATGGCTTCTGGGCGCGGCTGTCGGAGGCGGTGATGCGGCGGCCGGTGGCGGTGCTGATCCCGACGTTGGCGCTGCTGCTGCTACTGGGGTCGCCGTTCCAGCACGCGCAGATCTCCTCGCCCGACGCCACCATCCTGCCGCCGGGGCTGCCCTCGCGCACGGCGTTCGACACGCTGACGGCGGCGTTCGGGCCGGGAGAGCTGTCGCCGTTCATCGTGGTGATCGAGGCGCCGGGGCAGATCTTCAACGATGCAACGCTAAAGGAGATCCACGCCGTCTCCCGCCAACTGGCGCGCGATCCGCGCGTGACGCGGGTGCAGAGCGTGACGCCGCCGGGCCTGCCGGAAGTGGCGGCGCTGCTGGCGGCGAAGGTGCAGCGCGGGCTGGGGGCCAGCGGGACGTCGCAGGGTGTGACGCTGGCGAACGACAACGCGGCGCTACTGCTGGTCTATGGGCGCGGTCTGGCTGGCTCGGATGTCAGCAAGGGACTGCTGGCGGACCTGCGCTCGTTGCAATTGCCGGGAGCGACCGTGCTGGTGGGGGGAGGCACGGCGGAAATCGTCGATTCGGTGCGCGCGATGTACGCCGATTTCCCGCGCGCGGTGGCGATGATCGTGGTGGCGACGTACCTCGTGCTGCTGCTCCTCTTCCGCTCCCTGCTCCTGCCGCTGAAGGCGATCCTGATGAACGCGCTCTCCATTCTGGCCTCGTATGGGGCGCTGGTCTGGGTGTTTCAGGATGGCCACCTCAGCCACTTTCTGGGGTTCACGGCGCTGGGATACGTGGAGGCGTCCCTGCCGATCATCCTGTTCTGCGTCCTCTTCGGGCTCAGCATGGACTACGAGGTCTTCCTGCTCTCGCGCATCCGCGAGGAGTGGGAGCGCACCGGCGACAACACCAAGGCGGTGGCGGTGGGCCTGCAGCGCAGCGGGCGGATCATCACCTCGGCGGCGTTGCTGGTAGTGATCGTCACCGCCTCGTTTGTGACGGCGGACGTGGTGCTGATCAAGGCGCTGGGGTTTGGCATCGCTCTGGCAGTGTTACTGGATGCCACCGTGGTGCGCGCGCTGCTGGTCCCGGCGACCATGAAGCTGCTGGGCGCGTGGAACTGGTGGCTGCCCGCGCCGCTGGCGCGCGTGCTGCCGAGCGCATCGTTCCTTGAGGAGTCCTCGTGAAGTCCATCTCCCGCCGTTCCTTCAGCGCCGCCGTAGCGCTGGCGCCGTTGCTGGCCACCCTGCGGCAGGCGCCGCGTGTCGCCGCGCAAAGCGCCACGCCGGTGATCGATATCCCGGTTCCCATCGAGTTCCCGCGTGATGACGGCCTGCACGACACCACGGTGGAGTGGTGGTACTTCACCGGCAACCTGCAGACGGAGGCGGATGAACGGCTCGGGTTCGAGTACGTAATCTTCCGGGCGCGGCAGGGGCAACTGGAGGGGTTCGTCAGCCACTTCGCGGTCACCGATCCGGCGCGGGAGCGCTTCACCTACGACCAGCGCATCATCGGGCGGCCGGGCGTGGTGGGCGATGCCGCCGCGCTCGATCTCGATATCGAGGGCTGGACGATGCGCGGCGAGAGCGGCGATTTCGCGCTGCGGGCGGACATGCCCGGCTACGCCATTGACCTGTCCGCGACGACGCAGAAGCCGCCCGCGCTGCACGATGGCGACGGCTACATCGACTACGGCAACGGCACGGCCTCCTACTACTACACATGGACACGGCTGGCGGTCACCGGCACAGTCGCCATCGACGGGGCCGAGCAGGCGGTGACCGGCGAGGCGTGGATGGACCACCAGTGGGGCGATTTCGCCACCTATCAGGAGGGCGGCTGGGACTGGTTCTCGATCCAGCTCGATGACGACCGCGACTTGATGCTGTACATCATCCGGGGCGCGAACGGGGAGTTCCTGCGCGTCGATGGCACATTCGTCGATCCAGCGGGCGGCGCCACGTACCTCGGTCCCGGCGACTTCACGGTGACGCCGACCAGCGAGTGGACCTCCCCGGCAACCAACACGACATATCCCTCTGGGTGGGATGTGGAGGCGCCGGCTCTAGAGTTGGCGCTGGCAGTGACGCCGCTGCTGCTCGATCAGGAGCTGGACACGCGGAGCACTACCGGCGTGATCTACTGGGAGGGCGCGGTCGATGTGGCGGGCGCGATTGCCGGCGAAGAGGTGGCCGGGCATGGCTACGTGGAGCTGACCGGCTACGCGCCCTTCGAGCCCATCGGGACGCCGGCGGCGTTGGCGGCGACGCCGGCGGGGTAGATCGAGAACACATCCGCCGTTCCTTGGCGGACCCGACGAGACGTCCCGATGCTGACGCTCGCCACGGGGGAATTCGTGAGCTTGTCGAAGGACTCCGTTCTCGGTCGGCCCCTTTTCGCGTTTGTCCGCCATATTGCCGAAGCGTTGGGGTGCCGCGCGCCAAAAGCTGGTGGGATCTTCGTAATGCCGCTACTTGCAAGGAGGTCGTTCGAATTCGTTGAGTAGACCGTCGCGGAGCAGTTGTTAGCTGCCGCACCCCACCCTAAATACAGCCGCGATAACACTCGCGAGTTGGACTACTCAGGGGTCACCCGTAGCTTGCAGCGGCTTCGACGCGAGATTGCCTTTGAGCAGGCGATTGGCTACCGCTTGCCTCTGGTCGCGGTTGTCCGCAACAGGATTGTGGAGTACATCCGGACGGAGATACTTGCTGGACCTGATCAGCAAGAGTTCGCGGTGGACGTGACGCACCAAAGGAATATGCGAATGTCCAAATCCGATCCTATCGTCATCCCTGGCCTCGATCTCCCCAGGGCGAAGCGCTACAGCCGCGTGCAACTGGCGCTGCTGGGAGCCTCGCTGGCGTGGTCGGCGGCGAGCATGACGTGGCTGGCGCGGGGCAAGCGGGCGAAGCGGTTGCAGGCGCGCATCGCGGAGGCCGTGCCGGACGAGCGGTTGGCTTCGCCCGCGTTTCTGGCGACGGTCAGCGCCGGATCGTGGCTGGCGGGGTTGCCGCTGGCGTACGTCAGCGGGCACGTGGTGGAGCGCGCGTTCGGGCTGACGAAGCAGACGACCGGGGCGTGGTTCGGTGATCAGGTGAAGGGCGTGCTGGTGGGAACGGCGCTGCAGACGCCGCTCCTGACCGCCGCGTTTGTCGTCATCCGGCGGCGTCCGAACGACTGGTGGCTCATCCTCTCGGGAGTCTCCGTGCCGTTGGTGGTGCTGCTCAGCAACCTCGCGCCGGTGGTGCTGATGCCGATCTTCAACCGCTTTACGCCGTTGGAAGATGCACGCCTGCGTGAGGATCTGCTGGCGCTCAGCGAGCGCTCCGGGGTGCAGATCGAAGAAATCTTCCAGATGGACATGAGCCGGCAGAGCGAGAAGCCGAACGCCTTCTTCACCGGGATCGGCAACACGAAGCGCATCGTGCTGGGCGATACGCTGCTTCGGGATTTCGAAGCGGAGGAGATCGCCGGGGTGGTGTCGCACGAGCTGGGGCATCAGGCGCACGGCGATATCTGGCGGTTGATCGGGCTGGGCAGCGCCTTAGGGTTCGGGATGGCGTGGCTGATCGCAAAGCTGGCGCCGCCGCTGGTCGAGGCGTCCAGCGCGGAAACCGGGGTATCGGAGATCGGGGACGAGGCGGCGTACCCGACGCTGGCGCTGCTGGGCACGGCGCTCGGCTTTTTCGCGGCGCCGGTGTCGGCGGCATACAGCCGCTGGCTGGAGCGGCGCGCGGATCGCTACGCCATCGCGCTAACAGGTGACCCGGAGGCGTACGCCGGGGCCATGGAGCGGCTGGCCGCGCACGCGCTGGCGGACCCCGATCCGCCGCGCCCGGTGGTGGTGCTGCTTTACTCGCACCCGCCCATTGCCGAGCGCATCCGGGCAGCGCGGGCTACACAACCAGCCTGAAACCGGCGCCCTGTCCGGGGTGTGCTGTCGTGCCAGATAGGCAAGGGGATGCGCTAGACTGCCCACTCCGCAAAACGCCGGCTGGGACGGCAGCGGGTCCGGAGGGAACACCATGCGTGGCGTGCATCGCAGCCAGGCCGTGTCCCGTTGCGGCGCCTCCGGACGATGTACACCGCAAATGCATCGCACCAGGGGATGGGGGAAGCAGTGGGTGGGGGAGAGTACGCCATCACGACGGGGGAAGCATTCATCTGGAAGAGTGACCGCGCCGAGGTTTCCCTGACGCACTCCAGTGAAGGCTGGCTGGTGCGTTACTCCACGGTGGGGCGGTTGATGGGGCCACCGCAGGTGTTGCACCAGGCGCGGCACCGCGACGCCAAGCTGGCAACGTGGGATGTCATGGCGCGGGTGAACAGCGCCTCCAACGAGTCCGAAATGATGCGCGCGGGCACAACGGTGGTCCAGTGGATCAATGGCCGCCAGCGCAGCACTCCGGGTGGAAAGCACAGCAAGAATGGCGTGCGCTAGCGTGTCCCATGCCTGAGTTGCCAGAAGTCGAAACCATGCGGCAAATCATCGCGCGGGAGTTGACCGATCTGGAACTGGCCGCCGTGCACCTGACGCTTCCGAAGCTGCTGCGCGATTCCCCGCTGCCTGA
>JASGGF010000255.1:0-7792 GCA_047605145.1 Thermomicrobiales bacterium | reverse complement strand
CGGTCAGCTCGCACCTTGCCAGCATCTTCGCCAAGATCGGCGTCACCACGCGGGCGAGCGCGACGCGGTTCGCGCTGGAGCACGGGCTGGGGTAGGGGGTGCTCCGGCGCCGGCTTCGCGCTCTGCCTCGTCCTCGATCAGGCCCAGCGGCATGGCTGGCACAACGACCTGAAAGATCTTGTGCGTGTCGGTGTCATGCCTCCAGATGATCTTGAATGTCGCCCGCCCTGCCACGCCGTCATCCCGAGCGCAGTCGAGGGATCTCGTCGTTGGCGTTGGCGAGACGACCGGCGAGGTCTCTCCACTCCGGTCGAGACGACACGGGTGTTGCCCACCGCGCCGGCCCCCGCGAACGTGCATCTCGCAGACTGGCGGAATCACAAGGGGCTGGGGTGAGGGTTCGTCGCCGCTGCGGCGACGACGTTCCAACTTCCTACCCCAAACAGCCGAAGGACTTGCGCGGGAGAGGGGAGCCGTTTGGCGGCGCTATGGCGGCTATCTGGCGCAACCGTGCCGATGCTGGCGCGATGCTGGAGACGAAAAGCCCCTCTCCCGCGCGTCGGGAGAGGGGTTGGGGTGAGGGCTGCCCCGGAGGGCGTGTTCCCGTTACCCCCGCGAGGCCGCCGAGCGCATTTCCGCCTTCTTGCGCTCCTTGGCGCGCTCATCGGCGGAGAGGTAGCGCTTGCGCAGCCGCCAGTTCAGCGGGGTGACTTCCAGCAGCTCGTCGTCCGCAAGGAAGTCGAGGGCCTGCTCCAGCGAGAGGACCGTCGGCGGGGTGAGGCCGATGGCGATGTCCTTGGTGGAGGCGCGCATGTTCGTCAGTTTCTTGGCGCGGCACACGTTCACCGGCAGATCGCCCTGACGCGGGTGCTGCCCCACGATCATGCCCTCGTAAACCGCCGTCTGCGGCTCGATGAAGGTCACCCCGCGCTCCTGCGCGTTGGCGAGGCCGTGGCTCAGCGCGGTGCCGCCTTCGGAGGCGACCAGCGGGCCGGAGCGGGTGGAGTTGATGGGCCCCAGCCACGGCTCGTAGCCGACGAGGCGGGAGGCCATCACGCCGTTGCCGCGCGTGGCAGTCAGGAACGCGTTGCGCAGGCCGATCAGGCCGCGCGTCGGGATCACGTACTCCAGCCGCACCGCGCCCCGGCCATCGTTCACCATGTCGGTGAGGCGGGCGCGGCGGTTCCCCAGCAGGTCGCTGACCGTGCCGACGTACTCCTCGGTGGTGTCGATGACCAGTTGCTCCACCGGCTCGTTCACCACGCCGTCGATGGTCTTGGTGATGACCTCGGGGCGGGAGACCTGAAACTCGTAGCCCTCGCGGCGCATCGTCTCGATCAGCACGGAGAGGTGCAGCTCGCCGCGCCCGGAGACGGCGAACACATCCGCCTGCTCGGTCTGCTCCACCCGCAGCGAGAGGTTCGTCTCCAGCTCGCGGAACAGCCGCTCGTTCAGCTGGCGGGAGGTGCTGTACTGCCCCTCCTTGCCGGAGAAGGGGGAGGTGTTCACGCCGAACGTGAGGCGCAGCGTCGGCTCCTCGACGTCGATCACCGGCAGCGCCTCGGGCGCCTCGGGATCGGTCAGGGTGGCGCCAATCTGGGCGTCCGCGAAGCCGGTCAGGGCGATGATCTCGCCGGCGCTCGCCTCCGCAACCTCGACGCGCTTCAGGCCGTCGAAGACGCTGAGGCCGCTGATCTTCTGCCGGGTCTGCACGCCGTCCGTGCCGAGGTGCAGCAGCGTGTCGCCGGTGCGGATCGTGCCGCGCTGAATGCGCCCGATGGCGATGCGCCCGCGGTGGGCGTCGTAGTCCAGCGAGGCAACCAGCATCTGGGCCGGGCCATCGACATCGACCGCCGGCGGCGGCACCTCGCGCACGATGGCCTCGAAGAGCGGGCGTAGATCGGGCGCCAGATCCTCGACCGCCGGCTCGAACCCGGCGCGCCCCTCGCGGGCGATGGCGAAGAGGACGGGAAACTCCAGCTGGTCAGGATCGGTGGCGAGTTCGAGGAAAAGATCCTGCAACCGCTCCAGCGCCTCGTCGATGCGGCTGGCCGGGCGGTCGATCTTGTTCACCACGACGATGGGACGCAGGCCGCGCTCCAGCGCCCGCGCCAGCACGGTGCGCGTCTGCGGCATCGGGCCTTCCACGGCGTCGATGAGCAGCAGGCAGCCATCCGCCATGTTCAGCACGCGCTCCACCTCGCCGCCGAAATCGGCGTGGCCGGGGGTGTCGATGATGTTGATCTTGACGCCCTCGTAGTGGACGGCGGTATTTTTCGAAAGAATCGTGATGCCGCGCTCGCGTTCCAGATCGTTGGAGTCCATGATCAGGTTGCCGGCGGCGGTGGGATCGCGGAACACGTTCGATTGCTTGAGCAAACCATCGACCAGCGTGGTCTTGCCGTGGTCAACGTGGGCGATGATGGCGACGTTGCGCAGGTTGGCGGGTCCGGTGGTCATGGCGATATCCGATGACGACGCGCGAGTGGCGGTTGCGACCATGGGTTGCGACGGTTCCTTCCTCTGGGTGGTGTGTGCGCGTGGAGACGAAGTCGACCCCGGATCATCCGCCGCACACGGAACGGCCCGTGCCAGTGGCACGAGCCGCATTGCAAGCGAAGTATAGCAGATGCTGTGTCGCACGGGATTATGGAAACTCTGCCGCCGGCGCACGCCGCCGGGAACGCCGGTAGCGGCGGCGACGTTGTTCCGGCGACGAGCCAATCTTCTCGCTCTGCTCCATTTGGAAGGCGCGGGCCGCCGTGGGCGCGCGCCGGGATTGCGACGGGGCCGATGGGCCGCTGCTGGAGGGCTACCTTGTGAGTGCTGGACGCGCCGCTGCGCCTTCGAGTTCGCCAGTTGGGCGCACCCGCCGCCGGGTAGTTGCGGCGCTGGCGGGGTTGCCGTTCCTCGCACCGGCGGCGGCCCGCGCGCTGCAAGAGGCCGCCCCGGAAGCGACGGACGACAACTGCGCCCGCGCGTGCCGCAAGAAGCACGATGGCAAGGCGCGCAAACGCTGCAAGCGGCGCTGCGCGGCGGGGCGGGTGTGCGTGCCGCCGGGCGAGCGCGGCTGCGATGTGCCGGGCGGCAGTTGCTGCGATGGCGCCTGCCAGAGCGATGTCTGCGTGTGCCCGGAGGGCAGCATTCCGGTGAACGGCGTGTGTACGCGATGCACCGTCTGCTTCGCCGGGGGGTGCCAGTTCAACAATCTGCAAACGGCGCTCGATGCGGTGGCCCCCGGTTCCCTTGTCACCCTCTGCCCCGGCTCGTACACGCAGTTGATCGAGATCGGGCGCATCACGAAGAGCCTGACGCTGTGGGGCGCGGGCGCGGGCAAGACGGTGCTGAGCGCGACGAGCCGTTCCGGGGAGGAGCAAGACCTCCGGGGACTGACCATTCCGAACGCGATGGATACGGTGGAGATCCGCAACCTGACGATCACCGGGACCCACACCGCGCCGTTGGGGGTGAGCGCGAACCACGGCGGGATCATGAACTGGGCCACGCTGCGCCTGTACGGCGTGGAGGTAACGCGCAATTCCACGACGGCGCGCGGCGGCGGCATCGTGAACAACGGGACGCTGACGCTCGGCGCGGGCACGCGGGTTACCCAGAACTCGGGCTACATCCGGGGCGGCGGGGTGCTGAACTACGGGAAGGTGATCCGCGAGGCGGGCAGCGAAGTGGCGCGCAACCACCCCGGCCAGTGCGTGGACGAGTGGACCGGGAGCGGCTGCGCAGGGTGAGCGCGCCCGGCGCTCAGACGGAGCCGCGCTGGAGCAGCAAGACCACCACGAAGATGACCACCAGCACCACCACGGCGATGAAGACGCCGGTGGCGTTCTTCAGCCAGCCGCCGGGGGTAGCGTTATCGCCATCGGTGCGCTGGGGTGGCGCGCCGAAGTCCAGCGGGTTGTTGCCGATGGGGTCCGTGCCGACGGGGTCGCGGCTGATGGTGGTGGGCCGGCCCTCTTGCACTGGGGGTTGATGTTCAGCCATGGCG
The DNA here is from genome assembly GCA_047605145.1 of Thermomicrobiales bacterium. Taxonomy (GTDB): domain Bacteria; phylum Chloroflexota; class Chloroflexia; order Thermomicrobiales; family UBA6265; genus JACCXM01. Next base: position 3,789 of record JASGGF010000255.1, on the reverse strand, counting down.
ATTCGCCTCCTGCCGTGAACACGCTTCGGTCATGTGGCAGCCATTGCACAAATGGCGCCCGGCGCGACAGCGCGGCGCCGGCCGCGCAGGCGCCAGAACGGGAGCGCCCGGGCGACGGAGCGCTCCCGTTCTGGTTGGGGAAACGGGGGAAATCGTGGGTGTGCGGGCGGCCTACAGGTTCGGGCCGACCAGCATGACGAGCGCGATCGCGACCAGCGCCACGACGGCGAGCCAGAGCGCCCAGTTGGACCCTCGGCTTTCCACCTCGACGGGAACCTGATCCTCTTCCGCCTCACCGGTGTAGCCCCAGCGGACGTTGTCGCGCAGACGATTGTTTCTGGCAGCGGTCGGTTGCATAGCCATGGTGACGTACCTCCTTGAATCGTGACTGCCAGTACAGCCTCGTTGCCAGAGGTCTCGCATGATGCGTGCCACGAGTGCCTAATGAGGTATACGAAAGAGGGGGGTGTCGCCGCGCTCAAGGGGGATCGCGCTGCGGCGAGATGCCTCTCTAGCGCGGCGCTCGCTGTCGCTACTCCATCTCGACGTCATTCCGACGAAGGAGGAATCGACCACTCCCAACTCCCGGGGAGACGGCGCCCACTCTCCGCCCCCCACTGCGACCCCTCGCCAAACCTTGCCAACATCACCCCACCGCAGAAGTTGGCAGCCTTGGCAGCCTTCCCCGGTCGCTCGCGGTGGCACGCGGAGAGTTGGGCCGTGGTGATGAGGTTTGGCGGTGCGCGGTTCCTCGTGCGCTCGGAACGACATGGGGGTGATGGAGGCCGCAGTGGAGGGCAGAGAGGTGGCTCCGCTGTCCCGGGGCTTGGGGGTGGGCGATTCCTCATCTGCGGATTCGGAATGACACCGTGGTGATGAGGCGGCGTGGCAGGGGCGGAAGACGAGCGCCCGGCCTGGCGTGGTCATTCCCGCGCAAGCCACCCGCGCCAGCGCCACGCCGCCCAGCCGATCCACCCCAACGCCGCCACGCCGGCCACCGCTGCCGCCCGGCGGAAGCCGCGCGCGGCGGCTTCGGCGCGCGCCAGCGTTTCGCTGGCGGAGATAATGTCGGCGCCGTCCACCTGCAAGCCGTCGAGCGGCTGGGTGTAGGTGACTTCGGGGTACTGGCGGGCGCGGGCGACATCCGCTGCGACATCGGCGCGCACTTCGAGGCGCACCGGCGCGCCGATAGCGACATTGTTCTCCATCTGCCAGCTGTTCCCCGCCTGGTAGAAAAGCAGGTTCGGTGGCAGATCCTCCAGCCAGAACGCCGTGCGCTGGCGCAGTGTGCGCACCGGGGCGTTCCTGCCGGGGACGCGTTCGGCGGCCTCGATGCGCGTGAAGCCGGCGATCGCCCCCTCGATCACCGCGATCTCGGTTATCGCGAACTGCGGCCCGCGCCGTTCGGCCGATTGCCAGAGCCCACCGGTTAGCAGCAGCAACGCCAGCGCGAGCCCGACATCGCGCGCCAGCCGCCGTAGGTCGGGGTTCGTTGAAGTGAACGTCATGGCTTCACTTCCCCCGGCGTCGTCGTGCCGTATCCATTCAATCGCACTGCCACCCCGTCCACTCGCTCCACCGCCGTAAACACCTCCGCGCCCGCGCCGTAGCCAATCACCAGCGCGCCATCCGCCGCCCAGCGCAGTGTGACCGGCGGGCCGCCCCAATCCGCGCGCGGGCCATCGCCCGGCCCGGCCGCGAAGGCGTTGCCTGGCGCATCGCTGAGGGGCGCGCTTGTGGGGATCACGGAAACGTGGGTGGCGAAATCGGTCGTGGCGCCGCAGTTGTGCTCGAAAAGGACGGCGTCGTGGCGGCCATTCGGCGCCGGCAGCCGGGTGATTTCGGTGCTGCCGCACATGCCGCCGAACAGCGAATCAATCGCGCGCCAACCAAGCGCGGCGAGGAGGAGCAGCAGGCTGAGGGCCAGCAGCACGGGCGATACGCGGAAATGACGAGACCGGGGCTGGCGTGGCAGTGGTGGTGGCGGAGGTAGTGGTAGGCCGGGCCGGGTGTCCATGCCATCGCAACGCAAGCGCTAGGGCGTCGGGTTCCCGGCGAGGCTGGGGAGCGGTAGGTCTGCCATCTTTTTTTTGGCGCCAAAGTGGTGGTGTTTTGGTGGCCATTCTGGGTACCATTTTGGCGGCAATAGACGTGAATGTGACTGGTAGAGCAAGGTCGGGACGATGGTGACACTTTCACAAACGGCTGCAACCGCGCCAGTCGGCGCGCTTGAGCAGGGGCTGGCGGAGCTCGAACGAGCAGCGCATCACGCCGCCACGCAAACTCCGGCCACCGGGGTTGCGGGCGCGCTGCAGGAGCTGCTGGGGCAAACGATGGTTGCCGGGATCACCGGCATCAGCGATGCGAAGACGGTCGGGCGATGGGCGCGTGGAGAGCGAGAGCCTCGCGCCGAATCCGAGCGGCGGCTGCGCGATGCCTTTCAGATCGCGACGTTCCTGATACTCGCCGAGTCGGCGCAGACGGCCCGCGCGTGGTTTGTCGGAATGAACCCCCACCTGCGGGACCGCGCGCCGTTCGCCATTTTGGCTGAGGATGCTGACAGCGCACCGCGCGTGCTGGCGGCTGCGAGGGCGTTTGTGGTCAACGGGTGACGGCGTCACGGGCGTCCTCCACTAACAGGCTGATCTATCGCGTGGGGCGGGCGCCCGAACCCCGGGAATGGCCGCCAGCGAATCTCGAGGGCCGCTACAGCCATCCGGATGGCGCCGTGCGCGTGCTCTACGGCGCAACAGAACGAATCGCCGCCTTTCTGGAGACGTTGCAGACCTATCGGCCATCACTGGCCGATCTGGCGATGCTGCAGGCGCAGACGGCCGGGACTTCGGATTTTCCCGGAGCGGCCGCTGTCGGCATCATCCCGGACTCCTACTTCCGGCGCCGTATCGGAACCTTTCGCGTCAACGCCGCTGAACCCATTGTCGATCTCTGTTTGCCGGAGACGCACGCGCACCTTCGCCGTGAACTCGCGGGCGAATTGTTGGCCGCTGGTTACACCGGCTCGTTCAATTTCGGAGAGGTCATTGGGACGGTCTATCGGCTGACCCAGTCGATCACCCGGTGGGCGCACGCGCGAGGCTTCACGGGCATTGCGTACCCTTCCGCCCATGACCACGCGCTGACCTGCTGGGCCGTCTTCGACACTGCGGAGATCACACTGGTGGGGGATTCGGAAGCCATTCGGCGAGATGACCCGGCGCTACTGGCGGCCGCTTCGCTTTTTGGGCTCACCCTCTAACGGCTCCTCGCCATCCTCCTTCACCCCCTACACCCCCTGAGCGCAGCGCCACCCCCTGAGGGCCGCAGCCCGTCACCCCCCGACGTCGCCCTCGTCGGCCTGCGCCGCGTTCACGGCTGGGTCGGCCTTGATGGTGCTGTCCGGGCGCGTGCCGAGTTTGCCCTCTTCCACCAGTGTGCCGAGGACGTTATTGATGACGCGCACGCCGAGTAGCGAGGTGACATCGCCCACGTCGTACTGCGGGGCCACCTCCACCACCTCCATGCCGACCAACCCCTCGCGCACGATGATGTCCAGCATCCGGAACACCTCGCGCGGGGTAAACCCGCCCGATTCCGGCGTGCCGGTGCCGGGCGCGAACCCCGGATCCACGCAGTCGATATCGAAGGAGAGGAAGACGCACTTCGCGTTCTTCCACGCGATCTCCAGCGCCAGCTCGCAAACGCGCTCCAGCCCCCAGCGGTCCACATCGGTCATGGTGATGACGCTGGCCCGCCGCTCCCGCGCGATGCCGACGCCCGCGCGGTTGCCCG
>JASGGF010000254.1:0-7813 GCA_047605145.1 Thermomicrobiales bacterium | reverse complement strand
CCCGGCCGGGCGGGTGATTTCGGGCAAGTGGTTACGAGTTGCGCGCCACGACACTCGTCATCGGCTCCCCTCTCCTGCGCACCGGGAGAGGGGCTGGGGGTGAGGGCTTCTCTAGCGCTAGTCCGCCGGAGTGGCCGCAAGCTGGGAGCGCTTGGAGCCGACGCCGCCGATGAGGGCGTCGTAGCTCTTGACGAAGGACGCGATGCCCTCGTCCTCCAGCTGGTTGGTGACCGCCGTGAAGTCGATGCCGGCGGCGGCGAGGGCCGCCATAGTGGCTTCGGCTTCGGCGACGCCGGTGTCGATGGTGCGGGCGACCGTGCCGTGATCAATGAACGCGGTGATGGTCGGGCGCGGCATGGTGTTGACGGTGTCCGGGCCGATCAGCTCATCGACGTAGAGGGTATCCGGGTAGGCCGGGTTCTTGACCGAGGTGGAGGCCCACAGCGGGCGCTGCGGCACGGCGCCAGCGGCGGCGAGTTCTTCCCACTTCGCGCCGGAGAAGAGCTGCCCGAATGACTTGTAGGCCAGCTTCGCGTTGGCGATGGCGGCCTTGCCCTTAAGCGCTTCCAACTCCGCCTTCTTCGCCTCGTCGTCTGTCCCGGCGATCAGCGCGTCAAGTTGCTTGTCCACGAGGGCGTCGACGCGGGAGACGAAGAACGAGGCGACGGACGCGATGCGGTCCACCGATTCGCCGCGCGCGTGACGGGCGGCGAGGGCATCGATATAGGCCTTTGCCACGCGGTCGTAGGCCTCGACCGAGAAGAGCAGCGTGACGTTGATGTTGATCCCCTCGTCCAGCATTTGCTGGATGACGGGCGTGCCCTCGATGGTGCCGGGGATCTTGACCATCAGGTTCGGGCGGTCCACTGCCTTCCACAACCGGCGAGCGTCCGTGGTGGTGACCTCTGCGTCGCGGGCGCCGGCCGGCGATACCTCGATGGAGACGAAACCGTCGCCGCCGTTGGAGGTGTCGTACAGCTCGCGGAAGAGATCGCAGGTGGCCTGAATGTCGGCGACGGCGACGGCCTCGAAGATGGCGGCGTCGTCAAGACCTTGCCCGGCCAGCGTAGCGACATCCTCGTCGTAGGCGGCGCCGGAGGCGATCGCCTTTTCGAAGATGGTGGGGTTGGAGGTCAGCCCACGGATGCCGGTCTCGTTGATGGCGTGGGCGATGGCGCCCTGGTTGAGCATGTCGCGCGAGATGTCGTCCTGCCAGGCGCTCTGGCCTTCCTGCAGGAAAAGTTCAGTCAAACGGTTCGATGCCATGATCGTGTCTCCTTTTATCGATTGCTACTGCGGCAGGCGGTCGTCGAGATCGCTGGCCTGCGCGTCCCGCCCGAGGACGCGCAGCGCGGTGGCCGCGACGTGCGCGGCAGTGAATCCAAAGTGCTTCAGGACCTTTTCGCCGGGGCCGGACGCGCCGTAGCGGTCGAGTCCGACGACGGCGCCGTTGTCACCCGTGAAGCGCTCCCAGCCGGTGGTTACGCCCGCTTCGACGGCGACGCGCGGCGTGCCGGTGGGGCCGAGAACGGACGCGCGGTACTCCGCGTCCTGCTGCTGGAAGAGCTCCCAGGAGGGCATGGAGACCACGCGGGCGGTGATGCCGTGATCCGCCAGCACTCCGGCGGCCTGCACCGCGACATCGACCTCTGAGCCCGTGCCGATGAGCACGACATCCGGGGAGCCGCCGGCGCCGGAGAGGATGTAGGCCCCCTGCGCCACCGAGCCGACGGCGTCAGCCTGATTCAGGATTGGAAGGTCCTGACGGGAGAAGACGAGCACGGATGGGCCATCCAGCTCCATCGCGACCTTCCACGCGGCGGCGGTTTCGTTGGCGTCCGCCGGGCGGATGGTGACGAGCTTCGGGATGATGCGCAGGCTGAGCAATTGCTCCACCGGCTCGTGCGTGGGGCCGTCCTCTCCGACCGCGATGCTGTCGTGAGTAAAGACAAAGATCGTCTTCAGACCCGAGAGTGCCGCCAGACGAATCGGCGGGCGCATGTAGTCGGCAAAGACGAGGAAGGTGGCCGTGAACGGGATGCAGCCGCCGTGCGCGGCGATGCCGTTCGCCACGCTGCCCATGGCGTGCTCGCGGATGCCGTAGTGGATGTTGCGGCCCGCGTAGCTCCAGTCGCCGCCGGTCAGACCCTGCTCGACGCTGGGATCCGGCACGGAGCCGGGCATTTCGAAGTCGCCGAGATTCTTCATCGCGGTGTTGGTGGAGGGGTTCAGGTCCGCCGAGCCGCCGATAAAGGTGGGGACCTTGGCGGCGAAGGCGTTGATGACCTCGCCAGAGGCCTTGCGAGTGGAGACCGCCTTGGCGCCCGCCTCCCACGTCGGGATGGAGCTGTCCCAGTCTTCCGCCAGCTTGCCGGCGATAGCGTCGTTGAAGGTGGCGGCTTCCTCCGGGAAGTCCGCCTCGTAGCCGTCGAGATCGCGCTGCCAGACCGCCTGCGCGGATGCGCCCCGCGCGCCGGACTCGTGGAAGTGATCGTAGACCGCTTCGGAGACGTAGAAGGCTGGCTCGGCCGGATACCCGAGCGCGGCCTTGGTCGCGGCCACGCCCTCGGCGCCGAGCGGGGAACCGTGAACGCCAAAGTTGCCGGCCTTCGGTGACCCGAATCCAATGGTGGTGCGAGCGCAGATCAGTGACGGCTGGCTCGTTTCCGCCTGCGCGGCGGTGATGGCGGCGCGCACGGCATCGACATCGTTGCCGTCGATCTCCTGCACGTGCCAGCCGACGGCGCGGAAGCGGGCCGGGACATCCTCAGAGAACGAGACGCCGATAGAGCCGGCGAGCGTGATCTCGTTCTGGTCGTAGAGGTAGATCAGCTTGCCGAGGCCGAGGTGACCGGCCAGCGAGGCGGCCTCGGCGGCGACACCCTCCATGATGTCGCCATCGGAGACGATGCCGTAGGTGTAGTGGTTGACAATCTCGCGCCCCGGCTTGTTGAAGGTCGCGGCGAGGAAGGCCTCCGCGACGGCCAGACCCACGCCATTGGCGAACCCCTGACCGAGCGGCCCGGTGGTGACCTCCACGCCGGGCGTGTGGCGGCGCTCCGGGTGGCCGGGCGTCATGGAGCCGAGCTGGCGGAAGTTCTTCACTTCCTCGATGGGCAGGGCGTAGCCGGTCAGGTGCAGCAGGCTGTACAGCAAGGCCGAGCCGTGGCCAGCGGAGAGGACGAAGCGGTCGCGGTCTGGCCACTCCGGGTCCTGCGGGTTGAACTTCATGAACTCGGTGAAGAGCACATACGCCATGGGGGCCGCGCCGAGGGGCAGGCCCGGGTGGCCGGAATTGGCGGCTTGAATGGCGTCGATGGCCAGCACGCGAATGGCGTTGATGGATTCGGTTTCGAGATCACGCTGACGCGGGTCAGACAAGCGAGCCTCCTGAGTTTCTGGCGAAATGACGCGCCAAGTCGCCGGATATCGCTGGATGGGTGGACTGAATGATCAGTCAAGTGAAGTATCCCACCTCGTGCAAGCACTTTGCGTTCCGGTCATTAGCGTTGCACGTTGTCGCCGCGACGATATACCCGGTATGATATTACTTGGGGAACGTGGCTCCAGAATCCGACACCTGACTCTGCGATGCAGCTCTGTCCGAGGCGCCGGCGGCGGGGATGCTGCATGTCTCCAACGTGGGTTGGGACACTTCGTCAGGTGAGGGACATTGAATACTGCGTTGCAACAGGCCTATCGGGGCGGCTATCTCCAGCCCAAGTACTGGGCCCAGAACATCATCGCCGGCATCGTGGTTGGTCTCGTGGCGTTGCCACTGGCGATGGCCTTCGCCATCGCGTCCGGGGCCAAGCCGGAGCAGGGGATCTACACCGCGATTATCGCGGGCGCCGTCGCCGCCATCGCGGGGGGGAGCCGGCTGCAGATCACCGGCCCGACCGGCGCCTTCATCGTCATCCTCGCGGGAATCACCTCGAAATACGGGTACGACGGCCTGCAGCTGGCAACCCTGATGGCGGGCATCCTGCTCGTCATCATGGGCGTGACCAAGCTGGGGAAGCTGGTCAAGTTCATCCCCGATCCGGTGATCGTCGGCTTCACGGCGGGTATTGGCGTCATCATCTGGGTCGGGCAGTGGCACTACTTCTTTGGCGTGGCCAAACCTGAAGGCGAGCACCTGCACGAGAAGCTGCTGGTGCTCTTTCAGGAGATCCCACACTTCGACCCGACGACCACACTGCTGTCACTCTTCTGCCTCGCCATCGTCGTTTTTTGGCCGCGCCTGCCGGTGGTGAAGCGCGTGCCGGGGCCATTGGTGGCGCTGGTGGTGGCGACCGCGCTGGTGGCGGTCTTCCGGTTCCCGACGGTCGCGACGATTGGCAGCGCGTTCGGCGGCATCCCGACCGGCCTGCCCTCACCAACCATTCCGCAGATTACGCCGGGCCGCCTGATCGAACTGGCCGGGCCGGCGGTGACCATCGCTTTGCTGGGCTCCATTGAGTCGCTGCTCTCGGCAGTGGTGGCGGACAGCATGGCAGGCGCCCGGAGCGACACCAATCAGGAGCTGGTGGGGCAAGGGTTGGCCAATATCGCCTCACCGCTGCTGGGCGGCTTCGCGGCGACCGGGGCTATCGCCCGCACCGCCACGAACATCAAGAACGGCGGCAACAGCCCCATCTCCGGCATCGTCCATTCGCTGGTGCTGCTGCTGATCATCGTGGCGCTGGCCCCGTTGGCCGTGAATGTGCCGCTGGCCGCGCTGGCGGCGATCCTCTTCGTGGTCGCGTGGAACATGAGCGACGCGCGCCACTTCGTGAGCATGATCCGGCGGGCGCCGCGCGCGGACGTCGCGATTCTGCTGGTGACCTTTCTGCTGACGGTGTTCGCCGACCTCGTGGTGGCGGTGAACGTCGGGGTGATTCTGGCGACGCTGAACTTCCTGCGTCGCATGTCCACTTCCGTCGAGGTGCATGAGCTGTCGCAGGCGCAGATCGAGCGGGAGTTGCTGGAGGATGAGAGCGTGCGCGTGCCGCCCGGCGTCCTCGTCTACCACATCGACGGGCCGTTCTTCTTCGCTGCAGTGGAGACCTTCGAGCGGGTGCTGGAGCGCGCGGACGCCGACCCCAAGGTGCTGGTGGTGCGCATGACCGATATGCCCTTCACCGACATGACCGGCCTGCAGACGTTGCAGGAGGCTGTGCGCCACCTGGAATCGCGCGGGGTGCGGGTCATCCTGTGTGAGGCGAATCCCCGCGTGTACGCAAAGTTGCGGCGGGCCGGGCTGCTGGACGACGTGGGGCCGGATGGCTACGCCGATACCTTTGGCGCGGCCGTGCGCCGCGCCGCCGCTATCGCAGACGGGCGCCCCATCCCGGTTGAGCCGGGGCCGGGGCCGGGGCCGGATTCGGGATCGGACGCCCGCGTAGATCACGCCGGAACGCTGGCCGCCGCGACCTGAGCCGGGTCAATGGCCGCCAGCGGCGGAGGCGGCGCGGGGCATGCCGCGCACCAGCAGGAGGGCGATGGCCAGCACGCCGGTCACGACCGCGAAGCTGATGGCTGCTGCCTGCGGCTGCCCATTGCCGACGAAGTGCAGGTAGATCGTGGAGATGATGGCGGAGCCAGCGGCGGAGGCGAGTTGCTGCACGGCGGTGATGGAGCCTGAGGCGCTGCCGGCCTGATCGGGGGCGATGTCGCCGAGCGCGACGTCGAAGATGGCGGCGAACGACGGGCCGCAGCCCAGACCGATGATGAACAGCGGCACGGCCAGATATTACCCGGAAAGCGTGGCCAACGGCACGATCTGCATCACCGCAATCATCGCCACTACGCCAGTGATGACGGCGCCGATGCCGGCGAACACCAGCCGCCGGCCTAGCTGCGCGACGAGGTTGTGGCCGAGAATCGAGCCGATCACGATGCCGATGGCGACCGGCGCCGTGGCGATAGACGCCTGAAGCGGCGTGTAGCCGAGGCCAAGTTGCACGAAGATGCCGGTGACCAGCATGATGCCGGCGAGCGCCCCGAAGAAGGCGAGCCCCACGATGAGGCCATAGACAAAGCCGCGATTCTGGAAGAGTGAGCGCTGCAAGAGGGGATCTGCGGAGGTCCGCTGCTGGACGACGAAGAGGGCGCTCAGGAGCGCGCCGGCGGCCATGGCGGCGATCGTCAGAGGCGGCCACCCCGTCTCGGCGCCCTGAATGAGGCCGAAAAGCAGGCCGAGCATGGCGCCGCCGAGGAGCGCGGCGCCGAGCAGGTCGATGCGCACGCTGGCATCGCCCCTGTCATGCGGCAATAGCGACCACGCGGCGACGAAGGTCAGTACCCCCACGATGATGTTGATGAGGAAGGCGGCGCGCCAGCCGAGGCCGAGGAGATTGGCGTTGATGAGCGCGCCGGCGACCAGCGGACCGGCCACCGCCGAGATGCCGAGGACGGGACCGAACGCGCTGAACGCCTGCCCCATCTGTTCGCGGCTGAACGCCTGGCTGATAATGCCAAAGCCTTGGGGAACCATCATTGCCGCGAACGCGCCCTGCGTGATGCGGGCCAGAATGATGACCGTGGGCGACGGCGCAAGGCCGCAAGCGATGGAGGCCAGCGTGAAGCCAACGATCCCGACGAGAAAGAGATTCTTGCGGCCGAACTTGTCGCCGAGCCGGCCACCGAGCACGAGCAGGACGCCCATGCTGAGGGCATAGCTGGCGCCAAGCCATGAGATCAGGCCGGCGCCCCCGCCCAGCTCGTGGACAATCGAGGGCGCGGCGATCGTGGTGATGGTGGCATCCAGCAGGTCCACGATTTCGGCGAGCAGGATGACGGCGAGGATGAGCCAAACTCTGAAGGAGACGGCGGGAACCGCCGGGGATGCATCGAGCGACGGACTGACCATGGCAACTCCAGAGGACACGGGATGACGTACACTGATCGCTACGAACAACGTTCGTTACGAGCACTGTACGCCTCAGAGAGGTGGTCGTCAAGAGGGGGGTCATGATGGACGGCGCCGGAGCCGCAATGCCGATCAGCCGGCGAGAACGGCCGGCCAAGGCCGCGCTGACCCGCGACGTGATCGTGGAGACGGCGCTGCGCGTAATCGAGGCGGAGAGCGTGCAGGCGGTGACCATGCGCCGCATTGCGCAGGAGCTGGACACTGGCCCTGCCTCGCTCTACGTGTACGTGCAAAATCGCCAGCACCTGCTGGAACTGGCCTACGACCAGGTCGTGGCCGGGGTCAGGCCACCAACCGAGGGCGATTGGCGCGTGCGTCTGACAGCGCTGCTCGAAGCGAGCGTGCAGGCGATCACGCGTTACCCCGGCCTGGCGCTCAGCTCTCTGGCGACAGTTCCGACCGGGCCGAACGCGATTCGCATGTCGGAAACGGTCATGGGTTTACTGAAGGAAGGCGGTCTCAGCGACTCCGCGATCGCCTGGGCCGTCGATTTGCTCGGTCAGTTGGTCACGACCAGGGCTATTGAAACGAACCTCCTGACCCAACGCGCCGGCTCGGCGGATGTGGCCAGCCTGTTCGAGCAGGTGGACTCGGCGTTCGCGGCGCAGCCACCGTCCGAGTTCCCCCTGATCTCGCAATTGCGCCCATTGCTGTTGGCCGGGAACGCGGAGGAGCGGCTCCACTGGTTCATCCAGGTGGTGCTGAATGGGCTGGCGACCACGCCGCCGCCATCAATGGCAACGCCAAAGTCGTGGGAGCACTGCGCGGTCATAGAGGGGGAGCCGAGCGAGCCCTGACGTCGCACCGTTGATTCTGCGGCGCAACCCCCTTGACAGGCCGATTCCGTCCGGATATAGTGTACGTACAGTCCCGAGGGGCCGAGTGAGCTCTCCCCTCCCA
>JASGGF010000253.1:0-7828 GCA_047605145.1 Thermomicrobiales bacterium | reverse complement strand
GCCAGCCTGTTCCTGCGCGCTGCGCCAGCGGCGGCCCAGGATTCCACCGAGCTCGTGCCGCCGCTGGTGGCTGAGCCCGCCACGGGCGAGCCCCCATTCGCCGGCCAGACGGTGACCGTGCTGGTCAACTCCGGCGGTGGTGAGAAGGGCTCCATCGAGGGGCCGTTCTACGAAGTCCGCGCCGAGTTCGAGGCCGCCACTGGCGCCACCCTGAACATCGCGGCGGTGCCGTTCGAAGAGCACTACCCCAAGCTGATCGAGGACGCCGCCAGCGGCGCCGGCCAGTACGACACCTCCATCGCCGGCGCGTGGTGGCTGGGTGATCTCGTCGCGGCCGATTTCGTCATCCCCTACGATGACATGTACGCGGACACGAGCGGCAAGTATCCCGAATGGGATTACGACGCCGTGCTGCCCGGCCCCCGCTCGTTGCTGGAGTACGACGGCAAGAAGTACATGGTCGCCAACGACCATGACGGCCAGGTCCTCTACTACCGGAGCGATCTCTTCGCGGACGCCGATCACCAGAAGGCCTTCGCCGACGCCTACGGCTACGACCTGGCCGTGCCGACGACCTGGGATCAGTTCGCCGACATCGCCGAATACTTCAACGGCAAGGACCTGAATGGCGATGGCGAGCCGGATAGCGGCGTCGTCCTCCACCTGAAGGTCGGGCAGCAGGGCATGTTCCACTTCATGTCCTTCTCCGCCCCCTTCGTCATCGGCCCGGAGAACGAGAAGCTCTACTGGTTCAACCCGGAGGACATGACCCCGCTGCTCAACAGCCCGGGGCACCAGGCGGCGCTGGACCAGCTGATCGAGATCACCAAGTTTGGGCCAGAGGCCATGTTCGGCTGGACCCTGCCGGAAGGCTGGAGCTACTTCCTGGCCGGCCGCGCGGCCATGACCTTCACCTGGGGCGACCTCGGCGCGCTGGCGCAGGAGACCGTGGAGAAGGGCGGCCAGTCCACCGTGCAGGGCAAGACCGGCGCGGGCCCCATCCCGGGCACGCTGGAGTACTACAACATCAACACCGGCGAGATGGTGAAGGTGGAAGAGCCGAACATGGTCGGCAATACCACCGGCGGCTCGTGGGCCGGCGTCATCTCCAAGGCCTCCAAGGCCCCGGAGGCGACGTACTTCCTGCTGGCCCTGATGGCCACCAAGCCGAAGTCGATCGTCTACGGCTACCGTGGCTGGGACGGCGTGGACCCGGGCCGCTCCTTCCACTTCCTGCCGCCGAACGGCGATGGCAGCCTGGAGGGCTACGAGAGCGCCGGTTGGGCCGCCAGTGACGCGCAGGCGTACACGGATGCCTACTTCGAGAACTTCGGCGCCAAGCAGCAGTTCCCGTACCTGCGCATTCCGGGCACTTTCGAGTACTGGCAGGCGCTGGATGTCCGCCTCTCCGAGGCAGTCACCGGCCAGTCCACCTCCGAAGACGCGCTGAACGCGGTGGTGGCGGACTTCGAGGCGATCACGGACCGCCTCGGCCGCGAAGGCCAACTCGAGCAGTACAAGAAGTCGCTGGGCCTGTAGCCCGGACGTTCGGGGGCACGGCGGCAACGCCGTGCGGCCAGCAGGGGGAGGCGAACGCCTCCCCCTGCGCCATCCTCGCATAACGCCAGCGGCAGACCCCGCGGCAAAGGTGAAACGCCATGCACGGAGAGGCAACGGCCTCCGCGCCAACCGGCGAGGCCGTCCAGTTCGCAGCCACACGTCCGACACGAAAACGTGACGGGGTGAAGTGGTTCTTCCTCCTGCCGGGCGTGGTCTGGATCCTCCTCTTCACGCTCTTCCCGCTCCTGTACGCCGTCAACATGAGCCTGCATGCCTATCGCTTTGGCATTCAGGGGGCGTTCATCGGGCTGGGCAACTTCCAGCGCCTCATCACCGATGAGGTGCTGCACGACGACCTGATCACCACCTTCCAGTTCGTCATCGTGGCCGTCGCCATCGAGATGGTGCTGGGCATCGGGCTGGCGCTGCTCTTCAACCGGGAGATGACCGGGCGCGGGTTCCTGCGCACGCTCGCCACACTGCCACTGTTCACCACGCCGGTGGCGCTGGGCTACCTGGGCATCACGCTGTTCTATGAAGAAGGCGGCCCCATCAACTCGTTCATTGGCGCGCTCGGCGGGCCGCAGATCCCGTGGCTCTCCAGCCCCTTCTGGGCCAAGGGCGCCATTGTCATGCTCGATGTCTGGCAGTGGACCCCGTTCGTGTTTCTGGTCACGCTGGCCGGCCTGCAGGGCATGTCGCAGGATCTCACCGAAGCGTCAGAAGTCGACGGCGCGCAAGGGTGGCAAACGCTGCTCTACATCGTGCTGCCGTTGCTCGCGCCGCTCCTCTGGCTGATCCTGCTGCTGCGCGCCATCGAGGCCTTCAAGGTGTTCGACACCGTGGTCACCCTCACTGCGGGCGGCCCCGGCCGCGCCACCGAGGTGATCAGCCGCTACACCTACCTGACCATGCGCAAGTTTTCCGATTACGGCTACGCGGCGGCGCAGGGATTCCTGCTCCTCCTGATCGTCTCCATCCTGCTGACGATCCTCTGGACCCGCATCAAGCACAACTACGAGGGACCCGCGTAACCCGGGGCCCGGCTTCAGCGGATCACTCGCGCCGGCACGGCCCCACGCGGCCGGCCCGGCAGTTGGCGAATGGAGATCGGTCATGGCAAGCATGGCGGCGACAGCCCAACCGCAATTCGTGCACAAGGACACGCCCGGCGCGAAGGCGCGCAAAATCCTGACGAAACTGGCGTTGATCCTCGTCAGCGTCGTCGTGGTGGTCTGGATCGTCTTCCCGTTCTACTGGGCGTTCCTGAACACGATCAAACCGGCGGCGGACACCTTTGGCGGCAAGTTGATTCCGTGGGTGCAGTTCGAGCCCAGTCTGGGCGCGTGGGGGCGCGTCTGGGAACGGCGTGAGGTGCGCAGTGGCCTGCTGACCAGCGCCACTATCGGCCTCGGCGGGGCCACACTGGCCACCGTGCTGGGCGTGCCGGCGGCGTACGCCGTCGCCCGCTTCCGCTTCGGCAAGAGCGGCAACATGTTCCTGACCAACTGGTTCCTATCGCAGCGGATCATGCCGGCGGTCATCTTCGCGCCGCCCATTTTCATTCTGGCGCGCGCGCTGGGGCTGCTGGACACCGTGCTGGCGCTGGTGCTGCTGGCGGGCACCTTCAACATCCCGTTCGTAGTGCTCATCATGAGCCAGATGTTCCGGGATGTGCCCATCGAGCTGGAGGAATCGGCGCAGGTGGACGGCGCCAGCCGCTGGCAGATCTTCACTCGCATCGTGCTGCCGCTGGTGGCCCCCGGCGTGGTGGCCAGCTGGTTGATCGTGCTGGCCTTCGCCTGGAACGAGGTCTTCTTCGCCCTCGTGCTCGCTTCCAAGGAAGCGATCCCGCTGACAATGATCATCGTCGGGCTCTCCGGCACGCGCGGCGTGGACTTCCCGGCCGCCAGCACCATGACCCTGCTGATGATCACGCCCCCCACCATCATCGCCCTCACCTGCCAGCGCTTCATCGTGCGCGGCCTGTCGATGGGCGCGGTCAAGGGCTAACGACGAGACAGGCGCCCTGCCAGGCCAGGCAGGGCGCCAACCCGCGGCCGTTACGCGCCGAACTCCTCCGCCTCGACCGGGCGGTGATACGACGTCGTCAGGATATCGAAGAGGTCATTCGCGCGGCGCAGCCCATCGTCGCCGCAACTGATCAGCTCGGCGGTTGTCGCGCTCAGGGCGCGGGTGTGCCCCGCCATGAACGCGGGCGTCAGCAGCATGACCTGCTCCTGCCCGTCGTGATTCGTCCACGTGACTTCCAACAGCCCGCAGCCATCCAATTGCGCCAGCGTGCGCTGCCAGGATTGACGGTCATTGACGAGCTTCGCTAATCGTCGTTCCCGGTCACGCATGAAGCGCTGGCGCTCGTCCTCGCTCCACTCTGCCGGCAATTGTCCAGGCCGCATGCACTCCCTCATTTCGCACCGGCATTCCCAGGCCGGTATGCGCCAACCCATCGTTCCTCACGCGCAGGGTTCCCGGCTTACGCCACCAGATCATCGAGGCGGCGCGAGATCGGCTTGCGCAGCGTCCACGCCCGCCGTACGGCGCGCTGCTGCTGCCAGTCGGTCAGGCGCTCGCGCACACCAGCCCGACCCGGGCGGTAGAGCTTGACCGGCGCCACCACCTTCTCGAAGGGCCACAGTTCCAGTGATTCCGCCGGCGCATCGACATCGAAGAGCGGCGTGTACCCCGCCTTGAGGTACAGGTTCCGCGCCTCCGGCTGCCGGGTCCCCGTCGTCAGGAAAATGCGGGTGTAGCCCCGCCGCGCGATCTCGGCCTCGATCTCCGCCAGCACTCGCGACGACAGCCCCTGCCGCCGGTAGGCCGCGTGCGTCCAGATCCGCTTCAACTCAGCGGTGCGCTCGTCAATCGGCATGAAGGCCCCGCCGGAGATCGCCACGCCGTCGCGCAGCAGCAGCAGGAAGCCGCCGCCGGGCGGGCGAAACAGAATCGGCGGGTAGCGGCGCATTTCCGCGCTGTCCGGGCGCAACGAGTGGTCGCCGCCATAGCGCGTCGAGTACTCGAAGCTGAGGTCATCGAACAGCGGCTGCGCCAGCGGATCGGTGATATCGGTGTAGTAGAAGACGTCTCCCGAGCGCGGAAGACTCAGCAACGGCTGCATGCGATCAGGCTCCTGCAAGGCTCCATAGGCGAGCATTCTTGATATTCTGGATATATTACTCCTAAACTCCGCTTTTCAAAGGGCCGTGCGCGATTCGGGCGCGGCGCAGCGCCGGCGGAGCGGGATTGATCCCAGCCGCCGGGTTCAGGATTGCTCATGCACGGGACTCCACAGCGCGTCCGCGTTGGCATCATCGGCGGCGGACCTCGCTCTGTCGGCATCATCGAGCGCGTCATCGCCAACGCCGATCTCCTGCCGCCCGGCAAGCAGCTGGATGTGCTCCTCTTCGATGTGCACCCGGCGGGGCCGGGCCGCATCTGGCGCTACGACCAGTCGCCCAATCTCCGCATGAACTCGCTGGCGGAGGATGTCGCGGTCTTCACCGACGCCAGTTGCCAGATGGAGGGGCCGGTTGTGGCGGGCCCCACGCTGGCGGAGTGGCTCGATCTCGTCCGCGCCGGGGAAATCCCCTTCATGCCGCCCGATCCCGCAGTGGCCGCCGAGCTGGCCGAGAGCGGCCCGCAGAGCTTCGCCACGCGGCGCCTCTTCAGCTGCTACATGCGCTGGTACTTCGAGCACGTCCGCGCTTCCGCGCCGGAGGCCATTGCCATCACGGAAATCCGGGGCGAGGTGCTCACCGTGCGCACGGCTGGCGATACGCAACGGCTGGAGTACCGGGACGGGGCGGGCCGGCTCGCCACCGAGGAGGTGGACGTCGTCATCTACGCCGTCGGCCACACCGATTCCGAGCCCACCAGCGCCGAGGAGGAGACGTCACGCCGCGCGGCGGAGCTGGGGCTGCGCTACTGGCCCGCGCACTACGCCTACGATGTCGATTTCGACGCCCTGCCGCCCGCCGAGCCGGTGCTGCTGCGCGGGCTGGGCCTCAGTTTCATCGACATCGTGGTGCGCCTGACGCTAGACCGGGGCGGCCGCGAAGTCATCGACCCCACTGCCCCGCCGGGCCAGCGCGTCACCTACCTCCCGAGCGGGCGCGAGCCGCACATCGTCGCCGGGTCGCGCCGCGGCGTGCCGTACCACTCCAAGATCACCAGCCATTTCCACGGCGAGCGGCCCGGCCTGACCACCACCTTCCTGACCCGGGACGCCCTGCTCGCCCTGCTGGATGCCCCCGGCGGCGGCGAGGTCGATTTCACCCGCGATGTCTGGCCGCTGATCGTGCGCGAGATGGCCTACTGGCACTACCGCGAGATTTTCACCGGCTTTCCCGGCCGCGCGCGTGGCGACTGGGAGACCTTCTCGCAGCTGTTCCACGAGGAGGCGCTGGACAGCCCGCGCCTGCAGTCCGCCATCCATGAGGCCGTAGCGCCGGAGGATGTCTTCTCCATCGCGGCGCTGGATCGCCCGCTGGCCGGCGTCTCCGCGCCCTCGCTCGCCACCTTTCAGGAGGTGCTGGCGGTCTACATCCAGCGCGATCTCTATCTCCGCGAATCGGAGGAGCACAGCGAAACGCTCGCCATCTTCTGGGCCACGCTGGCCAGCTACATGATCATCGGCGAGACGCTGGGCCACCCCAACTGGTCCCAGCTCTCCCGCACCGTCTCCCTACCGAAGCGCTGGCACGACTTCTTCAGCTACCTCGACAGCGGCCCCCCAGCCTCGCGGCTGGAGCTGGTGCTCGCCCTGCAGCGCGCCGGGCTGCTTGCCTTCGCCGGCGGCGATCTGGACGTGCGTATCGACGAGGACCAGCGCGCTTTCGTCGCCAGCAGCGGGCATCAGCCGGAGCCGATCGCCGCCCGCTCGCTCGTCGACAGCTTCCACCCGGAGCGCACCGTGGTCCACACCGCCAACCCGGCGCTGCGCGATCTCGTGGTGACCGGGCAAGGCGTGGAGCAGATCCTCGAGGGCGCCAGCGGGCCCGTTTCCACCCGCAAGCTGGCCATCGACTTCGAGAACGGCAACGTGCTGCGGCCGGATGGCAGCGGCCACGCGCGGCGCTTCGCCATCGGCGACTTCACCAGCGGCCCGCCCGCCGGGGCCTTCTCGCGCCCGAACACGAACGCGCGCATCTTCCGCGAAAACGACCGCGTCGCCCGCAACCTCCTGATCGCTTTTTCCAGCATCGCTCCGCGCCGGGCGGAGCCCACCCTCGTCGGTTGAAAGGACCACACCCGATGCCCAATCCTCTCGCACTCGCAATCCACCTCGATGGCGACGGCGCCCACCCCGCTGCGTGGCGGGCGGCGCGCCATTCGCCGCGCGGCCTGCTCACCGGGCAGCGCGTCATCGAGACCATCGGGCTGGCGGAAACCGCCGGCTTCGCCCTCGCCACGCTCGGCGGCGGCCACCTGCCGCCCGGCGCCCACCCGAACATCACCGCCCGCCTCGATCCGTTGCAGCAGGCGGCGTTCGCCGGGCCGCTGACCACGCGCATCGGGCTCGTGCCGGAGATCGAGGCCACCTTCATCGAGCCGTTCCACACCGCCAACCAGTTGCAATCGCTGGATCACGTCAGCCGGGGTCGCGCCGGGTGGCTCGTCGCGGCCTCCGGCGGCCCGGCGGAAGCGGCCCCCTTTGGCTGGCCGCCCTTTACCTCACCGGACGGCCTCTCGCGGGAAGCAAGCGATGTCATCGAGGTGAACCGTCGCCTCTGGGACTCGTGGGAGGATGACGCCGTCATCCGCGACACGCAGACATGGCGGTACATCGACCGCGACAAGCTGCACTACGCGGACTTCCAGGGCTCCACCTTCTCGATCAAGGGCACCTCGTACGTCCCCCGCCCGCCGCAAGGGCAACTGCCCGTCTTCAGCCACGACGGCCTGGTCTCCCCCCGCGAGGTCGATGTCACCATCGTCCACGCCCCGGATGCCGCCGCGCTCCCCGCGCTGGCGGCGGACGCCCGCGCTCGCGGAGCCGCGCTGGTCGCCACGGACATCGAGGTGGTGCTGGACACCCGGGGCGAGGTCGCGGCCACCCGGCTGGCGCGGCTCGACCGCCACGGGTCATGGGCCGCCTCCGGCAATCCGCGCGTGGTTGGCACGGCGGACGATCTCACCGCGCTGATCACCGAGCTGGCAGGCGCGTTCGACATCATCCGGCTCATTCCCGCCGTCATCGATCTCGATCTGCCAGAGCTGCGCTTTGCCGTTCTGCCCGGCCTACTCCGGG
>JASGGF010000252.1:0-7835 GCA_047605145.1 Thermomicrobiales bacterium | reverse complement strand
TCGCCGATCAGGTGCGCGATGGCCGGCTGGATGGCATCAGCGACCTGCGCGACGAGTCAGACCGCAACGGCATGCGCGCCATCATCGAGCTGAAGCGAGACGCGCAGCCCACCAAGGTGCTGAACAACCTGTTCAAGCACACGGCCCTGCAATCCAGCTTCGGCGTCAACATGCTGGCCCTCGTGGAGCGCGGCACGCAGCCGCGCACGTTGACCCTGAAGCGGGCGCTGCAGGAGTACATCAGCCATCGGCAGGAAGTCATCACCCGCCGCACCGAGTTCGAACTCGAGCGGGCGCGCCGCCGCGCCCACGTCCTCGAAGGTCTCAAGATCGCGCTCGACAACATCGACGCCGTCATCGCCACCATCCGGGCCTCCACGACGACGGAAGTGGCGCGCACGAACCTCATCGCGCAGTTCGCCCTCTCCGAGATTCAGGCGAACGCCATCCTCGACATGCGCCTCGCCCGCCTCGCCGGGTTGGAGCGGCAAAAGATCGAGGACGAACTCACGGAAGTGCTGGCCGAGATCTTCCGGCTGGAGACGCTACTCGGTGATCCCAAATTGATCCTGAACGTGGTCCGCGCAGATCTGCAGTACCTGCAGGAGAAGTACGGCGACGAGCGCCGTACGCGCATTCAGGACATCTCTGGCGCCATCTCCGAGGAAGACCTGATCCCCGAGGTCGATGTCCTCGTGACGCTCACCAATCGCGGCTACGTCAAGCGCAGCAGCGATGAAGTGTTCCGCACCCAGAAGCGGGGCGGGCGCGGCGTGACCGGCGTCAAGATGCGCGACGAAGACGCGGTGCAGCACATCCTCGCCGCTAACAGCCACGATTGGCTGCTGGTCTTCACCAACCGGGGCCGCGTCTACCAGCTGAAGGTGCACGAGTTGCCTGATGCCGGCCGCACGGCCAAGGGCATGCCCATCGTCAACGTCGTGGCCATGCAGCCGGACGAAACGGTGACCACGCTGCTCAAGGTGAAGGATTACGACTCGGCCCAGTACTTGTTCTTCACCACCCGGCTGGGCCGCGTCAAGCGCACGGAGCTGTCGCAGTTCCGCTCAGTGCGCTCCTCCGGCCTGATCGCCATCGGCATCGACGATGACGACGAGCTGGCGTGGGTGCGCATGACAAGCGGCGCCGATGACATCATGCTGGTGAGCCAGGGCGGCCAGGCCGTGCGTTTCCGGGAGGATGCCGTACGCCCCATGGGCCGACCAGCAGCGGGCGTGATCGGGATTCGGCTGGATGTCGGGGACCGCGTCATTGCCTCCGAGGCTATCGTGGAGGGTCTCGATCTGCTCGTGGTGGCCGAAAAGGGCCTTGGCAAGCGCACCGCCACCGACCATTTCATGACCAAAGGCCGTGGCGGCAAGGGCGTCACCGCCATGAAGCTCACCAACCGCACCGGTTTCATTGTCGGCGCTGGCATGGTGGGCGACGATCACGCGCTGATGCTGATGAGCACCTCAGGCAAAGTCATTCGCCTGCCAGTGAGCGAAATCCCCACCATTGGCCGGCAAACGCAAGGCGTGACCCTGATGCGCCTTGACACCGACGAAAGCGTGGCGACGATGACTATCGTCGAAAAGAAGGAAGAGGAAATCGACCCGGCGCTGCCGCCGCTCAATGGCCACACCGAGGCCCCAGCCGGCGCGTAGCCGCCTGATCAGACATCGCTGCGCCGGCGAGCCCCCCGCTTGGGGACGCTCGCCGGCGCTGTCATCCCCGCTTCCTCGCCCACCGTCTGGAAGAACCGCCGCGCAAACAGCGACCCCAGCGGCGCCACCGCCAGCAACACCAGCGCCCATGCCATCAGCACGACGATGCACACCGGCGCCACCCAGCCCGCGTCCGGCCCGGTCACCGGCCCGTGCCGCAAGACCCACAGCATCACGATCTGCGCAATCGTCGCTGCTCCGGCAATCAACGGGCGCCAGCCGATGGGGCCAAGAATCGCGATGAAGGTGGCGCCGCCCGCCGCCAGCCCGGAAAGGCCAAGCATCGCCAGCACCGCGCGTTCATCGAGGTCCGCGCTCGCGCCCAGCGTGCTCGTCAGAGACATGACCGGCAGGAGAAAAATCAGCGCGGCGTTTTCCGCCGGGTCACCCGGTTGCAGGATGGCAAAAACCCACAGCGCCGCCAGCACCAGTCCGCAGGCCATCGTCAGCCACAGCAGCGGCCCGGCCGAGCCACGCGCCAGCGCCACGAATGGCGTGCGTAGGGCGGACGCCTGCAACGCCGTCACCGGCATCAGGATCACGACCACCGCCAGCGCCATCTGCCAGTACGGCCGCGCGGAAACCCGGTCGAAGATGAACGTGGCGCCGATTCCGGCCATCACGGCCGCGATCACGATCAGGGAGCGCACCGGCAAGTTGAGCGCCGGCAGCGGCAGCAGGTTCGTGGAGAGGATCAGCGCCAGCACACCCGCGACCAACCCCGGCGCAGCCCGCCAGACCGCCCGCCAGAACACCGCGCTCGCGGGCTCCCGGGTACGGCCACTGCGCCGGGCGCCGCTGGCCGGTGACGCCGGCGGCGTCCGCTCACGCGGAACGCGCGGCGACGGCGTGGCCACGGTGCTGGCGCCGGCGCCGTTAGACGGCGGCCAGCTGCAGCGAGGAAATCGGCGTCAGCGTGGGCGTGTGCTTGCGAAACGACGCCACGTTCTCAATGCCGCACAACTGCAGCATGTCCAGCGTCGTGGGAATCCCCGCGCCCACCGTCTGCGCCGCGTGCGAATCGGAGCCGGTGGTGATCATCTTGCCACCCCGGTCTGCGTACCAGCGCACGATGACCCCGCTGGGCATGCTGGTGCGCGGCGTCTGCCGCAGGCCGGAGGTATTGATCTCGAAGCCGACCTGCTTCGCGATCATGCGGTCAAAAATCGGCTCCAGCCGCTCCTTGAACACCAGCGGGTCATAGTCGCGGTGCGTCTTCGGGGCATACCGCTTCGGCAAATCGAGGTGGCCGATCGTGTCGAACCACCCGGTCTCCACCGCCCGCTCGACCTGATCGAGGTACGGCCAGTAGACCTCCTGCAGCGTCTTGCCGGCGAAGTAGTCCGGAAAGATCATCGAGCCGTCGCTGAAATAATGCACTGAGCCGATGATGAAGTCGTACTCGTCCCGGTATTTCTCCATGAACCGCGCGACGTCATCGACGGTGCTGTCGTTGTAGTCAACTTCGGCGCCGCGAAGCACCGTCAGGCGACCGGCGAAGCGTTCACGCGTCTCATCCAACTCGCGCAGATACGCCTCGGGCCGGTAGAAGCCGTAGCCCAGATCGGCCGGCACATGATCCACGTGATCCGTGATCGCGATTTCCGTCACGCCAGCGGCAATCGCCGCCTCGCACGACTCCGCCATCGGAATCTTGCAATCGACGGAATACGTACTGTGCACGTGGTAATCGAACACCCTCACGCCTCTCGCGCCTGCCAATCGACTCTGCCGCAACTATAGCAACCAGACCGCGCCGCCCGGCGTGGCGAGTTCCCGCGCCTGATACAATCACCTGTCTGCCCTTTGCCTCAGGAGCGTCTGTGACTCACGCGACATCCCCGGCGTCCACGATCCGGCGGCCCCGCATCGGTGTCTTCGGGGGCACCTTCGACCCCGTCCACAAAGGGCACCTGCACATCGCGAACGGCATGCGGGACCAGCTGGAACTTGAGCGGATCGTGTGGGTTCCGGCCGGGCGGCCGCCCCATAAACTCGGGCAGATCGTCAGCAGCGACGAGGACCGGCTCGCCATGCTGGAGTTGGCGCTGCGCGACCTGCCACAGGACACCATCAGCCGGATCGAGGTGGACCGGCCCGGCCCCTCCTACACGGCGGACACCCTACAGCAACTCGCCGCCGAACTGGCCCCCGCCGAGCTGGTGTTCCTGATGGGCGAGGACTCCCTGCGAGACTTCCCCAACTGGCGCGACCCCGACCGCATCCTCGCCCACGCCAGCCTTGGCGTGGCGCAACGTCCGGGCATCGATGCAAACCTTCAGGTTTTGACGCAAGCGCTCCCGGCGCTCTGTGGCAGGGTCCACCTGGCGAACATTCCGGAACTCCCGGTCTCGTCTTCCGAAATCCGGGCGCGGGTGGCGCGGGGCGAATCGATCACCCACCTCACGCCAGAGCCCGTGGCGCAGTACATCCGCGACCACGGGCTCTACCTGCCTGCCGCTGGCTAGATCAGGTTGCGCTCGGCAGCAATCTCGTTGATTGACTGCGCCGCCACGCGCACCGCCTCGTCCAGATCGGCCTTCGTTGAAATCAGCGGCGGCGCCATCTCGAACGATGTCCCGATGGCGCTGGCGATGACGCCGTGCTCGAACATTCGCGCCACGACCGCCTTCACGGTGTCGTCCGTGAACGGCGCCTTCGTCTCCTTGTCGGCGGTGAAGTCAACGGCCAACCACATCCCCTTGCCGCGCACATCGCCCACGATGGGGTGCGGGTCGAGGAACTCGTGCAGCGAGTCCAGCATGTACTCGCCCATGTCTTTGCCGTAGGTGACGAGGTTCTCGCGTTCCTTGATGGCGATTACCGTGTTGGCTGCAGCCGCCGCGCCGGCGTGGCCGCTGTAAGTGTGGACGTGCCGAAAGACCGGGAGCGCGTCGATCAGCTCGGGCCGCGCAATCACCGCGCCCATCGGCATGTAGCCGGCGGTCATCGCCTTCGCCATCGTCATGATGTCGGGCTTGATGTCCATCTGCTCACTGGCGAACCACGTCCCGGCGCGCCCAAACCCGGTGATCACCTCGTCGATGATCAGCAGCACCCCGTACTTATCGCAGATCTCGCGCACCCGGCCGAAGTACTCCGCCGAACCCGCCTGCACGCCGTGCGCCTGCATGATCGGCTCGGCGATGAACGCCGCCACGTACTCCGGGCCTTCGTGCAGAATCTGGTTTTCGAGGTAGTCGGCGCAGAAGCTGAAGTACGCCTCGGTCTCCATGCCGAACGGGTTGCGGTAGTGCATCGGCCCGGGGATGTGCGAGTACCCCGGCACGCCCGGTTCCGAAATGTGGCGCGTCCCCAGCCAGTCGGTCGCGCCGAGGGCGCCCATCGTCGCGCCGTGGTAGGCGTTCCAGCGGGAGATGATCTTGAAGGCGCGCGGCTTGCCGGAGTGCGCGTGGTACTGCTTGGCGATCTTCAGCGCCGATTCCACCGCCTCCGAGCCGCCGCTGACGAAGACCACCCGCTCCAGCCCCTCGGGCGCGAGGTCCGCGATCTTGTCCGCCAACTGCACCGTGGGCGGGGCCATGTTGTTGACCGTGCCGGCGTAGTGCATCGTCTTGAGCTGGTTCGCCACCGCGTCGGCAATTTCCGCGTTGCCGTAGCCCAGCGAGTTGGCGCGGGCGTGCGAGCTCATCATGTCGAGGTATTCGCGGCCGGAGGAGTCCTTCACCCGCACGCCCTCGCCGGAGACCCACATCCGCACGCCCTCGCGCTGGATATCCTCCACCGGCGCCAGCGGGAACACGCAGTGCTCCAGTGCCGCGTCGATCAGCGCCTGTGTATCGAGTTCTGCCTCGGTCGCCGTCATGACCTTCTCCCTACGTGAAAGCGTTCGTGCGCCACTGAGCCGGTGCAATCCATGGTGCGCGCTGTTGCGGCGCCCGTCAACGGACCCCGCCCACAACTTCGCAGGCACGCAACTGGGGCGAGGTTGCCCCCGCCCCAGTGCATCCGTCACCGAAATGGCCGCGCCGGGTTACGGCGCCGGCGTTGCCGCCTCGACCACCTCTTCGACATTTTCATCGTCCGCAGCCTTCGGGCCCTCCGGCGCAACGGTGGCGCCGTCCGGAACCGCGTCCGCCGAAACGAGCATCCAGAGCGCGCCCTTCGGGTTCGGGGCGGTCTGGCCGTAGCCGCATTCGCACGAGGTGAAGTAGATGTTCCCCGCCTCGTCCTCACCGGCCCCGGTCACGAAGAGCGTGGTGTCCAGCAGCTCTTCCATCTGCCACGCGCCGTCATTGGGAGCAATGCCCCAGATGCGGCCCGAGATGTAGTCGGAGACGAAGTAGATGCCGTCCAGCGTCGGGTAGTCCGCGCCCCGGTAGACATGCCCACCAATGACGGTGGAGCCGCCGGTCGGGTCATGCGGGTACTCGGCCACCGGCAGCACGCCCACCTTCGGGCAGTCCGGGTTCAGGCTGTCCGGGAAGCAGTGGGAGCCCTGCAGGAACTTCCAGCCGTAGTTGAACCCGCCCTGACTGCTGGCCGGCTCGAAGTCGATCTCCTCCCAGAAGTTCTGGCCGACATCGCCGATCCACAGATCGCCAGTTTCCCGGTCGAAGGAGAACTGCCACGGGTTGCGGATGCCGAACGCCCAGATTTCGGGGGCCGCGTACGGGTGGTACTGCGCGAAGTCATCCTCGGTCAGGCCGAACAGATCGAGGATCTGGTCCCCGTGCACGAGCGGGTTATCGGCCGGGATGTTGTACCCCTTGCCCAGCATCTCCCGGCCAGTGCCCGCGCCATTCACCGAGTGCGTGATCAGATCCGCCGGCTCCAGCGCGGCCGCCGCCGCCGCCTCTTCGGCGGTTGGCGGTGTCCAGCCCTTGCCGCAGGCGGGCAGGCCGAGCGCCGGGTTGACATCGATGCGCAGCATCTTGCCGAGGTGCGTGGTCAGGTCCTGCCCGGCGTCCAGCGGGTCGCCTTCGAGACCGCCGTCACCGTGGCCGATGTACAGGCAGCCATCCGGCCCGAAGGCGATATCGCCGCCAATGTGGTTCGGGTACGGCTGCGAACGGAAGCTGATGACTTCCGCGCTGTCCTCGTCGGCCACGTTCGGGTCATCGGCCGAAACGTGGAACTGCAGCGTGAGCACGTCACCGCTGCGCAGCACGTCGGTGTAGTTGATGTAGAACACGCCGTTCTGGGCGTAGTTCGGGTGGAAGGTCAGCCCCAGCAGCCCCTGTTCGAGGAAGGCGGACATCGTCCAGCCGGTCCAGTCGAGGAACGGCTCCGGCAGCACCGTGCCGTCTGACTGCACGATCTTGATCTTGCCGCCGCGCTCCACCACGAAGATGCGGCCTGTGCCGTCGTTCGGCGCCGCGACGTTCACCGGCTCTTCGAGCTGATCGGTCACCCGCACCAGTTGCACCGCCGGATCACCGGCCAGATCCCCGCCCGGGACCGCAACCTCCGCCGGGTAGAACGCATACTGCCCAGGCAGCGGCGCGCCGGCATTCGGCGCCTCCGGGCCCGGTCCGGGGGTCGCATCTTGTGCGGCGGCGGTGAAGATGCCACCTCCCAGCATGAGCAACACCGTAGCTCCCGAAAGCCATTTTTGTAGGCGTTTCACGCCAACTCCTTTGCGAGACGCCACCTCGTCGTGGCGTTGCGGCGGGCCAGAATACGAGCGCCGTAATGCCGGCTACTCGCTTCGCCCCCATTGTATCGATCCCCACGCTCAATTCGTCAATACACAGTTGACGCGAAATTTGTGAAAATCTCATGTTTGGCAGATGCCTCGCGACGGCATGCCGCGAAATCGGGCATCATTGGTAGCCGCCCGCTCGCCGGCCTATACTCCGCGCCGTTTCCCCACGCCGGCGCCTTATGTCTGCCCGGCGCTTGCGTGCGCTGGCGCACGGCTGTTTCCTGGGAGTACGCGCTTGCGGACCCGAACCTGGATTTCACTCGTTCTCATCGTTTTGCTGGCGCTGTTCGCCGGCTGGGTGGCGATGCCCGGCGACGGCATGGACATTAACGGCTTCCGCGCCAACCACCCCATTCGCGAAGGCCTCGACCTGCAGGGTGGCCTGCAGGTGGTGCTGCAAGCGAACCCGGTGGCTGGTCAAACGCTCGACGAGCAGACAG
>JASGGF010000251.1:0-7847 GCA_047605145.1 Thermomicrobiales bacterium | reverse complement strand
CCACGATCCTGCCATGAGCAGACAATTTACGCAAAGTTCATGCCGCTACTTCGGAAGACTCTCGGTGAGAGCAGATTTGAGGCAGGGCGTTTCCCCGCCGCTAGCCTGCTTCCATCAGCACTGGCTCGGCTTCCTCGCGCCGGCCGCGCGGCCGCATGGTCTCGGCGGCTTCCTCGTCCGGCACCTGCAGCGCTGAAACGGCGCCGATTACCGCGAACGCCGCCGCGAAGTAGAGCGCATAGCGGTACGGTGTGGGATCGCTCGGCCCGGTGACAAAGGCGGAGGCGGCCGCCACCACGCTGCTGAGCACCGCCACACCCAGCGCGCCGCCCACCTGCCGCTGCACGTTCGTCAGCGTGGTGGCGCGGCCAGTTTGGGCGCGGGAGATGGTGGCCAGACTGGCGGCCTGATTCGGCAGGAACACATAGGCCATGCAGAAGCCGATGAAAAACATCAGCACCCGAATGACCCACGGGTTGTTGCTGGAGAGGCCAATCGTCGCCAGCGCCGTAATCGACACCGCCAGCCCCAGCAGCCCGGAGAACATCAGCCGCCGCGGCCCCACGCGCGGGTAAAGCCGCGCCACGATCTGGGTGGAGGTCACCACGCCGATGGCCTCCGGAAACGTGGTCAGGCCCGATTCCAGCGGGCTGGCCCCCTGCACCTCCTGCAGGAAGAGCGGGATCAGGAAGAGCGTGCCGATAAACCCCGTGGACCCGAAGAAGGAGACCACCAGCGTGCTGCGAAAGAGGCGGTTGTGCAGCAGCCGCAAGTCCACCATCGGCGCGGCGGTGCGCAGCTCGCGCGCCACGAAGGCGATGATCAGGGCCAGCCCGACCGTGCCCGGCCCCAGAATATCGGGCGAGGTCCAGCCGTGCGCCGGGCCTTCGCTCAGCGCATACATGCCGGCGGCCAACCCGGCGCCGCCCAGCACGAAGCCGGGCAAATCGAAGCGGCCCGGCTCCGGTTCGCGGTGCTCATGCAGGTAGAAGAGCCCCACCAGAAACGCCACCAGACCCACCGGCACGTTGACGAAGAACGCCCAGTGCCACGACAGCCGCTCGATCAGCACGCCGCCGATAATCGGGCCGAGCGCCGGGCCAAGAATGGTGGCGAACATCAGGATGCGCCCCACCGCCACCCGCTCCGCCGGGGGGAAGGTGCGGTACAGCATCGCCATGCCGACCGGGGTCATCAAGCCACCACCAGCCCCCTGCAGGACACGGAAGGCGACCAGTTGCTCCAGACTCTGCGACATGCCGCACAACATGGAGGCGCCGACGAAGATGGCGAGCGCAATGAGAAAGACGCGTTTGGTGCCGAAGCGGTCGCCCAGCCAGCCGGAGGCGG
The DNA here is from genome assembly GCA_047605145.1 of Thermomicrobiales bacterium. Classification (GTDB taxonomy): domain Bacteria; phylum Chloroflexota; class Chloroflexia; order Thermomicrobiales; family UBA6265; genus JACCXM01. The sequence continues at coordinate 6,497 of JASGGF010000251.1, read as the reverse complement.
GGATAAAGACGGCGAGGCTGACCAGATAGGCGACCACCACCGCTTCCGTCTGCACGGCCGGCACGTTGAACTCGCGGCCGAGGGTGGCGAGCGCCACGATGACGATGGTGGAATCGAGGGTGTTCATCAGCATCGAGGCGACGTACACCGCCGCGACGATGATGCGTTGATCGGGCTTTGACCGGGACACTAACGCCTGAACCTTGGGTAAATCCGCGCCCACGATGGCGTCTAAGGGGTGTACCACACTCCGACAACAATTTGCTTGCCCGGGAAACGATTATCCGCTACGCGCCGCCCTTCGCGGTGAAGTACCCCGCCACCGCGCCCAGCAACCCGCCAATCATCGTGGTCACGATATTCTGCGCCCAGCGCCGGGTCTCTTCGTTGTCGTGCAGGATGCCAACCGCGCCCGAGGTCACCAGCACCACGACAAGCAGCGTGACCAGCAGCCAGAACATCTGGCGGCGCACCTCGTTGTTCCGCGACGCCAGCGCCAGCTCTTGCGCTAACCGGGCCTCTTCCTGCCGATGCCAGTGCGCAGCATTGTCGCGGCGGATCTCAAGTTCGCCGCGCGCGAGGATCCACTCCTGCGCTCCGGTGTACATCCCGGAGTCGGAGAATCCTCGCGCAGGACCCGCGTCCTCGCCGCCGCCAAACGGCGCTCCATGCCTCCTCGTGCCTCCGGACATCTACGCGGGAATCGGGGGATACGTCTGCTCAAGCTCTTCGAGCACCACCCCGGACATGATCTCGCCAAAGATCGATTCCACCATGGCCCGGCCTTCGGAACCCAGACCGTTAGCGACGCCACTCAGGAACTCGATCATGTACTTCGCCGGACCATCAAACACCCACTGACAATGGCCAAACGTGCAGCGCGTGAAGCGCACCGGCGTGTAGGCGCTGTAATGCATCCGGCAATCGACAAAGGTGCAGTCGATGAAGCCTTCGCCATCGACCACGACATCTTCATCACGGAACGTCTGGTTCCTGATCATGAGTACACCTCGTTTCCGGATCACGCGGCCACTATCGTAGCAACTTTCCGGAAGCGGAATCCGTTCCTACCGTCCCCGCTGCCGGGGATCGAGCGCGTCGCGAAGGCCGTCGCCGAGCAGGTTGAAGCCGAGCACCGCGAGGCCGATAGCGACGCCGGGGGCGAGGGGCGCCCACGGGGCCATCTGCAGGAAGCCGTACGTCGTGCTGACCATGCTGCCCCACGAGGGCGCCGGCGGCTTGTTGCCCAGCCCGAGGAAGGCCAGTGAGGCCTCCGCCAGCACCGCGAACGCGAAGTTGAGCGAGGTGAGCACGATCAACGGGGCCACGATATTCGGGAACACGTGCGCAAACAGGATGCGCGGCGTCGAGGCGCCAATAGAGACCGCCGATTCCACGTACGCCATGTTGCGCACGGAGAGCGTGGCCCCCCGCACCACCCGCATGAACGTCGGCGTGTACACAATCGCGATGGCGACCATCGCGAAGATCAGGTTGTTGCCCAGCAGCGAGATGATAGCGATGGCCAGCAGGATGGCCGGGAACGCGAACACGATGTCCATCAGCAGGGTCAGGACGTTATCGACCCAGCCGCCGGCGTACCCCGCCAGCAGCCCCAGCAGAATGCCGATTGTGCCGGCGATCCCCACGGCCACCACGCCCACCTCCAGCGAGATGCGCGCGCCGTACAGCAGGCGGCTGAAGATGTCGCGGCCGAAGTCGTCCGTCCCCAGCCAGTGCTTACTACTCGGGCCTTGCAGCGCGTCCATGATCGCCTGCTCGTTCGGGCCGTAGGGCGCCACGTACGGCCCGATCAGCGCGACCAACAGGAAGAGCCCCACCAGCACCAGCCCGGTCATCGCCAGCCGCTGCTGCTGGATGCTGCGCCAGACCGACGCGTTGCGCGAGCGGCGCGCGGCGTTCGGCAGCGCCGCCTCCCCGGCGTCAAACTGCGGCGTAGCGTCGACGTCGCTCACGTGGCCTCCCGCAGGCGCGGATCGAGCACCGCGTACAGGATATCGACCACCACGGAGACGATGACGAACAGGGTGGCGATGACCAGCGTCACCCCCTGCACCACCGGGTAGTCGCGGTTGGAAATCGCCTCATACACATAGCGGCCCACGCCGGGCAGGGAGAAAATCGTCTCAATGATGACGGTGCCGCCCAGCAGCGCCGCGATCTGGATGCCCGCCACGGTCAGGATGGGCAGCGCGGCGTTGAGGATGACGTGCCGGTTCAGCACCCGCCGTTCACGCAGCCCCTTGGCGCGGGCCACCCGCACGTGGTCCTGCCCCAGCACCTCCAGCACCGCCGAGCGTGTGTTGCGCATCAGGACGGCGGCCAACGGCAGGCTGAGGCTGAGCGCGGGCAGGAACATGGTGCGCAGATTGCCCCACAGGTCGCGCTCCATCTCGACGTAGCCGATAGGCGGGAACCAGCGCAGCCAGACAGAAAAGACCAGCACCAGCACGGTCGCCAGCAGGAAGTTCGGCACCGAGATGCCGATGAGCGTGAGGATCGTCGCGGCGTAGTCCAGCCGCGAGTTGCGTTTCACCGCCGCCAGCACGCCCACGGCCAGCGCCGGGATCGTGCCAAACACGGCGGCCAGCACCGCCAGCTCAATGGTGACCGGCAGCCGTAGCCGCAGCTCCTCGTTCACCGAGCGCCTGGTGCGCAGCGAGGTCCCGAGGTCCCCCTGCGCCACGTGCTCCAGCCAGCGCAGGTACTGCACCGGTGCAGGCTGATCCAGCCCGTACGCCTTGCGCACCAGCTCGCGCTGTTCGGGCGTAATGCGCGTATCCACGCCAATCGCCAGCAGCGTCGCGTCACCCGGAATCAACCGGATCAACGTAAACACCACCAGCGACACGCCCAGCAGCACCGGGATCAGCAGCGCCAGACGGCGCAGGATGTACTGCAACATACGGGGGTGCCGGCTTCGCCTCAGGGGGTGTCGCTGCGCTCAGGGGGTACAAGGGGGTGCAGGAGCATGAGGAGCCCGGACGCTTCCGTTCTCCTTCACCCCCTACACCCCCTGAGGGCGTTAGCCCGTCACCCCTTGAGCGTAGCGGCTCCCCCTGCGGCGCTACGCGCCGCCTACGCCTCGATCCACGTCTCGCGGAACGCGATGTTGGACCCGGTCGGGTAGTGGACGTAGCCCTTCACGGTGTTGCGCATCGCTTCGTACTGGTTCGCCACGAAGAACGACACCCACGGCAGGTCCTCCAGCAGGATCTGCTGGATTTCCTGATAGATCTTGGCGCGCGCCGCCTGATCGGTCTCGGCGATGCCGGCGTCGATCAGCTCGTCCACCTTCGGGTTGCTGTAGCCCACGAAGTTGCCGGACTCGTCCGTCTTGAACGCCGGCAGAATCAGCGTGTTCGGGTCCACGTAGGCGCTGTCGCCGGTGACGGCGATGTCGAAATCCTTGTCCGTGTAGACCTGCTGGATCATCGTCGCGTTCTCGACGAGGTTCAGCTCCGCATCGATGCCGATCTGGAGCAACTGCGCCTGCAGCACCTCCGCCGCTTTGGAGAGGAAGGAGTACTGCGCCCACGAGGTGATCGTGGTCTGGAAGCCGTCCGCCAACCCGGCGTCGGCCATCAGCTGCTTCGCCTTCTCGATGTCCGCCGCCGGCACATCCACCTGCAGCGCCGCCCAGTAGTCGGGCGGGAAGAGCACCGCCGTCGGGGTGCCGTGACCGAATACGGTCGGGCCCAGCATCGCGTTGCGGTCCACCACGAGGCTGATCGCCTCGCGCACTTCCGGCTTGTCGAACGGCTCGCGGGCCAGGTTCAGCCCGGCGAAGCGGATATTCGTGTTGGAATCACCCGCGAGGGTGATATCCGGGTTCTGCTGCAGGCTGTCGATATCGCGCAGCGGCGCGTACTCGATGAAATCGACCGTCCCGGTGACCACCGCCGCCGTGCGCGAGGTGTCGTCGGAGGCGATCGTCATCTCAATGCCGTCCAGATACGGCAGCCCCTCTTCCCAGTAGTCGGCATTCTTCGCCAGCACCACGCGGGTATTCGGCACGTACTCCACGAACGTGAACGGCCCGGTGCCCATCGCCACCTGCGTGATGTCGTTATTGTTCGCAGTGACGAACGCTTCGGAGTAAATGAAGCCGTTGCCGCCCGCCAGCGCCGCCAGCAGCGACGCATCCGGCGCGTGCAGGGTCATCACTACCGTGGCGTCATCCGGCGCGGTAATGGTGTCGATGGAGGCCAGCTCACTGGCGCCGGGGGAGGCCGTCTCAGGGGCGCGCAGGCGCTCAATGGTGAAGACGACGTCACTCGCCTTGAGCGCCGTGCCATCGTGGAAGTTCACGCCCGGGCGAAGGTGGAAGGTGTAGGTCAGGCCATCGTCAGAGATGTCCCAACTCTCCGCCAGCGAAGGCTCGATGGAGAGGTCCGGCTTGACGCGGGTCAGCCCCTGATAGATCTGCTCGGCGACGTGCCAGATGGCGGTCAGGTTCTGCTTCTGAGCGTCCAGCGCGGTCGGGTCCGCCTGCAGGCCGACCTTGAGCGTGCCCCCGGCGACCGGCGTAGCATCCTGCGCGGCGACCGGCATGGTGAAGCGGGCAAACGGGACAGCAAGCCCCAGCCCGGCCGCGCCAGCCACGATCTGGCGGCGAGACAGGACGCGGGTGTCACGGGTGGACATGAGTTCCTCCTGCACGGATGACGGGTTACGATCCAGTCAGCGGAGGGCAGTCACCCGGCGAATCTTCGCCGCAGCGGCTGTCACGCTTCATTGAAACAGCGCAGGAGCATAGCACGGCCTCCTGCGCCCTCTGGAGATTGTGCGCCGCATGAGTACCCCGGAATCGATTTCCGCCGCCCCCGCTGCCCCTGATCCGGCGTTGGCCGGCAAGCGCATCCTGCTCACCACCTTCGGGTCACTGGGTGATCTGCACCCGTACCTCGCGCTGGCGCGCGGCCTGCAGGCGCGCGGCGCGCTCCCCGTCATCGGGACCAGCGCGTTCTACCGCGACATGGTGGAGCGGCGCGGCATCCCCTTCACCCCGATCCGCCCGGATGTCCCGCCGCCGGACGAGATGGCGCGCATCGCCGTGGACCTGATGGACGCCCGCAAGGGCACCGCCACCGTGGTGCGCGACATGACCATGCCGTGGGTGCGCGAGAGCTACGCGGACACGCTGGCGGCGGCGCAGGCGATAGGGGCCGATCTGCTCATCTCGCACCTGCTCACCTTTGCCACGCCGCTGGTGGGCGAGACGCTGCGCCTGCCGTGGGTCTCGGTCGTGCTGCAGCCGCTGCTCTTCTTCTCGGCTAGCGATCCCCCGGCGCTCCCTCTCTTCCAGTGGGTAAACCACCTCCCGTTCGACCCCGGCCCGTGGTTCTGGCGCGCCCTGAAGCGCGGCGCCATCGCTACCGCCCGGCAGTGGTACGGCCCGCTGCACGCCCTGCAACGGGAGCTGGGCCAACCCACGGACCGCGACTCGCTGCTGGAGGCGTACTCGCCAACCCTGACGCTGGCGCTCTTCTCGCCGCACTTCGCCCCGCCGCAGCCCGACTGGCCGCCGCACACCGTCGCCACCGGCTTCCCGTTCCTCGACACCCCGGAGGACCACGTCCTCTCGCCGGAACTGGAGGCCTTCCTCGCCGCCGGGCCGCCGCCCATCGTGTTTACGCTCGGCTCCTCCGCCGTCTGGACCCCCGGCAGCTTCTACCCGGAGAGCGTGGAGGCGGCGGTCCGCCTGAAACGCCGCGCCGTGCTGCTGACCGGCCCTGGCGCCGCCGAACGGATGCCGCAGTTGCCGCCGGGGGTCATCGCGGTGGACTACGCGCCCCACGCCGCCATTTTTCCGCGCGCCGCTGCCATCGTGCATCAGGGCGGCATCGGCACCACCGCGCAAGCCCTGCGCGCCGGCAAGCCGACAGTCATCATCCCCTTCGCCCACGACCAGTTCGACAACGCCCGCCGCGCCGAACGCCTTGGCCTGAGCCTGACCATGGCCCGCGAGCACTACGCCGCCGCCAGCGCCACGCGCACCCTGCACCGCCTGCTCAGCAACCCCGACATCGCCCGCCGCGCCGACCACTTCCGCCGCGTCATCCGCGCCGAGGATGGCATCGCGGCGGCGTGCGACGCGCTGGGGGCCGCCATGTGCTGACCACTTTCCAAATTCCGACCAATTCCGTAGGATATCCATATCGTGATGGCAGGCTGCGTGCGCGGCGCTGGCGGGGATATCCGAAAGGACCGAGGTTTTGGGAACGACGCGGCATCGAATCGGGCGGCGCGCGCTGCTGGCGGGGGCGGCAGCGTTGGCTGCCGGCGTAGGTTCGGCCGGCCGCCTGCTGGCGCAGGCGCAACTCGCGACCCCCACACCCACCACCCTGCTGCCAGCGCAGTTGCCCGGTGGCGGCGTGCAGCCGGACGGCACGTGGTCCTTCACCGATGACCTCGGGCAGACCATCTCCGCGCCAGCCGCGCCCACTCGCGTCGCCGCGCACGTAGACCTCGCC
>JASGGF010000250.1:0-7919 GCA_047605145.1 Thermomicrobiales bacterium | reverse complement strand
CCTCTCCCGCGCATCGGGAGCGGGGCTGGGGGTGAGGGCTCTCCGGCGTATTGGGCTTTCAGGACGCCTTTCACAACAGGCGTGAGAGACCTCGTCCATCGTCTGTCGGATGCCAACGACGAGATCCTTCGACTTCGCTCAGGATGACACTGGAGTGGCGCAGGATGATGCGAGAGTCGCACGCCGCTTACCCCTTCACCGCGCCGAACGTCAGGCCGCGCACGAGGTAGCGCTGGATGGAGAGCGCCAGCAAGAGTGGCGGGATGAGCGCGATGAGGGCGGCGGCGGCGGTCAGGTTGTAGCGGGGGGTGGCGCCGCCCATGAAGGAAAGGGCGCCGACGGTGACGGTCTGGGCGTTGCTGCCAGTGAGGACGAAGGGGAAGATGAACGAGTTCCACGCGAAGATGAAGGCCAGCAGCGCCGCCGCCGCCATCCCCGGCTTCACCAGCGGCAGCGCTACTTTCAGGAAGGCCTGCGGCCGGGTGTAGCCATCGAGCAGGGCCGATTGCTCCAGTTCCGGAGTGAGATCCTGAAAGTAGGAGCGCAGAATCCAGACGATCAGCGGCAGGGTGATGAGCTGGTACACCCAGATCAGGCCGAGGTGGGAATCGAAAAGGCCGAGCCGCTGGTAGATGACATAGATGGGGATGATGACCATCAGCTCCGGGGCGAAGCGGAACGAGAGCAGCGTGAAGAGCATGTTGTCGCCGCCCTTGAACTGGTAGCGGGCGAAGGCGTACGCCGCCGGCACGCCAACCAGCAGCGAGATGAGCACCGCGCCGAAGGAGACGATCAGGCTGTTGATGAAGAAGCGGACGAATGGGACGCTGCCCGTTTGCTCCAGCCCCAGCACCGCCTTGTACGAATCGAGCGTGGGGGTGAACTGGAAGTAGGTGGTGAAGAGCTGATCCTGCGATTTCAGCGACAGGAGCAGCATCCAGACCAGCGGGAAGAGCGCGAAGATGAAATAGATGATGGTCATAGCGTCGAGGACGATGCCGCCGAGGCGTGCGCCGCCCTGCCTTGGCGCCGCTTCGGGCGCGGCGGCGGCCGGGGTGGAAGTGGTCGCCACAATCTGCTCCCTGCTCATACGCCGGCCGCCCGGTTCTGCGCCTTGCCGAGGACGGAAATCAGCAATCGGGTGACGAGGTAGACGACGGCCCACAGGATCAGCATGTAGGTCTGGCCGATGGAGAAGTTGGAGAAGGGAATGGCGTCCTGATACGCCTGCACCTGCAGGGCCATGGTGGCGTTGCCGGGGCCGCCGCCGGTCAGCGCGAAGATGACATCGAAGACTTTGAGGGAATCCATGAAGCGGAAGATGACCGCGACCAGAATGTAGGGCCAGAGCATGGGGAGCGTCAGATTGCGGAAGGTGAACCAGTAGCTGGCGCCCTCCACCGAGGCGGCCTCAAAGGGCGCGCGCGGCAGCGAGCGCAGGCCCGCCAGCACCAGCAGGGCCACGAAGGGCGTGTAGATCCAGACATCGATCAGGATCACGGAAAACATGGCCATCACCGGCGTATCGGTCCACGCCAGATTGCCGCCGCCGAAGGGGCGCAGCAGGTAGTTCAGGATGCCGACGCTGGGCTGCATCATCAGCCGCCACATGATGGTGGCGATGATAGGGGCGACCATCAGCGGCAGGATCAGGAAGCGCTCGAAGGTGCGGCCCACGAAGGTGCTGCGGTAGAGCAGCAGCGCCACGCCGACCCCCAGCACCGTCTCTACCAGCGTGGCCCCGATGGCGAAGGTGGCGGTGACGCGCACGCTGTGCCAGAAGCCGTCATCGGTGAGGATGCGCTCGAAGTTGCGGAACCCGATGAACTCCGGGTTGGGGCGGGTGGCCTTGTAGTTCTGGAAGGCGTAGATGGCGCCCTGCACGAAGGGGTACAGGATGCCGATGGTGAGCAACAGGGCGGGCAGCACCAGCAGGTAAGGCCGCGCCGAGCGCCGCCACGCGGGCAGCTCGCCTTCGGTGGGGGTGGTGTTCGTGGTGGCCGGGGTGGCGGCGGTCATCGGCTCAGGCCTGATCGGTGGTCTGACAACACGGTGATCTTCTCATTCGTGTCTCGAGCTTGTCGAGAGACCTCGTTCTGGCGTCCACTGCGACGAGGTCTCTCACGCTTGGCGCCAAATAGCCTTTGCAAGGCCCAAGTGCCCCGAAAAGCCCTCACCCCAACCCCTCTCCCGATGCGCAGGAGAGGGGCTTCTGACCCGGATGTTCGTGCCAGATTCGGCGTGGTTATCGCGGAACCCGCTTCGCCACTGCCATTCGGCTCCCCTCTCCCGCGCATCGGGAGAGGGGCTGGGGGTGAGGGCCTCCCCTGCGTTCCAGGCATTCTCGACAAGCTCGGGACTCCGGGTAGCGCCGGAGAGTGGCGTCGCCCGATTGACCGCGCGACGCCCGTTGAACGCAGGGTGGCCCGCGTTACTCCGTGGCTTCCTTGATTTCCTCGACCAGCGCGTCCAGCGTCGACTTGGCGTCGGCGCCGCCGTAGATCTCCTGCAGCGCGCCCGCCCAGAGGGTGGTGGCGTCGAAGAACTGCGGCTGCGGGGTGAAGAGGATCTTGGTGTCCTCGATGATGGCGTTGAAGGTGTCGAGGTAGTTCATGTTCGTGTTCATCTTGTCCTGGAACGCGGGGTTCTCCACCACCGAGGCCCGGACCGGGTTGACCATGTTCCCCTCGATCGCCGCGTAGGTGAGGTGATCCTTGCCGGTGGCCCACTGCAGGAAGAGCCACGTCGGGGACTTCTGCTGGGACTTGGCGTTCATGCCGAGCGACCAGATCCACTCGTTCGTCAGCAGCGAGCCATCGGGTCCCTTGGGGCCGGGGTGCCACGCAAACTTGCCGGCGTTGGCGCTGCCGCCCGGCTGGTTCTGGAAGTAGGCGAGGATGTCGGCGTCGTAGATCATCGCCGCCTTGCCGGCGCCGAGGTCCGTGCCGACCTCGTACCAGTAGTAGTTGGTCCAGTTGGCGGGGCCGGAATCGCGCATCATGGTGGCGAACTTGTTGGTGAACTCCACCGCGACGTCGGAGTTCATCACCGGCACGAGCACGCCGTCCTGCAGCTCGAAATCCTTGCCGCCCTCGCGGGAGTACTGGGTCATGAAGCCGGGGTGGATGGTGGCCCACTGCCGCGCGCCACGGGTGGCGATGCCGTACATCCCCTCGAAGCCGGCGCCGGCGGCGTCCGCATCGATCTTCGCGGCCAGCTCGACCAGCTCGTCCATCGTTTCGGCGGGTTGCACGCCCAGCTTGTCGAAGACCTCGGTGTTGTAGGCGACGGTGTTGGCCTCGAAGCCCCACGGCAGGGCGTACTGCCCGCCGCCGCCCAGCGGCTCGCCGACGACGAGGCTCCAGTTATCGGCGGTGCGCAGGTTCGGGTAGATATCTTCCCAGTCGTACTCCGGGTTGGTGGCGGAGGCGTTCTGGATCCACGGGTTCATGTCTTCCAGCCAGCCGGGAGGGCCGTACTGCCAGACCATGTACGCCCCGAGCATGAAGGCGTCGTAGGCGCCCTGCCCGGATTGCAGATCGACCGTCAGTTTGTCGAAGTAGTTGGTCTCCGGGAAGGTGTCGTACTGCACCGTGATGCCGGTGAGTTCCTGGAAGGCCGGCAGGTTCGCCTTCATGGCGTCGGAATACGGGTGCTCGTTGAGGAGCACCTTGATGGTGGCGCCGTCGTGGCGCTTCCAGTCGAAATCGCCGGTGACATCGGCGGCGGCGCTGTCCTGCGCGCCCCGAGCGGGGGTCCAGCCGCCGAAGCCGGCCATGGCCAGCGCGCTGGCGCCGAGTCCGGCCTGCAGGGCGCGGCGGCGGGAAAGACGACGAGATGCAGACGCCATCCGAGACTCCTCCCAATTCCTGACCCGGGCCACCATTGGCCAGCGGATCGCACATCGAACGGGATAACGGTGACAGACGACGCCCACGCTGGCGTCGATCTCACGTTGCCGTGTGATGTTTTCACTCTATCATGGGGCGAAAGGAACGGCAACGGGGCCGGGTGCTCGCTCGCTACGCCGCCTGTAAGTCCTGTTCTGCGGGAGAAAAGCGCATCCGCATGCGCATTCTTGCACACAGCGTTGCAGAATACCGCGTGTGAAACGATCACACGTGTGGGTGTGATGGAGATGGCGCCGTGAGCAGGTACGCACGGCAGGCGGCATGCGAGACGTGACGAGGAGCGCGTGGGTGAAAGCTCCCACCCCATGAGGCAGCCGAAGACGTTGGGCGCCGGCGCCGGGCCAGAACCGGAGATCTCCGCCTCGACGCTGGCCGGGCTGGCGCCGGACGAGCGGCGCGAGCGCATCGCGGCCATCGTGTTGACGAACGAGGCGGTTTCGGGCCGGGATCTGGCGGCGCGCTTCGGCGTCAGCCAGATGACGATCCACCGCGATCTGGACGAGCTGGAGCGGCGCGGGGTGCTGCGCAAGACGCGCGGCGGGGCCACGCCGCAGCCCTCCAGCCTGTTCGAGAGCAATGTGCGCTACCGCCTTGGCAGCGCCATTCGGGAGAAGGAGGCGCTGGCGCGCTACGCGCTGACGCTGATCGAGCCGGGGCAGGCGGTGCTGCTGGACGACGCCACCACCACGCTGGCGCTGGCGCGGCTGCTGCCGGAGCTGGCCCCGCTGACGGTGATCACCAACTACCTCGCCACGATTCAGGCGCTGCACGCCAGCCCGGGCATTCGGCTAATCGCGCTGGGTGGCGAGTATTTCCCCAGCCACGATTCGTTCACCGGCATCGTGTGTCAGGGGAGCATCGCGGCGCTGCGGGCGGATATCTTCCTGATGTCCACCTCGGCGGTGTCGCACGGAACCGCCTTCCATCAGGAGCAGGATATTGTGGCGGTGAAGCGGGCCATGCTGCGCGTGGCTGACCGCCGGGTGCTGCTGATCGACCACGCCAAGCTGGGCAAGACGGCGCTGCACCGCCTCGCCGACCTCGCCGACTTCGATCTGATCGTGGTGGATGACGGCGTGGATGCCGCCGGCCTGCGCATTCTGGAAGCCTCGCGCACGGAGTTTGTGGTGGCGCCGCGATAGCAAAGGCACAACTACTAGAATCTGGACTTAGTACGTGGTTCACAGTGTCCTGCCATTCTTGTCGATTAGCCTTAACCATGGTCAGTCCGGTGGCGCTTGCTTCGCGGGTCCGGAGAGGTGGTTGAGGATGCAGCAGAAGGCCTTCGACGAGCTTGCGCGGAGTTTGGGCGCCGGGACATCGCGCCGGGCAGCGCTGGGCTTGGCGGCGGCGCTGGGGGTAGGCGGTCTCGCCCTGCCTGCTGAGGATGCCAGCGCCAGGAAGCATTCCAGCGGCAAGAGGAAAAAGAAGCGGTTCTGCCTGAATGGCAATCAGGTTAAGGCGAGGCACAAGAAGAAGCGGCGACGGTTGCGCAGGCAGGGCGCCGTGAGGGGCAAGTGCGCTCCCTGCACACCGGTCTGCCCGGGTGACGGCGCTTGCGGCATGGACGACGGCTGCGGAGGCACATGCGGCTGCGCCGGCGGCAGCGTGTGCGTGGCAGGAGTTTGCATTGCGTGCACCGTTACCTGCACGAGCGACGCCGCGACGTGTGGCGCGGATTTGCAAACGGCGCTGACGGCCGGTGGCACGGTCTTCGTTTGCCCCGGGCGCTATAGCACCGCCTTGGGCTTTACCGCGGCGACCGGCACGAATGTCTACGGGGCCGGGAGTGGTGGCGACGAGGCCAGCAACACCATCCTGGATGCGCAGAATAATGCGGTGACCACCCTGACCGTCGAGTCGAATGCACGAACCGTGATCACCGGGGTTCGCATCACCGGTGGAAACGCAGCTGGCATCGGCGGTCTGGATGCCAATGGGGCTGGCGCGGGATTGCTCATCGAACGGTGCGCCATCGTGGAGAACACCGGTGGCGTTTTCGGCGGCATGCAGATGGTCGGGAACGTGGATCTGGTGAACGTGACGGTCTCCGGCAACACCGGAACCACGGGAACCGGCGGCGTCTATTACCGGGCCTATCTCGCGAGCGAGGCGGGGACCATCACCAATTCGGTGATTGACGGTAATTCGGGCGTCGACTTCGGCGGCCTCGTGGCCTTCGGCCCCAGCGGCTCGTCGCTGGCGATAGACGGCGCCACGCGGATCACCAACAACACCTTCAGCGCGACCAGCGGTGAGCGCGCTGGAGGCATCGGCGTCCCCGGAATCACATCCGTGGCGGTGACGGTGGACGGGACCACGATCAGCGGCAACGACACGCCGCAGTGCCTGAACGTGACCGGCTGCTCCGTTTAGACGGCGGCCACTCGCAGGCGAGCCCCCGCATCCGCCGCCGGATACGGGGGCTTTTTGTGCGCCGGGCAGCTCAAGGCGCGCATGATCCCGCCGATGCTTCACGCGATGCTTACATTTTTGAGCATCATCACTTATCATCACATGAGCCAAGAGTAGCGTAAGTTACAGAAGTGACACGGAGGAACGGTCGGCAATGGAGCAGCGGACCTTCGACGAACTTGTGCGGCACATGATTGGGGGCGCCACGCGCCGGAAGGCAATGGGGCTAGCGGCGGCGATTGGCCTGGGTGGGCTGGCGTGGAGCCGAGATGACGCCGAGGCGAAAAAGAAGAAGAGGAAGAAGAAGCTGTTTTGCCTGAATGGCAAGCAGGTCAAGGCGAAGCACAAGAAGAAGAAGCGGCGGTTGCGCCGGCAGGGCGCGACGAGGGGGAAGTGCCCGGATACCTGCACGCCCGTTTGCCCAAGTGGCGCATGCGGCGTGAGCAATGGCTGCGGTGGCACGTGCGGGTGCAGCGGCGACACCGTTTGCGCTGCCGGAACGTGCATGCCGTGCACCATCACCTGCACCAGCGACGCGGCCACCTGCGGCACGGCTTTGAAGGCCCACCTGACGGCGACCACCACGGGCTCCGTGTACATCTGCCCGGGGCTCTATAGCTCCACCACTGGTTTTGTCCAGCAGCCCGGGGTGAACATCTACGGCGCGGGAAGCGGCAGCAATCAGGCGAGCAATACGATTCTGGATGCCCTGAACTCCGGCCCCTCGACGACGTTGCAAGCTTCCACGGTCAGTGACCCCGCCACCATTGCTGGACTTCGCATCACCGGGGGCTTTTCAACAGACGTCGGCGGCCTTGCCGTGCTCGCGAACGACGGAAGGATGACCATCGATAGCTGCGCCATCGTGGGGAACACTGGCTCCAATGTCGGAGGGTTGCGGGTGATTGGTAACGCGGACCTGACCAACGTGACCATGTCCGGAAACACCGGAACAAACATGGCCGGTGGCCTCTTCTTCATTGCGGCGACGGGTCAGCATTCGGCGACCATTACCAACTCCGTGTTCGACGACAACACTGGCGGTCAGTTTGGTGGCGTGAGCATCTCGGGCATCGTGCCCGGCGCGACAGTGACGGTCGATACCGCCACCCAGATCACAAACAACACCTTCACGGTGCTCGCTGGTGACCGGGCCGGTGGCATCGGTCAGGCAACAGGAAGCGTCGTGGCGGTGAATGTGACCGGGGTCACGATCAGCGGCAACAGCACGCCGCAGTGCCTCAACGTGACCGGCTGCTCGCTCTAGCGCGCAGCGCCGGGAACGAAAGCCCCCGTATCCCGTACCGGGTGCGGGGGCTCGCTGCGCGCCAGCCAATTGGGCACGCGTGATGTGCCATGCCAGATGACCGGTTTATTGCTTTTACCTCATGAAGATATTACATTATGGTCCAGAATACGTTATCATCACATGAGCTAACAGTAGCGCGGGTAACAGTAGTGACACGGAGGAGTGGACAGCGATGGAGCACCGGACCTTCGACGAGCTGGCGCGGCGGCTGAGCGGCGGGGCTACCCGGCGCGCGGCGCTGGGGCTGGCGGCAGCGCTCGGCGTAGGCGGGCTGGCGCTGGGCG
>JASGGF010000249.1:0-7950 GCA_047605145.1 Thermomicrobiales bacterium | reverse complement strand
AGGGCCGCCGGCGCTTCAGGTGGATGGTCTTGCTCGTCACCACGACCGGCGCGAAGAGCGGGCAGCCGCGCATCGCGCCGCTGGTGTACACGAAGGATGGCGACCGCTACGTGATCATCGCCAGCAAGGGCGGCGCCCCCACCAACCCGGACTGGTACTACAACATCGCCGCCAACCCGGAGGTCACCGTGGAAGTCGGGGAGGAGACGTTCCCAGCCCGCGCCGAGATCGCGCCGGAGCCGGAGCGCACCCGCCTCTTCGACGCGCAGGCCACGCTGATGCCCGGCTTTCGCGATTACCAGAACAACACCTCGCGCATCATCCCGGTCATCACCATCACCCGGGCGTAGCCACCGGCGCCCGCTGACCCCGCGCTGTGGCGGCTCGACTGCCACGGCGCGGGTCTGCTATTCCTCCCTGCCGGATATCGGACGCACGGCAATGGAGGACCTCCCCAACGTGATCGAGTACACCGGTGATCTCACGTCACTTGCCCCGGAACAGCTGCAGGGCTTTTTCGTTGGCTGGGAACATCCCTTCCCCCCGGAAACGCACCTGCGCATGCTCACGCAGAGCGACCTCGCGCAGGTGGCGATCGACAGCGAGACCGGCCGCGTCGTCGGCTTCATCGGCGCCCTGACGGATCACGTGCAGGGCGCCTTCATCACCCTGCTGGAAGTGCTGCCTGCGTATCAGGGGCAGGGCATCGGGCAGGCGCTGATGGAGCAGATGCTGGACCGTCTCAGCCACATCCAGACCATTGAACTGATGTGCGACACCGACCTCGTCCCCTTCTATGAACGCTTCGGCATGCGCCCCTCTGGCGGCATGGTGCTGCGCCGCCGCGAGCCGTAATCCCCACCCGCTGGCGGCCAGCCGGATGTAGCGCAGCCTGCGCCAAAACGGGCAGAACGCGGGCGAGTGGCGTAGGCTATGCGCGCCCGCGTTCCGCCCGGGCGTTGTCCGGGCTACCGGAAAGGATCCTCACCATGCGAAATCCACGGTATTTGCTGGCTGCCTGCGGTCTCAGCCTCTCGCTGCTGACGCCACTGGCCGTCGCCGCGCAGGACGCCACCCCGGCGGCCACCCCAGCCGGCCGCACCATCGCCTGCACCACCGAGCCCCGCGATATCGACGCGCTGGTGGCGCTGTGGTTCGATGAATCTGGCGCGCCACGAGAAGCGCCGGCCATGGCGGAACCCGTGCAGGACGAAGCGGCGCTGCCGGATGGCAAGAAGCCGGATGAAGCCGATCTCGCCGCGATCACGAAGACCACCGAGCAGTGGGTCTACTGCATCGAGATCGCCGGGCAGTACGCCCGCGGCTTCAACGTGCTGACGGACGATCTGGCCGGCATGCTCGGCCCGGACACCACTGACCCGGCGCTCGATTCGCCGGATGAAATCCGCGCGCTGCTGGAGAGCCAGCTGGCGACGCCGGTCACCAGCGAGGCGGACACGCTGCCCACCCAAGGGCTGAACGGGCCGCGCAAGCCTCGCCAGCTGGCGGATGGCCGCATCGGGGCGATCTGGGTGGTCGGCGGCAGCCGCCTGTTCCTGATGTACGAGAAGGTCGATGACCAGTGGCTGGTGGACGAGGTCGTGCCGTTGGCCACCTCGTCTGGCACGCCCACGGCGGAGTCCACCCCCGCCGCGTAACACGCCATTCACTTCCGTCATGACGCAACGCCCGCTGCCGATTCCCCGGCAGCGGGCGTTCGCGCGTCAGCGACCCGGCGAGGCGGCTCGCGCAATCCCGACTCGCCGACTCAGGAATTAGCGCTAAATCTGATTAGGTTCATCAGAATTATCCCTATTGACAGATAAACCTCACAATGCTATTCTTGCTCACGTCGTCAGGGGAGACCCCGACTAACCGATTGAGAAAGGAGCATCCCCATGGTTCATATTGCAGACGGCCAGTGCGGCATGTGCGCCCACTACGGCGACAACAACCCCGGTGAAGCCAAGCTGATCCAGATCCGTCTCAAGCACGAGGCCCCGGAAACCCTCACCGAGCAGTGTGGGCACCCGCAGCTGGCCCCGTTGAACCTGACCGTGACCGCCAACAGCGGTTGCGCAGGCTTCGAGCCGGTCACCGAGAGCTAGACACTGCGGCGGCGTTCGCCGCCCCGGCGCTCCGGCGTCTGCGCGAGGGTTGGTCACCAGACCGGCCCTCGCGCTTTTGCGTTTGCGCCAGAATTGGCCCATTCCTCCCCACGCTTTCTATCATTCACCCAGTACGCGTGGATTCCCTGATTCACGCCTGATCCGGCCAGCCACGACCCGGCGCCGGACAATGGCTCGCACACGCCAGAGGACACCGATGAACGACGCCCCTGCTCCTGCGGCCGCCAACGCGGCGGCCACGATCCCTACCCCCGGCGCCAATGGCGCGCGCAGCCGCGAGCGGGGCGGGATCGTGGCGCGTGGCGAGCAGCAGGCCACGGAGGCGATCACCGAGGCGTTGATCACGCTCGGGTTCACCCCGCGCAATGTCGATGTGCGGCCCATCCCCTTCGAGGGCACATGGGGCCTCGCTTCCTCCGCCGCCTATGGCCTTGCCAACGAGGCGGTGACGAAGGAACTGGAGGCCAGCGGCGCGCTGGAGGGGCTCTCGAAGAAGGAGGCGAAGGCGGCGGCCTCCGGCGCCGTGCGCGAGCGCGTGCCGCAGTTGGCCCAGCAGATCGCCGCGCACATCGCCGCCAGCGGCAACCCCATTTTCGGCTCGGTTGAGGCCGTGAATGGCTACGTCAATATCGCCTTCGATAGTAATGCCGTTGCCGCCGCCTTGATCGAGGAAGTGCTGACGCGCGGCGCTGCCTACGGTCAGGGCGACGCCATCGCCGAGCAGGTGATGGTGGAGCACTCCCAGCCGAACACCCACAAGGAGTTCCACGTCGGGCACCTGCGCAACAGTGTGCTGGGCGTGGCGGTCAGCAACGTGCTGCGCGCCGCCGGCTACGACGTGAAGGACGCCAACTACATCGGCGATATCGGCATGCACGTCATCAAGTGCCTGTGGTGCTACCAGAACTTCCACGCCGGCGAGGAGCCGGCGGATCTGGCCGCGCGCGGGCGCTGGCTGGGCGAGATCTACACCGAGTCCGACCAGCGGCTGAACTACCGGAAAGACGTGCTGGAGTTCCTGCAACTCCTTTCCACCGAGGATCAGCAGTTCATCGCCGCCATCGACCGCGTCCTCAAGTACCTGTGGCGCAAGGGCGCCGAGGGCGAAGATATCGCCTACCTGCTGGGCCGGCTGACCCACGCGCAGCCGATCAAGGATGAGCTGCTGCGGGAGGATGAGGTCATCCCCCGCTTCTGGCCGATCATCGGCGATCAGTTGCGCAACGAGGTGGACAACCCGAAGCCGCACGTGCCGGCGGAGGGCGTGCCCGAGCCGACCATGACCCCGGAGGAACGGCTGGCGCGCTGGCAGGAACTGGCCGTCCACATGGACGACTGGTGGGGGCCATCGAAGACGTGGCGGGACGAGGTGAAAGCGACCTTCGCCCGCTGGGAGGCGCAGGAGCCGGAATTCGTCCAGCTGTGGACGGAAACGCGCGAGTGGAGCATGGACAGCTTCCGGCGCATCTTCGGCGAACTGGGCGCCACCTTCGATGTCTGGTTCTACGAGAGCGAGGTCGAGGAAGCGGGCAAGGTGATCGTGCGGGAGCTGCTGGATCTCGGCCTCGCCGAGATCTCCGAGGGGCTGCCGGTGGTCAAGATCGACGAAAAGCTGGGCCTGACCGAGCCAACCTACCGGACCATGCCGATCCTGCGCTCTGATGGCTCCAGCCTCTACTCCACCAAGGATCTGGCGCTGACCAAGCGCAAGTTCGAGGAGTTCGGGGTCGACCGGGCGCTGTGGGTGGTGGATGTGCGGCAGGCGCTCTACTTCCAGCAGATCTTCAAGATTCTGGAGCTGTGGGGCTTCGAACAGGCGCGGCAGGCCCATCACCTCGATTACGAGATGGTGCGGCTGCCGGAAGGCGTCATCTCATCCCGCAAGGGCAACGCGCCGCTCTACTCCGATGTGCGCGACGCCGTGCTGTCGCGGGCGCAGGAGATCATCGCCGAAAAGAACCCGGAGATGCCCGCCGAGCGCCGCGAGCAGGTGGCGTGGGACGTGGCGCTGGGCTCGCTGAAATACGCGATGCTGAACCGCGACACCAACAAGATGGTGGTCTTCGATCTGGAGGAGGCGCTCTCGTTCGATGGCCACGCCGCGCCGTATATCCAGTACGCGCACGCGCGGGCCAGCCGCATCCTGGAGCACGCCGGCGAAACCGACGAGACGCTGCAGACGCGACTGGAAGGCCTCGATTTCGGCGCGTTGCAGGCGGAGGAACTGAGCCTGCTGCAAACCATTGCGGCGTTGCCGGAGGAGATCCAGCGCGCGGCGGAGGAATACCGCCCGCTGCTGATCGCCAGCTACGCCTACGAGCTGGCCAAGCGCTTCAACGACTTCTACCACGCCTGTCCGGTGCTGGTCTCCCCGGAGCCCACCCGCACCGCGCGGCTGGCGCTCACCGCCGCCACCCGGCGCACCCTCGCCAACGCGCTGGCGCTGCTGGGCATCGCGGCGCCGGAGCAGATGTAGGCACGGCTATCGCGTCCTGACACGGTGCGGGGGCCCGACGCGCTACGGCGCTTGGGGCCCCTCGCTATTTCGCCGCCGCGCGTTACGAGCAGGTGAGCCCGTCACACTGGGGGGTCGTATTGCCGGAGACCGTCGTGTTCCGGATGGTGCAGGTGTTGGCGTCGCAATCGATCCCGCCGGCCACTGGCGCGCCGGATGTTGCCACGTTGTTCGTGACGCTCGAGCTCTTGATGACGAAGGTGTTGGTGACACTGTTGCCAATGTGAATGCCGCCGACGGTCACACCCGTGTTTCCGGAAATCGCGGAGCGGGCGACCTCGAAGTCGCCATCCGTGACGTAGATGCCGCCGGCGGTGCTATCGGAGGAGTTCCCGGTGATCTGCGAATGGTCGATGGTGTGGTGGCCGCGGATATCCTCAATGAAGAGCCCGCCACCGTAGCGGCCGCCGAGGCTGCTGGCGGTGGCGCTCGAAATGGAATTGCCGCTCACCTCGCAGTAGTCCATCGTCAGCTCTTTGGTCGTGCGGATACCCCCGCCGGCGTTACCAGCCACCACGATCCCCACGAGGATGAGTTTGCCGCGTCCCTGCGCCAGAATGCCCTCGCGCCCACCGCCGGTGATGCGCAACGTCTGCAGCGCGAGTGAGAGCGGCGAGCCCCCGTCCGGAATCGACATCACCGGGCTGAGGGTTCCCTGCCCGTCGAGGATGGTGTCCACGGCCGGGTCTGTGCCGCCGCCGGCCCCGAACAGGTTGTTGCCCTCGGTCATTGTGAAGGGCCCGGCGTAGCGGCCCGGGCAGGCGTGCACTTCGCCGCCGTTGTTGATCGCGGCCTGCAGCGCCAGGCCGCACTGCGCCGCGGAGCCCGTGCAGGTGACATCGCAGACCTGACAGGCGTGGTTCCGGCAGATGCTGCCCGCCGCGCAGCCACACTGGCCGCCGCAGCCATCCGGAACGCCACAGGAACCAGAGGAGCAATCGGGGGTGCAGG
This sequence comes from Thermomicrobiales bacterium, assembly GCA_047605145.1. Taxonomy (GTDB): domain Bacteria; phylum Chloroflexota; class Chloroflexia; order Thermomicrobiales; family UBA6265; genus JACCXM01. The sequence goes on along the minus strand of JASGGF010000249.1, from coordinate 2,355 downwards.
CGCCTCCCCCACCGGTGCAGGCTCCCGCAGTGGCGCCCTCGGCCGCCCACGTCTTCTGTTGCTTCTTGTTCTTGCTGGAAACGGTTTGCCCGTTCAGGCAGTAGGTCAGCGCCTTCCCGTGCTTCTTCTTTTTCTCGGCCCTGGCCCCGCCACCCCGGCGCCGTTTTGCGGCGGCGGGCTCCGTGACGAGGAGGCCGAGCGGAGCGCTCGCCGCCAGACCGAAGAGAGAACGGCGCTTCAGAGAAATACCTGATCGCCGAAGTAAAGTTTCAACCGATGGGATAACCATTCGCACCACCCCCGTGGCTTACAAACCCTGACAGGAGCACCCGTCAGGTTGGAATAGTACACAAGGTGAAGGCAAAATTCCTTCTCTGTGAGCAGTTTCCCAGAATTGACTGAATCACCATATCTTTCACTGAATACATAGCAAAGATACTGGAGCTGACACAGGCGCGCCGACCCCGCGCACCTGTGTCAGCTCCGGACGCGCAGAGGCCCGGAGCGCGTGCGCGCTCCGGGCCTCTGGCCTGTGCCGGCGCAGCCGTTGCTGCTGCGCTGGCGCGTTGACTCGTCTAGCAGGTGGCGTTGCCGCCGCACTGCTGACCGGGCGCGGGGTTCCCGTTCTTGGTGTTGCCGCTCACGGCGCCGCTGATGTTGTTCGTCGTCGCGAAGCTGTCGACGCCCACGCCAGTGGCCCCACCAGAAGTCGCGTTGTTGCCCGTGACGCTGCTGCTGGCATTCACGGTCAGCGAGTTCGGTTGATCCGGCGGGCCAGCCTCGTGGCCAACGTAGATTCCGGCGCCATCAGGGGCGGTATTGCCCGAAATCGTCGTGGCGGTGACCGAGAGGGAGGCGTCCGTCACGTAGATGCCGCCGCCATTTCCACTCGAGGCGGTGTTCCCGGAGATGGTGGAGCCGCTCACCGTGTTGGTGCGAGTGGGCTCGCAGTTCAGCCGCAAGCCGCCGCCCGCGTTCGCGTTGGTGTTGTTGGTGATCCGGCTCTCAGACATGATGACCGGCAAGTCAGACACGATGCCGCCAGCGCCCGTGTTGCTATCGATGACGGAGGAGACGACGAACAGGAATCCGTTGCCCCCGGTAGCAGCCACGCCGCCCGCGCTGCCATTCGTCACCCGCAGCCCGGTGAACGCGACGTCGCCGGTGGGCGCCGTGACGGTCACAACCGTACCGCCCGCCTGCCCATCAAGGATGGTGCTGGTGGCAGGATCGGTTCCATTGCCAGAACCGATAACGTTGGTCGCCTGGGTGATGGTGAACTGTCCCCCGTAGCGGCCGGGACACACGATAACGTCGCCGCCGCCGTTCAGGGCCGTTTGCAAGGCGGTTCCGCAGGCTGCCGCCGAACCGGCGCACTGGACAGAGCACGGCGCGCAGACGCCGGCCTGGCAACTGCTGCCGGAGGAGCAGGTGCACGTACCGCCGCAGCCGTTCGTCATCCCGCACCCGCCGGCCGGGCAGTTCGGCGTGCAGGTGGTGCCAGGGGTTGGGCACGCGCCGGGGGTGGCCCCCTGGCTCACATACTTCTTCTGCTGCTTCTTCTTCTTGCTGGAGACGGTCTGCCCGTTCAGACAATAGGTCTTCGACTTGCCCTTCTTCTTTTTCTTCTCCGCGCCGGCGCCGCCCTTCTGGCGCTTCTTCTTCGCCGCCTCGCCTTCCGCCACCAGGAGCCCAAGCGGCAGCCCTGCCGCCAGCCCGAGGACGGAGCGCCGCCCCAGACTGTTTCCCAACCGTTTTACCAGGCCATCGAAGCTCGAACTTTCCATGCGCGTGCTCTCCCGAGTGGCTCCATCGCAGACGAGAATGGAATTTATGTTGTGATGATACTCACCGTGAATGCGGAGTGTAGAAACCGTGAATACAAAGACAAGGTCCGATCAGTCCCTGTGGACCTATACGGCAGAACCCTCGGGAGGCAGGCGACGGCGAAGGACCGGCAATTGTGTTGTCTATGCGACCAATGTGGAACAATCATGACGAAGTGAGACCCGGAGCCGAAGACGGCCACGGGTCCCGGAATCAGCAGCAGCAGCCTGCAATGCACGTGGCCCCGCAAGAACCCCTCGTGGCTCGAGCGCAGTCGAGCGAGCTTGTTTTGCGGCGTGAACGGACGAGGTCTCTCACGCTTGGCGCCAATGAGCCCTTGCGAGGCCCAATTGCCCCGAAACGCCCTCACCCCAACCCCTCTCCCGATGCGCGGGAGAGGGGCTTCTGCCCCGGACCGGTGCGCCACATTCGGCGTGGTGACGCCAGATATCTCTATCGGCTTCGTCAATCGGCTCCCCTCTCCCGCGCATCGGGAGAGGGGCTGGGGGTGAGGGCTCCTCCGGTGCT
>JASGGF010000248.1:0-8088 GCA_047605145.1 Thermomicrobiales bacterium | reverse complement strand
AGTACGCTGCGCTGCGCTCATCAACTAGCACCCAGTGGCGAAGATCGGGGTGCAGGGCGGCGGCGAGCGCCAGCGGCGTGGAGCGGGAGCCGGGGCAGATGACCACATGGCCCACGCCGTTGCGCGCCAGCCCATCGAGCAGCGTCATAGCAAACGTCGAATTGGCGGCGCCGTAGTCGAGGCTCACAGCGCGCCGAGCGCCGCTTTCATCGGCCGCAACTTCAGCTCGGTCTCGTGAAACTCCGCCGCCGGCTGCGAATCCGCCACGATGCCGCCGCCTGCGAAGGCGTGCGCCACGTGACCGGCAATGCGGGCCGAACGAATGGCGACGGAGAACTCGCCGGCGCCGTTCAGGTCAACCCAGCCGACCGGCCCGGCGTACCAGCCGCGGTCGAACGATTCCAGCTCAGTGATCAGCTCCAGCGCGGGCGCGGTGGGGAAGCCGCCGACCGCTGGCGTGGGGTGCAGCAGCCCCGCCAGCTGCAGCACATCGCTCTCCGGGTGGGCGCGCGCAGCCAGCGGCGTTTCGAGGTGCTGCACCGAGCGCGCCTGCCGCACGCGGGGTGTGCCGCGCATGCGCTCCACCGAGGCGCTGACGGTGCTGAGGGCATCAATCGTGGACGACACCACGATCTCGTGCTCATGCCGGTCTTTGGCGCTGGCCAGCAACTGGTCCGCCAGCGCTGCGGTTTCCTCCGGCGTGGCGCCTATCGAGATCGAGCCCGCAAGGCAGGTGACATCCGCCACACCGTCGCGGAGGCGAACCAGCCGCTCCGGCGTTGCGCCGATGAACCACGCGTCGTCGTGGGAGAAGGCGAACAGCGTCGCGCCGGGGTGTTCCTCGCCGAGGCAGGTCAGCGCGTCAAAGGGGGAAATCGGCTGCTCCGCCTGTTGCCGCTCCTCGCGCGCCAGCACCACCTTGGCGACACGTCCCGCCGCGATAGCCGCCACGGCGCGCGAGACGGCGCCTTCCCACGCCTGCCGGTCAGCCGGCGTCACCGCTGATTGCGCTCGCGCCGGGATGCAGTACGTGGGGGGAGGGGTCAGCCATTCCCGCGCGCTGCTGAGCCGGTCCTGCAGCATCGATTGCACCTCAGTGGGCGATTGGCCCGGACGCAGCACGGTGGTCGCGCGCAGGAACGCCCCGGCCGGGGTCACCTGCAGCACGACTTCAGGGACGATCAGGCGGCCCGCCGGAAAGCCGCGCCATGGACCATCGGGCGCGACGACGTAACGGAACGCGAAGCCCGCCAACACAGGAAAGACTGCGGCATCTTGCCGCTGGACAACGCCGCTCAGATCGCGCAGCGCAGCGGACGCGGCGGCGAAGCGTTCCGGCCCTTCCACGACCGCCTCTGCGGCCACGCCGGCGCCGGCGAACGCGGTGGCGGCCTCCGGCTGCGCCCAAAACGCGCCGTCGCCCAGCGCGGCCGAAGCCCGGGCGAGGAATTCGACAGGGTCGCCGGGGGCATCGATAGGGACGACGAGCGAAGCAAGCGCCAGGATCTCAGCGAAGTTGGGCGCCTGCCAGATGGTTCGCTGGACGCTAATCGCGGTCATGAGCGGTTCTCCTGTGCGCCGTGCACACCGTGGAGCAGGAGGGCGCGCAACTGCGGAAATGTGTCTTGCAGGTCGCGTGGCTCGCCGGACGCCAGCCAGTGCAGCACCGTTTGGTTGACCGCGCCGTACCACGCCCGCGCCGCCAGCCGCGTGTCCAGCGGCGGCAGCTGGCCGGCAGCGACGGCATCGTCAAGGCACCCGGCGATGAGCAGGGCGAACCGCTCGTGCATGTCGTTGAGGGCGCGGTTGAACTCGCGGCCAGCGCCGGCGGCCTCAATCAGGAGCAGCCGCGCCAGCAGCCGGTGCTCGGCGAAGGCGACGAACACCGCGTGGAGCGCCGCTTCGCCGCGCCGCAGGGGGTCAGTTTCCGCCACCATGGCGCGCTCGATGCGCTCTTGCAGGGCGTCGCTGGCTTCGTCCAGCAGCGCCATGAACAGCGCCTGCTTGCTGGGGAAGTGGAAGTAGACGCCGCCCTTGGAGGTCTCCGAGGCGCGGGCGATCGCGTCGATGGGGGTGTCGTTGTAGCCCTGCTCGGTGAAAATGGTGAGTGCAGCGTCGAGCAGGCGTTGCCGGCGGGAGAGACTGCGTTCCTGAATGCCCACGTTGCCTTGCGTCCTCACGCCGAAAACCGACTGACCAGTCGGTCGGTAGTATACGCATTGCGGTTAGCGCCGGGAGCGTTCCCGGCGTCGATAGGGAGATGCGTGAGCGACAAGCCGGCGATTGTGTTCATTCACGGGGATTTCGGCAACGGCGAAAGCTCCTTCGCCAAGGCAGCGTCGGAGATCGGTGACGGGTACCGGCTGCTCCTGCTGGACCGGCCCGGCTTTGCAGCTGGCGCCGAGCACCCTTCGCGCTACACGTTTGCTGACGATGCCGCCGCCATGCTGGTGGAGGTTTCGCGGCTGGGAGCGGCCGATTTCCACCTCGTCGGCCACTCGTACGGCGGGCTGGTGGCGATCGAGATGACGCGGCAGGCGCCAGAGCGGGTGCGCAGTCTGACGTTGATCGAGCCCCCGGTACTGGCGTTGCTGGACGACGATGCGGCGCGTGCGATGATCCGGCGGGTGGTGGAGCTGCAGGCGGCGCACCGCGACGACGACCTCGACGCGACGACGGCGGCCTTCTTCGCGATGATCGACGCCGCGCACGTGCCGGAGCGATTGCGTGGCACGCCGGAATGGGATGCGCTGCTGCCGTATGCCGCCCGATTCGCGCGGAACGAGCCGCCGGGCGATTTCCCGCTGGCGACGTTCGAGGCGCTACCAGCGGACCTGCCGGTCACGGTGTTTAGCGGGGGCCGAAGTCACCGGGCGCTGCGCGGCGTGGCGGAGCTGCTGGCGGGGCGGCCGCAGGTGCGGCGCTATGTGCATGTCCCCGGCGCCGGACACGCGGTCCAGATGGCCGGGGACGCATTCGTGCTGCCGTTACTGGAGGAGATCGCCGTCGCCGACGCGGCGTGGCCTCAGCGGCGGCCCCCGGCGGACGCGCCGACCAGCTGAGGCTGCGGCGCGGCGTCTGGCAACGAGACCACGAAGGCGTTGGAGATGCCGGCGATCTGCTTCAGTTCCTCCAGCGCCGCCGCCGGCACCACATCGTCGACATTCATGACCATGATCGCGTCGCCACCGCGTCGCGGGAGATGCCGGCCCACTTGCATGCCGGCGATGTTGACGTCATAGCGGGCGAGGATGTTGCCGACCGCGCCCACGACGCCTGGCTGGTCACGGTGGTGGGTGATCAGCACATCGCCCGCCAACGGGCTGTTCAGGGTGAAGCCGTCCACCTCCATGATGGCGGCCTCCTGCCGGTCCCAGCGCACCGTGACGTGGTGCGGCTGCGGGCTGGCCACCACTTCAGCCACCTCGAACGAAAAGTGGGGGACGATGCTCTCATCGCCGCCGCCGTGGATCACGCGCACGCGGATGCCGTGCTCGTCGGCGAGCAGCCGGGCGTTCACCGGCGTGACCCGCTGACCGGTCCAGCGCTGCAACGATTCGCTCAGCGCTGCCACCACCACGTGCTCCACGATGTCGTCGGAGACCATGCCGTGGACCGTGACGCGGAAGGCGCAGGGGGCAGTAGGCTCCAGCACGGCCAGCAGGCGGCCGGCGGCGCCAGCGGCGGTGGTCAAGCGCTGCAGCTCAGGCGCGTGGAGGGAGGAGGCTGGCAGGTTGACCGCGTTCGGCACGGCCTCACCGCGCAGTGCAGCCAGCGTCGTGGTGCTGATCACCTCGCCGACGGCGGCCAACGCTTCGGCGCTGGAGCCGCCGATGTGCGGCGTGAGGACCACGTTCGGCTGGGCAAAGAGCGGGCTTCCGGTGGGGGGCTCGCTGGGGAAGACATCAACCCCGGCGCCCTTCAGGCGGCTCTCCGCCAGCGCCTCGGCCAGCGCGTCCTGATCGACCACACCGCCCCGCGCGGCGTTGATGACCACGGCGCCGGGCTTCAGCAGCTGCATGTTCTCGCGGTTGAGCATGTGGAAGGTATCGCCGTTCTCCGGCACGTGGAAGGTGACCACATCAGCCGTGCGCAGGAGGGTTTCCAGATCGACCGGGGCCGCGCCCTGCTCGGTGAAGCGCTGCGGCGTGATGTACGGGTCGTAGGCCAGCACGCGCATGTCGAAAGCGCGCAGGCGTCGCGCGACCTGCGAGCCGACCCGGCCCAGCCCGACGATGCCGACCGTGCGCCCGGCGAGGTCGATCGGCTTCATGGCCTTGCGCGACCACTTGCCGGCGCGCGTGGTGGCGTCCGACTTTGCGATCTCGCGGGTGACGCCCAGCAGCAGGGCAATGGTGTGCTCCGCCGCGGAGGTAGCGTTCGCGCCGGGCGCGTTCAGCACCAGCACGCCAGCGCGGGTGGCGGCTTCGAGGTCGATGTTATCGACGCCGACCCCGGCCCTCGCCACCACGCGCAGCGAGGGCGCGGCGGCCAGCACGGCCTCGGTCACGTAGGTCTCGCTGCGCACCACCAGCGCGTCGGCATCGTGGATGGCGGCCAGCAGGGCGGGCACATCGGTGCCATCGACGTCGATGATCTCGGCGGCGGCGGCGAGGCGCTCCCGCGCCTGCGGGTGAATGGCGTCGCTGACGACGATGCGCGGGCGCTCGGTATCCGCTATGTGGCGGCCGTTCGGCCCGGTCAGGGGTGCGGCGGCTTCCGTCGGCGCGCTTGGCGCCTTGCTGGCGATCTGCTTCAGCAGCGAGAAGAGGTCGTCCGACATCGAGATGCGCGGATCGTCAACCTCCGGCGAGCCAGCCTTGACGAGGAAGCAGTTGACCCCGGCGGCGGCGTAGTTGCGGGCGTGGCGCAGGCTGTCCTCGATGGCATAGCTGAATCCGGAGCGTAGCGCTTCGGCGGCTTTCAGGTCCGTGAAGACGATGGCGCACTCGGGGAAGCCGTTGGCGTTCAACCACGCCCGGGTCATCTCCGCCGAGGCCTCGGGCCGCGCGGTGACGATGCTCACGTTCTCCGGGCCGACCAGTTCCAACGTGCGGCGCAGGAACTCGGCGGCTTCCGGGTCGGGCAGCAGGCGGGAGGCCGGGCCATCGGTGCTGTACACCCAGTCGCGGACGGCGTCCGGCACGTTGAGGCCAGCTGAGTCGATGAAGGCGCTCTCCGGCATTTCGACGCCGAAGCGGGCGGACGCGGCCTGTGCGAGTGGGCGGGGGTGTTCGGTGAGGACGCCGTCGAGATCAATCGCCAAACGGAAAGGGGTGGTCACGATACCTGAACCTGCCTGATGCTACGCGAGTTGCACGGCACACCCAACCCTCCTCGGGGCGGCGGCGGGCGCAGCGTAGCATTCAGATTGGGCAGATGTCACATATCGTGACCAAATGCGATGAAGCGCCTAGCGCGCCTCGGCGTCCGCCCGGCCGAGCTTCAGGTGGACCTTGTCCGTGCCGAACTCGTCGATCTCCGCAGTTGTGAAGGTCGCTTCCTTGCCGTGGAACAGGCCCTCGGTCACGGTTATGGTGTCAACCAGACCCATGTCGCCAAGTTGGTAGGCGGTCACCTTGCCGATCTTGTGTCCGTCGCTGGAGAGCGCCTCGGTGTCGCCGGTGAGCTTGACATCATTCTCGCCGAGGTTGGAAAAGATCTCGACGGGCGGCGGGTCGATGGGAGCCATCTCGAAGAAGCTGGACTCGTCCGGGTAGGGGCCGGAGCGGGTCGGGTCCGTGGCGTACACCGGGCCGCCCACGCCGGCGGCGGGGAGGTATGTCTCCTCCGGCTGCACGCGCTGCGCCAGCGCGATCTCCTCGCTGTCGAGGACCGGCGCATCGGCATCCGCCGTCTTGCTGGTGCTGTCGAGGTGCAACCCCTGCGCGTCGGCGCCCGTGATGGCGGAGACGGCGAGGATGTGCTCTTCGCGATTCAGGAGACCGGCGTGTACGAGAACGCCATCCGAACGCATGGTCCCGGCGTTCACGACAATGCCGGCTACCTTGCCCATCTCTTTTCCGCCAATGCCAAAGACGGTATCACCCAAACGAATGAGCATCGCACCCTCGCTCTCTGCTGCGTCTGCTGGCCGCACGTGCGTTACTGGATCAGGCAGACTATGGCACGTTCTGACGGATGCTGCACGGGCGGCGTGCACAGACGCGGTGGTGGCAGACGAAACGGGCCCGGCGCAGCGGGCGTTGCTGAACACACAGGACCAATAGGAGCCCGGTTCGCGACACCGCCCGAACCGCGCCAGCGGAATGAGACGCCATGGACCCCACGCGGTTTGACCGGATGACGATTGCCCTCTCGCGGGGGCTGACGCGGCGCGCACTGACGGCGCTCAGCGGGGCGTTGCTGGGCGGCGGACTGGCGAGGCGCGCGATGGCGCAGGAGGATTGCGGCTGCTACCCCGGGGAGACCTGCCGCGACGGTCATTGCTTCACCGCGTGCGCCACGAACCGCGATTGCCGCAGCCGCCAGAACGACGATCCCTGCGTGCTCAATAGCTGCCTCGACGGGATCTGCGTCTCCGCCATCGTCGATTGCCAGCCGGGCTACGAGTGCTGCTACGGCGAGTGCTGCAACAAGCGGTGCGAAACGGACGCCGAGTGCGCCGTCTTCGATCCCTGCCGCATTGGCGCCTGTCAGGGCGGCGTCTGCGTCTTTACGCAAATCGACCCGTGCAACCCGTGCGTCAGCGACGCCGATTGCCTCAATCAGGGCCTGAACACCCAGTGTTGTAGCGGCTCGTGCCGCCGGCCATGCCCGGAAGGCCTGGTGATGGGCAAGGGCTGCGAGTGCGTGGCGAACGCGGACGGGACCGGCAACGGCCTGATCGTGCGAGACGACCAGAGCGGGTAGGCGCGCCGCTCAGGCCTCTGCGCCGCCATCTTCACTGGCGAGGTGCTTCAGTTCGTAGAGGCGGTTCAGGGCCTCCAGCGGCGTCAGCGAATCGACATCGAGGGCGCGTAGGGCTTCCAGAGCAGGGCTGGGCGGCGCAAATAGGGTGAGCTGCATGGCGGGCGCGGCGGCGGCGCGGGGCGCCCGCGCCTGGCGCTCGCGAGCGGCGGGCGCGGCGGGACCTTGCTCCAGATCGGCCAGAATCTCGCGGGCGCGGCGGGTCAGGGCGCGCGGCAGGCCCGCCAGCTCCGCGACGTGGATGCCGTACGAGCGGTCGGCGCCGCCGGGCACGACCCGGTGCAGGAACACGACGCGGTCGCCTTCCTCCAGCACATCCATGCGCGCGCAAACGACGCCGGGCAGGTAGTCCGCCAGCACGGTCAACTCGTGGAAGTGCGTGGCGAAGAGCGTGCGGCAGCCAAGGCCGGGCGCGTTGTGCAGGTGCTCCACCAATGCGCGAGCGATGGCGAGACCATCCCACGTGGAGGTGCCGCGTCCGATCTCGTCTAGCAGCACCAGACTGCGATGGGTGGCGTGGTGGACGATGTTCGCCGTCTCCAGCATCTCCACCATGAACGTCGATTGCCCGGCGCTGATGTCGTCCTGCGCGCCGATGCGGCTGAAGATGCGATCGACAAGGCCGATGCGCGCCGAATTCGCTGGCACAAAGGAACCAACCTGCGCCAGCAGCGCGATCAGGCCGCACTGGCGCAGCACGCTGCTTTTGCCCGCCATGTTCGGGCCGGTCAGGATGGTGATGGCCGCGCCGTCCGCATCCAGCAGCGCGTCGTTGGCGACGAACGTGCCGGCGGGCAGGATCGCCTCCAACGTCGGGTGGCGGCCGCCGCGAATCTCCAGCGAAACGGAGTCATCGACGACCGGGCAGACGTAGTTGCGCGTGGCGGCGGTTTCCGCGAAGGAGGCCAGCACATCGACCGTGGCGACGGCGTGGGCGGCGGTGAGCAGATGCGGGCACTGCGCGGCGACCTGCGCCACGACGCGACGGTAGACATCGGCCTCCAACTGCGCCAATGTGTCCTGCGCGCCGAGCACCCGCGCCTCGCACTCCTTGAGCTGCGCAGTGACATACCGGGTGGCGTTCGCCAGTGATTGCCGCACGAGGTAGTCGCCGGGAAGCTCGCCGCCGCCGTCACGCTCCATCGCCAGCATGGCGTT
>JASGGF010000247.1:0-8093 GCA_047605145.1 Thermomicrobiales bacterium | reverse complement strand
ACGCGGAAAGGCGATGATCAGGATTGGCGGGTCGGCATTGGACAGGTGATTCGCCACCACGATCAACGGCCCGTCCGCCGGGACGTGCTCCGCGCCGATGACGCGCAGCGGCAGCGCCGGCCCTACCGAATTGCGCACGAACCCGACAATCATCCGGCGCCAGAACTCGCTGAGTGCGTGTTCGCGCACGTTGATGGCCGTGCTCACGAGAGGCGCGGCCAGACCGGATCGCCGTTGGCGTCCCGCAACCCGCGCGCGAGATCGAGAATCACGACCACCACCGCGTCGATGTCGAGGTTATCGGTTTCGACGCGCACCGCATCATCGGCCGGGCGTAGAGGGGCAGTCGCCCGCGCGGAATCGATGGCGTCACGCGCCGCCGTCTCGCGTTCCACGTCCGCAAGGCTGACGTCCTGCTGCCGCTGCCGGGATTCGGCGTAGCGGCGCCGAGCCCGCTCTTCCGGCGAGGCATCGAGGAAGATCTTCAGCCCGGCATCCGGAACGACGACGGTGCCGATATCGCGTCCGACCATCACCACCGGCCCGGCTGCGGCGATCCGCCGCTGCACCGGCAGCAGCGCGGCGCGCACCGACGCGTGCGCGGCCACCGGCGAGACAATGGCCCCCACATCTGGATCGCGGATGCGCCACGTCACGTCTTCAGAACCGATTAGCACGTCGTAGAGACGGTCGTCCGCCACGCTCGGTGGACGGAATCGGATGTCGGTCTCTTCCGCCAGCTTGCACAGCGCGTGGGCATCGTCCGGGTCGGCGCCGGTACGGAGCGCCAGCAGGGCGATCACGCGGTAGAGCGCGCCGGTGTCGAAGAGCAACGCCCCAAGCCGGTCTGCGATCTCGCGCGCCACTGTCGATTTGCCCGCCGCCGCCGGCCCATCGATGGCGATAACGCGCAGGTGGGCCGCCACTACGGTTGCCTCCGGGCTGCTCATCGGGGTGGCCCCTGCCGGCCTGTTCGGCCCGGGCTGCTGGAGCGCGGCGCCGGTTCTTCCTCCCGGTCCAGATGAAGCGCTTCCCGCAGCGACGCCACCTCGCCCTCGGTCAGGTCGCGCGAGGCGCCGCGGGGGATGCCCGCGATGGAGAGCGGGCCGATGCGGTCGCGCCGTAGCTTGCGCACCTCGATGCCCACCATCTCCATCATGCGCCGGACCACGCGGTTCATGCCCTCGTGCAACACCACCGACAGCAGCACGCCGTCTCGCGTCTCCCGCATGATGCGGAACTCGTGCGGCCGCACCAGCTTGCCGTCGATCACCAGCCCGTCGCGCACCCGCTGCATCGTGCTTTCCGGGGGTTTGACCGGCGTGGTGACCACGTACTCCTTGGTCAGGCCGTAGCGCGGGTGCATCACCCGGTTGGCGACCTCGCCATCATTGGTGAAGAGCAGCAGACCCTCCGTGTCCCGGTCCAGCCGGCCCACCGGGTTGAGCTTCGGGTTGTTCGGCACCAGCTCCATGACGGTCTGCCGGTCTCGCTCATCGCTGGTGGTGGTGATGTAGCCGGACGGCTTGTTGAGCAGCACGTAGCGGTGCGCCTGCCGCCGGACCGGCTTGCCATCCACGCGGATAGCGGCGTCCGGCAGCACCCGGGTGCCCAGCTCGCTGACCACCTTGCCGTTGACCGTCACCCGGCCCTCGCGGATCAGCTCCTCCGACTTGCGCCGTGAGGCCACCCCGCGCGCAGCCAGCACCCGTTGCAGGCGCTCCCCCGCTGGAGCCAGATCCGTCTCGTTGCCCTCTACCGCCACCCTGTCGATCCCCTAACTTGCGCTGATCGTTGGACGCGTCAGGAGCAGCGCGTCTCCTACGTAGACCTGCAGTTCGCCGCTGGGGTCGCCCGCTGCTTCCGGCGGTCCCAGTTGCAACCGGTACCGCACGGTCCGCGCGTCGGCGGCCGGCACCGGCGCGCGCAGTTCCGCTGGCGGCGCCACGCCCCAGACGGACAACTCCTCAGCCAGCCCCTCCAGCGTTTCCGGGGCCAACAGATCGAGCCACACGTAGTCCTGCTCGGCAGCGCCCATCAGCGTGCGCGTGTCGGCAAACCTCGCGCTGTAATCGACAAGCCCTTCCTCGGACTCGACCATCTCGCTGCCCAGCACGGCGGCCACCACCTGCGCCGGGCCGATCATGAACGAGGTGGACAGGCAACCGCCCGCTTTCGGGGTCGAGCCGGTCTTGACGCCGTTCGCCAGCCCTTCCACCAGCAGATCGTTGGTGGTGTACACCACGTAGCCCTCCGGCTTGACCTGCGACGGCAGCGTGATGGTGGAGGTCGAAACGATCTCGGCGAACAGCGGGTTTTGCAAGCCCGCCACGGAGAGCGTGGCGACATCTCGCGCGCTCATGACGTGCCCATCGCGGTCCACGCCAGTGGGATACATGAACACGCTGTTCGTGGCGCCCAGCTTCAGCGCGGTCTCATTCATCATCTCGACGAAGCGGGCCACGGCCTCGTCGCTCGTCGCGCCGTCGCCTAGATCCTGCGACCCGACTGTGCGCGCCAGCGCGAGAGTCGCGTCGTTGCCGGAGGGGATCAGCGCCCCGAACAGCAGGTCGCGCGCGCTGAGCACGTCGCCGGCCACCAGCCCGACCTGCGATTCCTCCGGCGGCACCAAATCTTCCGGCAAGATCTCGATCAGGGAGTCCAGCTGGTTCCACTCCAGCACCACCAGCGCCGCCGCGATCTTGGTCAGGCTGGCCGGGGGAAAGGGCGCGTCGGGATCGTGGGCAAAGAGGGGCACCCCGCTGGCGGCATCGATGACAAACACGCCTTTGGCCGTGACTGCGGGCGGCTCTGGCGCGGCAAAGGCGCGCACCTCTGCCCCAGCACGGCGCTGCCACAGCGGGCCGCAAGCGACCATCGCAGACAGCATGGCGCACAATGCACGCCTGCTGATTCGTCCTGTTTGTGCTGTCACTGTTTCGCCAGCCCTAACGCCACCATCCCACATACTGTCTCGCGGTGAGTATACGGCGGCGCCGGACGCACGGTGATCGTGTACCCTTGCCAGTTATGATCGCCTCGATGTCGCCGCCTTTCGCCGCCGCGCCCGCCACGCGGGGCGCCACTGTGCGTATCGCGGCGGTTGGTGATTTGCACGTCAAGGCGGACGGCTCGGCGCTGCTGACCGAGATTCCGGACTTGCGAGGAAGCGCAGACCTGCTGCTGATTGCTGGCGATCTCACCGACAATGGCCGAATCGTGGAAGCCGAAGCGGCGGCAGAAATGCTGGCAGCAGCGCGCATTCCCACATTTGCGGTGCTGGGAAACCACGATCTGCGAACGTTGCGCCGCACCGCGCTGCGCCGCGTCTTCGACCGGGCCGGAGTTGGCCTGATCGATGGCGCCGCCGAGCACCTCACCACCGCCGCTGGCGTCCGCGTGGGCATCGCCGCCACCACCGGGAGTGGGGGAGGGTTCTGGCCGGTGGAAGGCCCGGATGCCATCCACGCGCGTACGCTGAAGCGGCTCGCGGTGCGCTCGCGCCGCGAATCGCTGGCGCTCGATCAGGCCCTCGCCAACCTCGACGCGGACTACCGCATCGCCCTGCTGCACTTCTCCCCGACGGTCAGCACGCTGGGCCGCGAGCCACTGGCGAAATACTGGATGCTGGGCAACTGCGAACTGGGCAAGGTAGTCGATCTCCACCGGCCAGACCTCGTGATTCACGGCCACGCGCATCTCGGCAACTTGAACGGGCACACCCTCAGCGGGGTCGAGGTGCGCAACGTAGCCGCCTCGATCACCCACGGGGTGCATGTGGAAACGCTTGGCGGCGAAGGAGCGGAGTTGCCCGTCATGTCGTCACGCGCCAGACGCGTATGAACCGGCCGTCGACAACCGCGCGTGCGCGAACCGGGCACGTCCTGCCGCCGGGTCCGCTGCGGCTTGATGGGGTCGATTTGGCGGGGTGGCCGCCTCCTGATCTCGCCAATGGCACGCGCGGCCGGCCCCCTGAGGCGCTGGCGCTGCCGTTGCTGGCCGCTGTCTGGCGGCTTCCGGCGCGCGCCATTGGCCTCACGACGGACATTGACCACCTGCTGAGCGAACTTGTCGCCGCCCACGAGGGGCCAATCGTCTCGTTTGCCCCCTCGCGGCTGGCTTCCGCCCTGACGTCAGCGTTTCCGCAACGGGAGCACGTCCCGGTCTGGCGAGGTTTTGGCCGCGACGCCGGCATTGATGTCGAACTCGCCAGCGATCTGCCGCACGATGCGATCGCCGTCATCGACTCGCCGTCCGACCCCCTCGGCGCGCTCCTGCCAGCCAACGACGCGGTGCGGCTGGCCCGTTCCTGCCGGTGGCTCATTGTGGATGAGCGTTTCGCCGATTTCGCGGGCCAGTCGATGGCGACGCTCGCCAGTGAGTTTCCCAACGTGATTGTCATCCGCTCGTTGCGGGCGTGGACCAGCTTGTCCGCTCCTGAACCGGGCTGGTTCATCGCCTCGCCGCAGGCGCGCCGGGCGCTGCCGCTCGATGTGGCAGCGGTAGCCTCGCCGGCTTGGGGCACCGCAAGCACGGCGCTGTGTCGCGCGTCGGCAATGCAAGCGGCGCTCGCGCAGGCCCGTGAGGAGCGCTCGCGGCTCTTCCGAAGTCTGCGCAAGCTCTCCTCGTTGCAGCCATTGCCAAGCTGGGGGCCGTTCGTCGCCGCGCGGGTGGAGGTCGGCAGTCGCGAAACGTTGCTGGCGGCGCTGCTGGAGCGCGGCATCGCCATTCACGCGCCCGCGCAGGCTGGCCTTGAGCGCTACGTGCGGATCGGAGTTGGAGAACGCTGGATGATGGAGCAGTTGCGCAAGGCGCTACTGGAGATCGCGCCGCTGCTGCTCGGCGATCCGCTACCGGCTGGTGGTGGCCACCCGGATTGCTTCCCGCTGGGCCGCGAAGAGTTCCGCCAGCCCCAACTCCGCCAGATCGAGCAGCGAGCCCATCCCCGCGCGTGAGAACGGCTTGCCCTCGGCGGTGGCTTGCACCTCGACGAACTCCTCGTTCGACGTCCCGATGACGTTGCAATCGACGCCGGCGGTGCTGTCCTCCGCGTAATCAAGGTCCAGCACCGCCACGCCCTTGACGATCCCCACGCTGACGGCGGCGATCTGCGTCAGCAGCGGGTCGCGGTTGAGCTTGTTTGTCTGCCGCAGCTTCCACAGCGCCAGCGCCAGCGCGACGTAGCCGCCGGTGATGGCGGCGCAGCGCGTGCCGCCATCCGCCCGCACCACGTCGCAATCGATGATGATCTGCCGCTCGCCCATCGCTTTCAGATCGACGGCGGCGCGCAGCGAGCGCCCGATCAGGCGCTGAATCTCGACCGTGCGTCCGCCCTGTTTGCCGCTCGCCGCCTCGCGGTTCGTCCGCTCCTTGGTGGCGCGGGGCAGCATCCCGTACTCGGCGGTGACCCAACCCCGGCCCTGTCCGCGCAGCCAGCCCGGCAGGCGGTCCTCCACGGAGGCGGTGCACAGCACGTGGGTATCGCCCATGCGGATGGAGGCCGAGCCTTCGGCGTAGGGCATGGTGTTCGGAATAATCTGCAAGGTGCGAAGCTCGTCGAACTCGCGGCCACTGGGGCGGGTCATGCGTCCTCCTGCGGCGACGCGGCGTCGCCGGGCGTTTGGGTGGTTTCAGCGTAAATGGCGCGGATGTGCTCCATGCGCGCGCCCAGATCGCGTTCGAAGCCGCGATTGGTTGGTTCGTAGTAGCGCCGACCGGCGAGGTTGTCGGGCAGATTCTGCTGGCCAACGACGCCCTCGGCGTAGTCGTGGGCGTAGCGGTAGCCCTCGCCGTAGCCCAGCGACTTCATCAGCGTGGTTGGCGCGTTGCGCAAGTGGATCGGCACGGGGTCGTTGCGCGTCTGCCGCACGTCGTCGAGCGCGGCGGAGTACGCGCGGTAGACGGCGTTGCTCTTCGGAGCCAGCGCCAGATAGACCGTCAGCTCGGCAAGCGCCAGCGCTCCCTCCGGCAGCCCAATGAAGTGCACGGCCTGTTGCGCCGCCATGGCCAGCTGCAGCGCGCGGGGATCGGCCATGCCGATATCCTCGCTGGCGAAGCGCACCAGCCGCCGGGCGACGTACAGCGGATCGTCGCCACGCTCCAGCATCCGCGCCAGCCAGTACAGCGCCGCGTCCGCGTCGGAGCCGCGCAGGGTCTTGTGCAGGGCGGAAATCGCGTCGAAATGCGCATCTCCCCCCTTGTCGTAGCCGGACGCCCGCCGTTGCGCCGCCTGCAGCACGCGCTCTTCGCTGATCGTGCCCTGCTGGTCGAGTCCTGCCGCCGCGAACTCCAGCGTGTTCAGCGCGAACCGCGCGTCCCCGTTGGCGAGGTTGACCAGCGCCTCGCGCGCGGCCGGATCCAACGTCAACCGGCGCGCGCCCAGCCCGCGCTCCGTATCGGCCACGGCGCGGTCGAGGATGTCGCCCACGTTCTCATCGGTCAGGCTTTGCAACACCACCACGCGCGAGCGCGACAGGAGCGGCGCGTTGACCTCGAACGAGGGGTTCTCAGTCGTGGCGCCAATCAGGATGACGGTGCCGTCCTCGACGTGAGGCAGGATGGCGTCCTGCTGCGCCTTGTTGAAGCGGTGGATCTCGTCGATGAACAGCACCGTCCGCTGGCCGTACATCCCCAGCCGGTCAGCAGCGGCCTTCACGATGGCGCGCAGATCGGCCACGCCGGACGACACCGCACTGATAGCGACGAACTCTGCGCGCGATTGCGCCGCAATCAGCCGCGCCAGCGTCGTCTTGCCGGCGCCGGGCGGTCCCCACAGCACCAGCGAGAACAGCTGGTCGGCGTCAATCGCCTGCCGCAGGAGCGTCTTTGGCCCCAGAATCTCCTCGTGCCCAATGATCTCGTTCAGCGAACGGGGACGCATCCGGGCGGAGAGCGGAGCCGCGCGTTCCAGCGTGTTCTGGCGGTTGGCTTCGAACAGATCCATGCTCAGGACGACGGCTCCTCGCCGTCATCGCCGATCTCCACCTCAAGCTGGTTCATCAGCGCCACCAGCTCATCGCGCGTGGACACACCGAGCTCGTCCAGCCCCTCCAGCGTTTCCGCCGCCAAATCCAGCCGGGTGAGGGCGGCTTCCAGTTCCCGTGGGTTCACCGCTGCGCCTCCCGCCTCACGCCGTCACGGCCAGAATGATGAAGGCGGCCAACGAGACCAGCCCAAACTCGATGGCGTCGCGCGGGCGCAATGTGCCGTGCGCCACCACCGTCTGGATGACCCCAACCACGCAGTAGAAGGCGACGAAGAGGACCGCCCCGCCGGTCCAGCCGTGCGTCAGCCACCACATCAGGGGCGTCGCCACGGCGGCCACCGCGCCGCCCGCCAGAATTGCCAGCAGCAGCTTGCGGCTCTGCAGCACGGGCCGCCGCTCCAGCGCCTCGATTACCAGCAGGGTTGTCACCGCCGCCGCCAGCAGGGCCACGATGGGCGTAGGGAGCTTGTTCAGGTAGATGGCGCTCAGCGCCAGAAACGCCATGGTGTGCACCACCAGCGCGTGGATGGTGGTGGCCGTTTTCAGCGCGGAATCGTCGGCGTCGTCCAGCAGATCGCGCGACAGCAGCGAGCCAGCATTCCCGACGAACGCGATCAGCGGCCCCGCCACGATCATCATGGTGTTGTGGTAGGTCGCGACCAGCAGGATCGCTGCCGATGTCGCCACCACTGGCACGATCCACGCCGTGGGGAACTCTGTCTCCGGCTGCTCTTCCAGCAGGGTGCCGCGAAAGGCCACGCGATCTGCGTACACCGCGCCAAGACCGGCGCCGGCCACCAGCGCCAGCGCCGCGATCCAGAACAGCGCGTTTGTTGTCTGGGCAAGCGGGAGAGGATTGGCGGTCGGGCTGCCGGTCGCGTAGATGGAGAGGACAAACACCACTGCGGCCACGGCCACGCTGATGATGAGCCCCAACCCGGACCCCGGCTGATTCCCCGACTGTGGCCCCGGCGCCGGCGGACCCAGGTCCGGCCGGATCGGCGTCATCGATTGGCTGTTGGCCTCGGGCTCCAGTTCTTCGCCGTCGACAACATCGACCTCGACCAGATCGAGGTCAACGTCCGGCGCGCCCTCCTCGCTGCGGGGG
>JASGGF010000246.1:0-8121 GCA_047605145.1 Thermomicrobiales bacterium | reverse complement strand
GTGTCGGCGCGGCGCCCACTTGCCGGCTCAACGCCGCAAAGCGGTTTGCGTCCATCCTCTCCTCCTTTGGTCACCATACATTCCGGGTCGTTGCTGCTCAGGAGCCGCTCACCGGTGTAGCCAGTGGCACTGGAATGAACTCCAGCACCGGTCGCTCTTCCATCTGGTCGGTGACATCCCCAACCAGCCAGTCAGGTCCGACCATGTCGATCTTGCGGCTCGGCGCGCCGATCGCAAAGTCCACTTTGTCCAGATTAACCCAGACCAGGTTTGGCTTGTAGCACGATTCGAAGATGTACCGCTTCCCGGTCAGATCGGCCACGATCCGCCAAACGGTGGTGGAGATATTGGGCCGCTCCGGGTCCGGCGTGCCAAAGGGCTGTGCGGCATTCCGCATGACGCTCAGCAACTCAGCGACGGCCTCCGCCTCGCTTTCGGGCTGTGGCAAGCGCGTCAGGTAGAAGGACGCCCGGACGAACCGGGCATCCGCCTCCGTGCTCCCAGGAAGCGGGAGATCGCCACCGAACCCGTCATACTGCTTCACGCTCGCCAACTGCTCGTCATAGGACGGCGAGTTGGTCACCACCACGTATTCCCGACTGTGGTGAATCACCATTTCCCCCGCGATGTACTCGACAATCGCCGAGTCGCCAGACACATCCTCCAGCGCCATGTGCAGGGTAATGGCCCGTCCGTAAATGGGATCCACCATGGAGATCACCTGGACGTTGGTCTGCTGCATCCAGTCGACGGCCTCCGCAACTGTTGCGAAGTTGTCGAACATGTATTGCAGCCAGACGCTCATGCCAAGCGCCGGGCGCCCCGGATCGTACGGCCCGTAGTCAGACTCGGCCAGCCAGAGCAGATGCCCGGCGAGACCCGCCTCGTTCACGCCGTCCGTGGCGACGATGTCGAACTGGCTTGCCACCACAGAGCCATAGGTCGATGTCCAGCTCAGGGCGCCATCCAGCGCGTCATTGCGCTCCTGCCCGGCAGGCAACACCCAAAGCGCGGTTTCGAGCTGGTCCACCCAGTCCATGTTGCGGCCAACCAGCACAGAGCCGTTGGCATCGGACCACAGAGCCCGCGTGCACATTCTTTTAATGCGCCTCCCTGCGTATTCGGAACGACAAACGTCCTCGCAGCCAGCGCAACACCCATCAGCGCGCACTGGGCGTCTGAACGTCAAACGCCGCTCGCGCCGCCACACCCACAAAGGGCGTTTTCAAGCAACAATCAGCGCGTATAGTGTACATCTCAGCGTCAGGGCAAGCGGCATTGAACACGGTCGCCCGTCAGGAGATCTCCGGGCGCGTCCAGCGAGAAAGCGGCGCCAGGAACACCGCCTGCCGGCGAGGCCCGCCGTGATGGCGACCCACAAGCAAAGGATTATCTGTGACTCACGATTATCGAACCTTCTCTTCACCGGAGCAGCTCCCCACCGTGCCACGCCGGACGGTCCTGCAACTCGGGGTAGTGCTGGCGCTCCTCACCGGGGCTGGCGTTGCGCCAGGAGGCGCCACCGCGGCCGAAAGCGCGCCCGCCGCGGACCTGGGGTCCCCGGCGATGACGCCGGGTGCGACCTGGCGCTGGCAGGGCGTCCTCCTTGAGCACCGGCGTGCCTACGAACGGGTCATTACCCTTGAGTTGCCTGCCGGGGATGCGCTCCCTGACGTGGGCGATGAGTTTTCCGCGACGCTGTCGCTGTCAAGTCCCAGGTTCGACGCCGAGCGGCAGTCCCGGCTGCAGCTGGAGTGGATCCAGCCCGAGAGCGGTATGGTCGGGCTGCACGAGGTGGAGGTGCAATCCAGCGCGCCTGCCGGGCTGGGCGACGCGTGCGCCGCGCCTGCCATGGCGCGCTACGTGCTGCAGTTCACCGGCGATGGCAGGCTCCGGGTTATGTCCAGCGACGGCCCGAGCATGGGCTGGCTCACACCCGCCAGCGCGTGAGCCAATGGGGCGTGGGAGCCCCGGCCCCGCCTCGCTCCCACGCCCCGAACGACCGCGCTGCCGCCCTATTGACTGCGGCGCTCTTTCCGCAACAGAGACAGCGCCACCCGCAATAACAGACCGACCAGCAGCAGCAGGATGACGCCGGACAACGCCAGGTCCACGCCCGATACCAGCGAGAATCCCTGCGGGTTCAACACGGCGCGCACGCCCCACGTAGCGATGATCAGGCTGCCAACGCTGGTCGTGAGCCGGGAAAGTGGCTGGGTCAGCACCGTGATTGCACTGGAGGTGGTCACCAGCAGGATCAGCATGACGCTGAGTGTCATCAGGTAGGAGGGGCGCCGAAACTCGAGCTGCAACGCGCCGTCCACAATCAGCGGACCCACCTGCTGCTGGATTTCGGGTGGATACATGGCGCTAGGCGGAATCATGACCATCTGCGGAACCTGGTTCTGGATCGCGGAATGGAACTGCTCCTCGAACGGCTGCACCGGGGTGGCCCCGGTATCGTCAGCGCCATTCGTCTCGTCTGCCGCCGCCGCGGGATGCCCCAGCGCCAGCGTGAGCGTATAGCGGTCAAAGGGGTACCGCGCCGGAGTTCCCCGCATCGGCAGCGTGATGGTCGTGCTGAATATGGTGACGTCGGCGTCGAGCACCACGGTCGCAAAGGGAGAAATGCCATGCCGCTTTCCGGCGTCGTTGTCCAGCGACAGAATCGACAGGCTCAGCGGTGGACAGGCGGCGTCGCAATTCCGGTTGCCGGACACCGCGATGGTGGCGGCCCCCTCGGCGGGATCGATGCCAATCACCGACAGGTTCAGATACTGATCGTCGCCAAAATCGCCGCGCTCGGCGTGCAGCGCCTCTCCCGTCGCGAGATCGTAGAGCACCTCCCGATTCCCGAGCGTCCACGCAGAGTACAGGCTGTAGGTCACCAGCGGAATCAGGACGATGCCGAGTCCCGCCGAGAGCACCACCAGGACCAGTGCAAACCGGCGCAGCTGGCTATTCTTCTGTAGGCGGCTCAGCTTTTGCTCGTCTGACATCCTCATTGCCCATGATCGCGCGTGCCGTGGAGCCCGCCCGGCGGTAACAACACGGCGACGTCAGATCCCGAAGCCCGCTGCGAGCGCCCGGATGGCGGCGCGACCCGATGCCGGCGTGTTGCGCCGGGGCCACTGGCGCCCGGTCTCCTCCAGGCTGCGGACGGTTGGACAAGGCTAGCCCACGCTGTGTATCACAAGCCACACGCCATTGTTAGCTCCCGGCGCCGGCGGCGCGCCCGAACGCGCCCGGCGTGTCCCACCCCGCAAAGCTGAGGTCTGCCGTCTCCGCCACCACGATCACCGCAAAGGTGAGCACAATGCACCCTTCCTCCAGATGCCCGCCGTAGGCGCCTTGCAGGTCGCTGAAGGTGATATGCGCGTGCACCCGCCCGTCGATCACCACGCCGTTGACGTTCACAATGTCGTAGCCGCCCTCGCCCTGCGCAAACACGTTGCCGGGCGGCAGGTTCGTGCTGGCGACGACGTGGTAGTGGTACGCGCTCAGCGAGCCCACCCCGGAGAGGATCGTCGCGTTGCGAATCCCCTCCCGCTCCACCGCCGCGCGCAACGCCAGCAGCACATCCTCACCCGGATCGAAGCGCAACGCGAACTGACGGGACGTGGTGAATTGCGCGACGTACATGATGCAGTCCTTTCCCAGCAAGGCGAACAACGGGCGGGGCGTCTGCCTGACGCCCCGCCCGGTACGAATCACGTTCACGATACCCGGAATCAGCGAACCCCGCCCTTACAACTCCACCTGATCCGCCGGGGCCACCTCCGGCTCGCGCTCGGCCAGCCAGCGGCGGATATCGTCCTCATGCTCACCATGCAGATGATCGAAGAGGCCGCCGTTAAGGATCTCCTCGCCGAGGCTGGCGCCCTCCGCCCAGTCGAAGTACCCGCGCTGCACCAGCGCCTCCTCCGGCAGGCGCTGCGCCACCTCGGCCAGTCGCGCGTAGGACTCGCGGGACTCGTCCAGCACCTCGCCCAGCAGCTTCTCCTGCGAACGCTCGTAAAACCAGTTGTTGATCGCCTCGATGCCCTCGTCGGTATCTTCGTCAAACTCAGAGGGCCATGGATTCTGCGGCTCCGGCTGCCCGTGGGCAGCAGCCTCCAGCCGCTGCAGGGTGCGCTCACGCCAGCTCGTCAGGTGGTCGGTCAGGTCCTTGAAGGTCCAGTCGCCCATCGGGCCGGGCTCCAGCATCCGGTTCTCGCCGACCTCGGCCAGCAGCGCGTCCCACGCGTCGCGCTCCCGGTTGATCGCCGCCACCACTTCGCCCGTGGTCACTTCGGTGTCGCTCATCGGTGTCGCCTCTCTGCTTGCTGCGTCCGTGCGTCTCGCCGCGTTGTGCGACAACAGAACGCACCGCCTCCCGATCTGGGAGACGGTGCGCAAGAGGTGTGCCGCGCTACCGATACGAGCCCAAACGCGTGCCTGCGTCGGGATCGACCACCCTTATCTCCGCTACTGCGGCGCCCTTTCCGTCGTGCGGCTCCGGCTGAGACGCACCCCACCGCTGCCTATGTTCCCTCCGCAACAGGCCCGGGGGAAGGAGAGAAGAGAGCCGTGACCTTGGCGCTGGGGGTGGGCGATCCTTCACCTGCGGGTTCGGGATGACATTGGGGGAGGAGAGACTCGCGGTGACCTTGTCCGCGCGGTCAGAGCAGGGGCAGCCGGGCGAACTCGACGAAGGTCTCCGCCACCGCCGGAATGACGATCTCCAGCAGGGCCGCGCCGCGCTCCGGGGTTGCCTCCAGCGGGGTGTCGGTGTGCCCGCCGATCTGCGTCCAGTGGCCGTAGCGCTCCAGCCGGTACGGCGTGCTGGGCACGGCAGCGCGGGCAATGGCGGCCTCGCTGCGCCGGGGTAGCGGCTCTCGCACCAGTTCCGGCCGGATCGCCATGATCATCGCGGTCTCGAAATGCCCCGCGTGACCCGGCAGCCGCCCCAGCACATCGGCCTCGCGCTCCAGCGCCGTTCGCGCCAGATCCCAGTACGAGGCGGCGGCGAAGTTCGCCGGGTGCTCCAGCGCCAGATCGCGCACCGCCACCTGCATCAGCTCGTGATTGCCGCCGTGGCCGTTCAGCACAAAGACGCGCTGAAAGCCATCGCGCAGCAGGGACACCACCAGATCGCGCAGCACCCGCGCGTAGGTTTCTGCATCCAGCGAAAGCGTGCCGCCGAACGGGAAATGATGGTGCGACGAGCCGACCGCCAACGTCGGCGTCACCAGCACGTCGATCTCGCGCGCCGCCAGCGCGGCGGCCTGCCGCGCCACGTGCTCCACGATGTAGGTATCCGTGCCCAGCGGCAGGTGCGGCCCGTGCTGCTCCGTGGCCGCAATCGGCAGCACCGCCAACGCGCCGGGGGCGCGGGCGGCGGCGTCATCGCGGGTGATCTCACTGAAGAGCAATGGGCGGGCGGTCATCGGCTACAGCACTCCGAAGCGGTCGTAGACATCGCGCAGGTAGGCGCCTTCGCGCAGCATATCGCGGCTGGCGTTCTCGCTGGTCACCTTGGCGTGGGCCAGCTTCACCACCTCGGCCAACTGCGCCGCCGGCACCACCACGATGCCATCGTAATCCCCGAAGATGATATCGCCGGGGCGCACCACCACGCCCCCCACCTGCACCGGCAGCCCGTGCCCCACCACCGTGCCCCGGTACGAGGAATCGACCGGGCGAAAGCCGGTGCAGAAGAGCGGGAAGCCCATCTCCATGATGCGCAGCGCGTCCCGCGTGTGGCCGTCGATGGCGCAGCCCAGCGCGCCGCGCGCCACCGCCGCCGTCGACAGCAGCTCGCCCCAGAAGCAGGTGCGCGCGCTGCGGTTGGTGTCCGCCACCATGATGTCGCCCGGCTTGAGCGCGTCCACCGCCTCGATCTCGCTGCGGTAGGGGTCTTCGCCGCGCTCGTAGATATCAGCGGTCATGACGGTGTGGGCGCGCCCCACGAGGCGCATCTGCGGCGCCAGCGGGCGCAGGCGCTCATCCATTGCCTGATTGAGGAAGCCCAGCGAATCGAGCACGTCCGAGACTACCGGCACATACAGCTCATCCCGCATGATCCCGAGCAACCGGTCCTGCTCCGTGCGCGCCGCGTCGTCCATGTTTGCTTCCCCCACCCCGCTGTGCTGTTCGCGATTCGTACCTTCATGAATGATTGGTGCGATCAGGGAACAGGATATCACGCAGTCTGGTGGCTGGGTGGAGCGGGTTCTCCATTTTGCAGCGGTCACGGAACCCGTTGACAGCGTCGCCACACCCTGCCGGTCAGGATGATCGCCACCCGCCAACTGGGGTGGCGCATGCAACACCGGAGGTCCCCATGAGATCGTCTTCCTTGCCGATCACCCCCACGACCGGTTCGTTCGTCGATATGCTCGCGCGCTCACTGGCTGCCCCGCTCCCCCGGCGACGCCTACTGGCGCTGAGTGGGCTGGCGGTGGCCGCCGCGGCCACCGGCGCCATCGTCAGCCCGGCGCCGCCCGCGCAGGCAAAACGGAAGCACAAGCCCACCCGGCGCCACACGCGCCGCCCCGCCCAGCACGGCATCGCGGTGGCGGAAAAGGCGGCCACCATCCCGCCGAACTGCATCTACGTCTGCTGCGACGGCACGTGCGACTCGTGGAAAATGTGCATGAAGTGCGTCAAGTGGCCGAAGCCCACGACGACGACGGCAACAATGAGCGCGGGCGCGCTTGATTGAAGCATGGCGCGGCCGCGTCGTCTCGAGCGTACTGGGACGGCGCGGTACATTGCGCCTACCCCCCCCAATCAGTGGAGAGCAACTTTGCCAGCCAACGCCGCCAGTATCATGAAGGACCGGCTCCGCGCCGATCTGCGCGCCGCCATGCAGGAGCGTAACGCCAGCGAAGCGCGCGTGCTCCGCTCGTTGATCGCCGCCATCGACAACGCCGAAGCCCCGGCCATCTCCACCGCGCCCTCAGCGCACGCCCACGACTTCGCGAGTGGCGCCGCCGAAGTGGAACGCCTCGTGTTGGACGACGCCCAGATCGCGCGCGTCCTCCAAGCGGAGATCGCTGAGCGTGACTGCGCCGCCGCCACCTTCACGCAACTAGGGCAGCCGGAGCGCGCCGCCGAGCTGGAGGCGGAGGCAGCGATTGCGCGGCGCTATGTAGGCGGGACGGCGGGGTAAATTTCTGAGGTAGATCTCGCCGAAGGGCATGCCGGCGTCGTAGCCAGCGATGACGAGATCGAGGGTGTCGCCGTCTGCGGGGAGCATGCGCCCCTCCTACTGCCCTGACAGATAGTCGGATAGGGTGTCGGCGAATAGGTACGTCGCCATGCGGTGAGGTACGGACTGGGCGATGTCGGCCGCGAAGGCGTCCATCAGGACGGCGAGCGAGCGCAGTTCGCCGCGGCCAAGACTGAGGAGACCGCAGGCGGCGACGGCGATATGCGGCTGCGACGGGCAGGTGAAGCGCTTGCTGGCGGAGAGGAAGACGGCGTCACCGCGCCGGGTGAGGCTGTCGGTAGCGAGGACAAGCCCTTGAGCTGCGCGGATGCCGACGATTACGGACATGGCGTTGCCGAGGTTGGGAGCGAGTTCTTGTGCTGAATCCAGCGCTTGAGCATCTTGCGCAGGACCGGCATGATCTCGGCGCGCGTGCGGACGACGGTTGGTGGTGGTGGCTGCTCCTGCACCGCGTGACGGGCACTAGGGCCGACGATGCTTTGGTAGTGAACTGACTTGAGACTCGATGCCTCGGCTTGGGTGAGCCAACCCATATTGACGATTTGACTTTGTCCGATCTTGAGAAATGCGCTGGACCCGGGCTTGGCAAACGCCTTGCCAACGTCTTCGCGGACGAGCTCCCAAACCTTGTAAGCCTGTTGGGGCCAATTGTCGTCGGTAAGGCCCGCGAAGAGTGTCATGACTTCGGCGACCTCGGGCAGCGCCAGTGCTGCGCGGGCTTGTGCAGGAAATGGATCAGGCGGCAGCGGCGTGCCGCCGCCGCCCAGGGACGATGCATACGCATAGCAGCCGATCCTCGCTGTGACCGCTCCTATGACCATGACACCGCTGCGTCGTCCTTGTGCATCGTAGCGGAAGATATTGCCTTCGACGGTAACCGGACCGAAAAGGCGGTCAGTGACGAT
>JASGGF010000245.1:0-8199 GCA_047605145.1 Thermomicrobiales bacterium | reverse complement strand
CGACGGCATCAACGGCGCGGTTCCGCACGTGAACCAGCGGGTGACCTTCGTGGCGGCGGCTGCGTCGCCGCTGCCGCGCATCATGGAGGCCGCGCGGGCGCGCGGATGGGACACAGTCCGCTTCGTCTCCACCGACGGAACCACCTTCAACCGGGATTACCTCGCGGAAAGCGCGGACGGCGAGCAACTGCCGATGTTCAACGTCTTTCAACGGGATGGCGAGACGATCCGGCACTTCTGGGGCTCGGAACTCTTCTACGCGCCCACCGACCCCGGGCAGGACCCCCGGCACGTCGACTGCATCGACGCCATCTGGAGCATGTTCGACCTCGCGCCAGAAGGGCGGGGCTAGGCGTGGAAAGGCCCGCACGCATGACCATCATCGACTGGCTGCTGGAGGGCGACCCCGCCGTACGCTGGCAAACCCTACGCGATCTGACCTATGCCACCGCCGACGAAGTCGCCGCCGAGCGGGCGCGTGTCGCCACCGAAGGCGCCGGCGCGGCGGTGCTGGCGCAGCAGGGCGCCGATGGAACGTGGGGCGGTCTGGCGTGGAACCACGGTTGGGATTCCACGATGCACGCGCTTTACCTGCTCTGGCTGCTGGGGCTGGACCCGGCCAGCCCGCAGGCGCAGGAGGCGATTGCGCGAGTGCGCAAGCAGGTGACGTGGCGCGGCAGCGGCCCGGAGGAGTGCGACGACAACCCCTACTTCGTGGGGGAGATCGAGCCGTGCATCAACGGGCAGGTGGCCACCGGCGGCGCTTACTTTGGGCAGGACGTGAGCGGCCTGATCGCGCGATTGGTGAGCGAGCAACTGGCCGATGGCGGCTGGAACTGCGAAGCGGAGCGTGGCTCCACTCGCGGCTCGTTCAACACCACCATCTGCGTGCTGGAGGCGCTGCTGGCGTGGGAGCAGGCGGGGCACGCGACCGCTGAGGTCACGGCGGCCCGGCAGCGCGGCGAGGAATACCTGCTGGCGCGCCACCTGCTGCGCCGCCTCTCCACCGGCGAGCGCATCACGCACGACCGCCACCACGGCACAGACTGGACGCAGTTCGCCTTCCCGGCGTGGTGGAGCTACGACGCCCTGCGCGCGCTGGAGTACTTCCGCAGTACCGGCGCGCCGCCAGACCCGCGCGTAGCGGAGGCCATCGAGCTGGTCGCCAGCAAGCGCCAACCGGATGGCCGCTGGCTGCTGGACGTGGCGCACGACGGCACGATGCTGGTCCCACTCGGCGAAACCGTGGGCGAGCCCAGCCGCTGGAACACGCTGCGCGCCCTCCGCGTGCTGCGCTGGGCGGGGCGGGAGTAGCCGCACCCACCTTGTACGCAAACTGCTCTTGCTGTCTGTTTGCCGGCATGCCGCGAACTGCGCGGCGCGCTCGATGATCCTGCCACGGGAAACCCGGAACGCAAAGCGCGAACAGGCTGAAGTCCTGATGTAGGATGTGGATTCGAGAGGTATGGAGCCTCTCGTTTCGAAGCGTTAGCCGGGATAGAAGACTGTGTCAGGTGTATACAGCGCGGAGTTCGTAGCGCTTCTGGACGAGTTAGGCGAAGCTGAATCTCTTGATCTTGAGTTCAAGGAAGCTGGCGGCGGCATCCCACATGCCCTCTGGGAAACCATATGCGCGTTTGCAAACACAAGCGGGGGAACCTTCGTCCTCGGCGTCACAGAACAACAACAGAATCTGGTCGTCGCAGGTGTACCGCATCTACAACAAAGACTGGATGACTTGCATAGTCAGTCTCGCAATCAGCGAAAAATCAGCCATGATGTGTTGTCTTCGGGGAATGTCAGCGTTCGATCCATTGATGGCAAGGACGTCATCATCATTGCTGTGCGAGCTGTTGATCGGCGCTCCCGCCCCGTCTATGTGAATGGTCAATTGAGTACGGGCACGTACCTTCGACGACACAGCGGCGACTTTGTCGCTTCAGAACACGAAATCAGACAAATGATGCGCGAGGCCGTAGACCTCTCACCAGATCAAGTCATCCTGCCTTGGGCAGATATCACCATGCTTGATCGCGAGGCGATTGACGCCTATCGGCGTCGTCTCATTGTCCATTCGCCCAGTACACCGTGGGTCGAGTACTCGGAAATCCAACTCCTGTCGGCAATTGAGGGCTATCGCAAGGATCTTCAAACACAGGAAGAAGGGGTCACGGTCGCCGGGCTGCTCATGTTTGGCCGAACGGAGCACATTCGCGCGTGGCGAACAAGACACTTGATCGACGCCAGATCGTTGCCGAGAGGGGCAGACCTTTCCGAACCCGACTGGACCGACCGAGTCACCTGGGAAGTCCATGTGGGTCGGAGCGTATGAGCGGCTCCAGAGGTGGCTCACCAATGAACTGCCCGCGCCCTTCCAACTTGATGACCAAGGTACGCGCATCGCGGAATCGTCGGGGCAAGTCGCGCTGCGCGAGGCATTAGTCAACATGCTGGTCCATGTGGACTATTCCGAGAGTGATGTGTCGCTCATCCTGCGTTGGGATGGCGGTGTCCGCTTCAGGAATCCCGGGCGTTCGCGGGTGCATCAGCCCGGAACTGCCGGGAGCAACCGGTCAGATCCCCGGAACAAATCGCTCGTTCGGATGTTTCGCCTCATTGGCTGGGCAGAGGAAGCCGGCACCGGAATCCCCCGGATGATTCGTGACTGGAGAAGGCTTGGTTTTGAGCCTCCAGAGATTGATCCCGGCTCTGATCGCTATGAGTTCACCATCACGCTTTCGTCGAGACACTTGATGTCCGGTGATGATCGAAATTGGCTCGATCAGATTGGTGAGCCGTTCACGGATGCCGAACAGCTTGCGCTCGTCATTGCCTTGCGAGAGGGGGAAGTTGATAACCAGGCCGTGCGATCTGTCACCGGTTCACACGGAGCGGATGTCAGCCGAGTGCTCACGGGACTGCGTGATCGCGGTTTCTTGCATATGGTCGGCAGTAAACGAGCTGCTCGATACATCCTCAATCCGCAGAGAGCTTCGCCTATTGATGGAGAAAACGGAGATTCCCCCACTCGTTTGGTGGATTCCACCAAACATTCTGTGGATTCCACGGGACATTCGGTGGAATCCACCAAACGCCCCATGGAACGCGATCAGGGATTACCTGATTCTCAGCAAAGTACGGACCAATCCGCACCTGACGAAGCCGCTCGCAGCCAACTTCAGCAGATCGCAGCCCCCGTGCGCGTATCGCCATATGTTCGCCGAGAGGACCTGACACGCGCCATTGTGCACCTGTGCGCGATAGAGGCCCTGAGCATCGCCAGCCTTGCGCAATGGCTCAACCGCACTCCTCACCACATAGGACAACTCGTGCGCGACCTGGTTGCCGAAGGGCGATTGGAACCAGCAAACCCCACGCAGCGACGCAAGCAGCGCTTCAAGGCCTCACAGAAGTGACCATTCCCCAAAAACGTCCAGTCTGGATGACGCCGGGACCCTGCGCGTAGGCCTGGGTAAGCCTGGCCGGATGACACAGCAATAGCAGCACTGAGGTGGTCATACGCAAGAACGCACACGCGAAAGGCCCCCGGTGGGATGAGCCGGGGGCCTTTCGTGGAGAGAGGGAAGTGGAATTGCCGAGGGATCAGGCGGATGGCGGGGTGGAGCCATCCGGCGGCGGGCCGCCTGCGCCGTCCGGCGGCGGACCATCCGGGCGCTCGCCGTCCGGAGGCGGGCCTTGCGGCGGCTGACCGCCCCCGCCACCGCCGCCCATGCCTTCGGCAGCGGGCGTGGCGGCGGGATCGACGCCGATGGTGATCGTGCCGAGGAAGCCCTGGCTGAGGTCTCCCTCGACAAGCGGGGTCAGGCTGACAATGAAGCCCGGCTCGTCGGCGTGGTCGCCGAGGATGTTGTCGACATCGTTGCGGGTGCGTTGCGTGTTGTCGCGGTTCCCGTAGGCGGCGATGCTGTTGTAGATCTCATCGCTGATGGCGTCATCGAAGAAGAGTTGGCCGGTGTGTGAAACGTGGCCGCCGTCGTAGGTGTCGGCGTCCACCACCTCGCCGTCGATGTGCACCTTCATGTGGATGTGGACGGTACGGCCGGTGTACCAGCCGGGGTAGATCGTGGTGAATTCCGCCACGCCATCCTCGCCGGTCTCCTGAATGCCACGCAGGAACGTTTCACTGTCCACCACCGCGCCGCCGCTGGCGCCGCCGCCGGGGTTGGCGTCCACGCCGGAGTAGTAGCCCTGCGCGTCGCAGTGCCAGATATCGACTGCCGCGTTCGTCAGCGGGGTGCAGGTGTTCGAATCAGCCACCAGCACCTGCAGCTGCAGGGGGACGCCGGGCGTGCCCTCGGTGATGTTCTCCCGCAGCAGGTCGGCGTCGAGGTAGTACGGGCCCTCGGTGAGTTCCGGGGTCATCAGGCAGAGATCGGTGGTGGGGCTGGCGGTGTCCTGCGCGCCCGCCGGAGCAGGCAGCCGCAGGGTCATGGCGCCCAGCGCCAGCGCGGCGCCGCCCCGGAGAAGATCGCGCCGGTTGGGGGTGATGGCGAGGATCTGCCCCGATTGCGGGGCCTTGTGACGAATCAGCGAATCGTTCATGGCGCGGTCTCCGATCTCCTTCCCTCGTTCCGAGGAATACGTACGCAATTAGAGCGCGATGGGGCAATCGTCGTTGGCGACGGTGTACAGCAGGTTCGCCGCATCGTGCTCCACCGCCGTGGTGACGGGGGCGGCGCTAATGCTGGCGACCGCGGGAGCGACCTGACTGGAGGCCGAATCTGCGGCGATGCCGATGGCAACCGCGAAGGCGAATGCGGTGGCGCCGATAGCGGTCAGCAGTGCGCGAGGGGTCATGGTGTGCTCCTTCCGTCGTTTCTGTAGTGGCCCCGTCGACCTGCTTTCAGAATAGGGGCCAAACCTTGGAACGGGCTGGGAGCGTGATGGGGATACGCCAGAGACGGGAGAGAACGACGCCGGCCGGTTCACGGGCAACACGCCGATGGGCGTCATCCGCAATGTGCGCGGCGAACACGCTCGAAATCGCACGCGTGAAACACTAGTGACCCGCGCAGTTGCGCGACTCGCTGGAAGCCAGGAGGACCCATGAATCGGCGTCACCTCGTCGTGAGCACCGCTGCGCTTTCCGCGCTGGTGGGTACGACTCGCACCAACGCGCAACCCGCGACGCCAGAGGCAAGCCCCGTCGCCTGCGCCCCGTCATCGCCGGCCGACAACACCGCGATCGCGCGCCGGTGGTACGAAGAGGTGCTGGCCGGCCACGACCTGACGAAACTCGATGCGCTGACGGTCCCGGAGGCGGAGCTCACGTCACCGGTGTTCCAGACTGTCAGGGATGCACGACTCGTGCTCCAGACCCTCCTGACGGCCTTCCCCGACCTGACCGCGGAGGTCCTGCAGACGGTGGCGGAAGGGGATTTCGTCACCGTGCGCTGGCTGACCGAAGGCACGCACACGGGCGACTTCAATGGCTATCCCCCGACGGGGTTGCCCATGTCGGTGACCGGCATCAATATCTTTCGCTTTGAATGCGGGCGGATCGCCGAGGTTTGGAGCGAAGTCAACCTGATCGCGGTCTACCGCCAGTTGGGGCTGCCGCTCGATCCCCCGGCTCCCGCCGCGACGCCGTCTGCCTGAAAGGGCCTAGCCTCTGCGCATGGCCGCCGCCTGCCGGGCGCGTCGCGGCGCGCCCGGCGGTAGCGGAAGGCGGCGGCGTTGGCTCAGCTTGCGGCGCAAAGGCCACCGACACAATTGCGGCTGCAACAGGCATCGTCTCGCTGGCAACTGCTCGCTGCTGACCGACACGCGCAGAGTTCGTGGGCGCCGGCGCACAGCCCGGAGCAACATTGCGCGTCGCTGGTGCACGACCCTGTGGTGACGACGCAGGGCGTGCACGTTCCCGAATTACAGGTTGAGCCGGTGGGGCAATCCCGGTCACGGCAGCACTGCGTTGGGCAGACGCATGTTCCGCTCTGGCAGATCGTCCCATTGCTACACGCGGCGTTGCTGCAGCATTGCGCCGTGCAGGCGCAGGTATTGTCGTCGCGGCAGACCTCGCCGGGATTGGGGCAATCGGCGTCGAGGCAACAGCCACTGGCGGAAATGCAGCGTGTGCCGCACGGTTTTGTGCCGCTGGCGCACTTCTTCTTTTTCTTGCGCTTCTTCTTTTTCGCCTCGGCCGCAGACCACCCCACCGCGCCCACAGCGGCAGCAAGCACGCCGCCGAACGCCGTGCGCCGAGACCCCGCTACCACCCGCACCAGATCATCGAACTGGTTGCTGTCCATCGTCGCCGCCTCCCTGATCGTCCGGGGCAACGCATCGTCTGGACGGCGCGAGGTCCGCGCCGTCCCCAGCACGACGATATGGGGAATGCGGGTCAGGGGGTATCCGTAGATCTACGTATTTTTGGCGACGCGACAGCGCGTTTGTCGCACTCCGTGTCTCCCGGCAGGCTCAAGACACGGAGTGCGGACGCGACACGTGCGGGGCGGGCACGGTCCCTACCGCAGCCACCCCGCCCCGAGCGGCAGCAGCGCCACGAGCGCGGCCGCGAGGCGGCGGCCACCGACGAATGAGTCGCGCCAGTCGCGGCGGGTGGCGACGAGGTCGTCGTTCACCGAGGGCGCCCAGTCCATATCGAAGTCACGGGAAATCGCGCGCAGACCATCTACAGCCGTATACGCAAGCATCGGCGGCTCCTTGCTCTTCCATTGGCCGGCGGAACATCGGGCAGGGGGTGAGCCGGCTGGAATGCTCGTCTGGGATCGCTGCCCCCTGTCGCATATAGGACGTCTCGGCCCCGGCTGTGTGAGGTGACGAACCGCCCCGATCTCCGTAGACTCGCGGCGGAATCACGACGTGCGGAAAGCGGGGAAACGTGACAGACGAGCAGGTGGATGCGACAACCGGGAGCGCGATGTGGCCCCGCTCCGTGCTGATCACCGGGGGGGCGGGGTTCCTCGGCATCAACCTGACCCGGTTCCTGCTGGCGCAAGGCTGCGCCGTCACCTCGCTCGATCTGGCGTCGTTCGATTACCCCGATGTGCGGGACCGCGTGCGCATCGTCACCGGGGATATCCGCGACCGCGCCGCCGTGGCGAAGGCGATGGCGGGGGTGGACGCAGTGGTGCACACCGCCGCCGCCCTGCCGCTCTACACCCCGGAGGAGATCTTCACCACGGATGTGGATGGCACGCAGATCGTGCTGGAGACGGCGCAGGCCATGGGCGTGCCGCGCGTGGTGCACATCTCCTCCACGGCAGTCTACGGCATCCCGGATCATCACCCGCTGCTGGAGACGGATCGCCTCGATGGCGTGGGGCCGTACGGCAAGGCGAAGATCGCGGCGGAGCTGATCGCCGTGCAGTTCCGCCAGCAGGGGCTGGTCGTGCCGATTCTGCGGCCAAAATCGTTCGTGGGGCCGGAGCGGCTGGGTGTGTTCGCGCTGCTCTACGACTGGGCGCTGGATGGCCGCCACTTCCCGATGATCGGCACGGGCCGTAACCGCTACCAGCTGCTCGATGTCGAGGACCTGTGCGCGGCGATCTGGCTGTGCCTCACCCTGCCGGCGGCGCAGGCGAACGCCACCTTCAACATCGGGGCGGCGGAGTTCGCCACCATGGCGGAGGACTATCAGGTGGTGCTGGACGAAGCGGGACATGGCCGCCGCATCATCGGCTTCCCCGCCGCTCCCGCCATCTGGGGGCTGCGCTTGCTGGACCGCCTCGGCGTCTCGCCGCTCTACACATGGGTCTACGAAACGGCGGCGAAGGACTCCTTCGTCTCCATCGAGCGGGCGCAGGCACAGCTCGGCTGGCAGCCGCGCTACTCCAACCAGCAGGCGCTGCTGCGCAACTTCGCGTGGTACCGCGCCAACCTCGCCGCCTTCGCCGGGGCCTCCGGCATCACCCACCGCGCGCCGTGGAAACAGGGCGCGCTGGGGTTGCTGAAGCGGGTGTTCTGAGCGCAGCGCGCGTCCCCCGCGCTCAACGATGCGGCGCTGGCGACAGACGCCGCTTCGTGTAGTTTTTGATACAATAACCATAAGATAAAAAAATTACCGGATTCCGTGAGTTTGGTGTAATGCCCGAGTGGCCACGTGCGCACTGGAGGGGAACATGGACCACTCGGCTTTTGATGCCCTGACGCGGCGAGCCGGCGCCCGCGCCAGCCGCCGCACCGCCTCCCGGCTGCTGGGCGCGGCCACCGTGGCCG
>JASGGF010000244.1:0-8216 GCA_047605145.1 Thermomicrobiales bacterium | reverse complement strand
CCGGCGTCATCAAGCCCCATAATCCGTCTCCCTACCCCAGTCAGCCGATGCGTGGGAG
Source organism: Thermomicrobiales bacterium (assembly GCA_047605145.1). GTDB lineage: Bacteria > Chloroflexota > Chloroflexia > Thermomicrobiales > UBA6265 > JACCXM01. The sequence goes on along the minus strand of JASGGF010000244.1, from coordinate 8,158 downwards.
AGGGGCTCTCGCCCTGAACATTGGCGCGAGAAGTGGCGTGGGTATGCCAGAAACCAGCCACGCCGCCCCGATCGGTTCCCCTCTCCCGCGCATCGGGAGAGGGGTTGGGGGTGAGGGCTCTTCGCTGTTTCGGGCTTTCCGAATACATTGCACAGCAAGCGTGAGAGATCTCGTCCGTCGCCTTAATCGGACACTGACGACAAGATCCTTCGACTGCGCTCAGGATGACGTCATGCTGGGCGACGGGTTAGCCCTTCGCGCCGCCCTCTTGTTGCGCGTGCGCCATGCGGACGCGGAGTTCGTCCTGCAGGGCGTTGAGGTCGGTCATGCGCTGATCGATCTGCACGAGCAGGTCGGCGCGGGGTCGCGCCACGTACTCATCGCGGAGTTCGATGATCATCTGCGCCAGCCGCCCGATGGTGCGCACCGTGTGCACCGGGTCGCCCTCGCGTGAGGCGTAGGTGTATCCGCTCATTCGGCGCCATCCTTGTCGCTGGGCAACGGCGCGCCGCCCAGCACGGCGAGGAGTTGCGCTTCATCGTACACCGGCACACCAAGTTCCCGCGCCCGGGCTTCCTTGCTGCCGGCGTCCTCACCGGCAAAGACAGCGGCGGTCTTGCGTGAGACCGACCCGGAGATGTTGGCCCCGGCCCGTCGCAGCGCGGTTTCGGCATCGGCGCGCGTCATCTGGCTCAGGCGGCCAGTGAGGACCACGCTCTTGCCTGCCAGCGGCCCCGAGGCAGGGCCATCGCCCGCGTCGGCATCGACCATGCGCACCCCGGCCTGCCGCAGCTTCTCGATGACGGCGATGTTGGCCGGGTTCTGCATGAAGTCGTAGACACCCTGCGCCTGTACCGGCCCGATGCCGGGCACACTCTCCAGCAGCGCCGCATCGGCGGCCATGATGGCGTCCAGCGCGTGGAAGCGGTCCGCCAGCAGCCGTGAGGAGCGCTCGCCGACGAAGGGAATCCCCAGCGCGAAGAGCAGCCGCTCAAGCGGCCTCTCCTTGCTCGCCTCGACTGCCTCGCGCAGGTTGGCGACGCTCAATTCACCCATGCCCTCCAGTTCGAGGATCTGGTCCCACGGCAGGTGGTAGATGTCGCCGAGGTCATGGATCCAGCCGAGGTCCACGAAGCGGTCGCCCAGCTTCGACCCGAGCCCGTTGACGTCCATCGTGCCGCGCGCCACGAAGTGCTCGACGTGGCGCTTCAGTTGGGCGGGGCAGGTCGAGTTCGAGCAGAGCCGCGCCGCCTCGCCTTCGGCGCGGTGTGTTTCCGCGCCGCAAACGGGGCAGAGATCCGGCATGACGAAGGGGACCTCGCTGCCATCGCGCCGCTCCGGGATGATCTGCACAATCTGCGGGATCACCTCGCCGGCGCGCTGCACCACCGCCATGTCGCCGACGCGGATATCCTTGCGCGCGATCTCGTCCTCGTTGTGCAGCGAAGCGCGGCTGACCATCACCCCGCCGATGTTGACCGGCTCCAGCACGGCGATGGGCGTCAGGGTGCCGTTGCGCCCCACGCTGATCAGGATGTCGTTGATGCGGGTCGTGTGTTGGGTGGCGGGGAACTTGTAGGCGGTTGCCCAGCGCGGCTCCCGCGCGGCGAACCCCAGCTCTTCCTGCAGCCGCAGCGCGTTGACCTTGATCACCACACCGTCGATCTCGAAGGGGAGCTCGGCGCGGTTGGTCTGCCAGTGCTCGCAGCGCGCCCAGACCTCATCCACGGAATCGCAGAGCGTGGCCTCCGGGGATGTCTCGAAGCCGAGTTCGCGCAGCAGTTGCAGCGCGCCCTCCTGCGTGCGGTACTCCGGGCCGCCCTCGGCGAACCCGATGCCGTAGGCGTAGAGGCGCAGCGGCCGCGCCGCCGTGATGCCGGGGTCGAGTTGCCGCAAGGATCCCGCCGCGCCATTGCGCGGATTCATGTAGGTGCGGCCGCCCGCCTCCTCAACGCGTTCGTTTAGCTGCGCGAAGTCGGCGAGGCGCATGTAGACCTCGCCGCGCACTTCGATGCGCGCCGGGATCTCGCCGTTAGCCGGCTTGCGCAGGCGCAGCGGGATGTTGCGGACGGTGCGCAGGTTGCGCGAGATATCCTCGCCGAAGACGCCGTCACCGCGCGTGGCGCCGCGCGTGAAGCGGCCATTTTCGTAGGTGATCGCCACCGCCAGCCCGTCGATCTTGGCCTCGGTCACGAACTGGAAGGGGGTATTCGGCAGGATGCGCTCCAGCCGGGCGTCCCACGCGTCCAGCTCCTCGCGGTTGTAGACGTTGCTGAGCGAGAGGAGCGGAATGGGGTGTTGGACTCGCACGAACCCTTCCGCCGGAGCCGCTCCAACACGCTGCGTGGGGGAATCGGGCGTCACCAACTCGGGGTGCGTAGCCTCGATCTCACGCAACTCCCGCATGTAGCCGTCATACTCGGCGTCGGTGGCGGTCGGCTGATCGAGGACGTGGTAGTCGTAGTTGAGCTTTTCAATGACGGAGCGCAGTTCATCGACACGGCGTTCCGGTAGCGACTCCGACATGACAGACTCCGGCATGAACCGTCACTCCAGATGTGCAATAGTACAAGCGTTCGGTTTGAGAGTAGACTGCCGCGCCGAGTGTCCGTACGCCCGAAGGTACCACAGGGTACCGGCAGGTTCGGGACCGTCGCGCCGAGTGGAACCGCCTCGCCCTGATGGACGATTTCGCCGCTGATTCGGGCTCCATGGTCGATGACGTCGTCATCGCCGAGACCCCGGCCCCCTTCGCCAGCCTCGTCGAGCGCGCCGAAGCGTTCGTGGCGGGGCGAGGTGGCTGCACCAGCGAGGACCTGCTGATTTCGCACGTCTTCGGCTCCTCGGGCACGCCGGCGCTCTGGCGCCCTCTTCTGCGCAACGTGCTCAGCACCCATGAATCGCTGACCCTGCGCGCCGATGGCTCGTGGTTCCTCGCGGATCAGCAGATCAGCGGCGATTCTCCGCTGGACGAGTTCGTGGTGCTGGACGTGGAAACGACCGGCCTGCAGGCCAGCCGCCAGCGCATCATCGAGATCGCCATCGTGCGCATGTCGCACGGGGTGGTGGCGAACCAGTGGGAGTCGTTCTGCCAGCCGGGGCGGAAGGTGCCGGCCTACATCACCAAGCTGACCGGGATCGACGACGAGCGGCTGGACGATGCGCCCGCCTTTGGCGAGATCGCCGAGACCGCATTGGAACTGCTGGAAGGCGCGGTGATCGTTGGGCACAACGTCGCGTTCGACCTCGGCTTCCTCAACGAGGAGCTGAAGCGGGTCGGGCGTGAGCCAGTGGTCAACGAGCACCTCTGCACCCTGACCCTCGCGACGCGCCTGATGCCCGGCCTGCGCAAGCCAAACCTGAACGCGGTGGCCCAGCGCCTCGCCATTCCTGGGCACTCGCGCAACCGGCACCGCGCCGGCTCCGACGCGAAGGTCACCGGGCTGGTGGCCTGCGCGCTCCTCCGGCAGGCCACTGACGCCGGGTTCCACACGCTGGACGAGCTGAAGGCCATCTCACGGCCTGCCACGCGCCGGCCCAAGGACAAGATGCCGCGCGCCAGCGCCATCGCTGACCGCTCCATGCTGGCGGACGTGCCGAAGGCGCCGGGGGTGTATCTGTTCCGCGACGCCACGGATCGCGTGGTGTACGTCGGCAAGGCGAAGAACCTGCGCGACCGCGTCGGGTCGTACTTCTCGCAGCCGCTCGGGTACACGCGGAAGATGGACGGCCTGATCGAGTCGCTGAAGCGGGTGCAGACGCACGTGGTCGGCTCGGAGATCGAGGCGCTACTGCTGGAGTCGCAACTGATCCGGCGTTACCAGCCGCGCTACAACACGGCGCTGCGATCGCATGAGCAGTACCCGTTCATCCGCGTCGATGTCGCCAACCCATGGCCGCGCGTCAGCCTATCGAAGGCGCGCAAGGACGACGGCGCCCGCTACTTCGGGCCGTTTCGCAGCGCCGCCACGGCCCGCAAATCGGTGGAGCTGATCAACCGCGTCGTGCCGCTGCGCACCTGCACGCGCTCCTTCAAGGATGCCCGCTCGTACGGCTCGCCCTGCATTCAGCTTGATATCGGGCAGTGTCTCGGGCCGTGTGTGGGCCGCGCCAATCGCGATGAGTACATGGCGCTGGTGCGGCGGGTTGTCGACTACATCGACGGGCAGGATGACGCGCTGCACGAGGTCTTGTGGTCGGGGCTTGAGCAAGCCGCCGCCGCGCTCGATTTCGAACGGGCGGGCCGCTTGCGCCGCGATCTCAACGCCTCGCTCTCGCTGACCGCCGTGCAACGCCGCATGCGCGAATCGGCGGATGCGCACTGGGGACTGCTGGTCACGCGCTCGCCGGAGACAGGCTGTCGTGAGGTGATGCTGCTGGTGCAGGGACGTGTCTGGGCGCAGTTCCGGGCGCGAGACCGCGAGGGCGCAGAGCCGTTGGCCGCGCGGCTGGCGGTGAGCTGGGCGCGCTATGGGGAGCGCGGCCTGCGCCCGCTCGATCACGACTCGGTGGACGATCTGCATATCCTCAGCGGCTGGCTGGCGCGTCATGAGGGCTTCCCGGCGTTACTGCCGCTCGATGACCGCTCCGCGCCCGACTGGGCGACTTTGGCGCGACAGGCGTTGGCCCTGCAACCGGACGACCTCGACGCCGACCTGTGGCGCAAGACCCGCGACGCAGCGGCTGTGGAGTGGGACGACGCGTTACTGGGGACGGGTGAGCAGACGCTGGACGCTATCGTGGACTGACTTTGAAACAACGGCGCCGCGATTGCGTGCACAATGGCGCAAGCGTGAACGCGCCCGTCAACAACACGACATATCCCCAGAGACACTGAGAAGGACAGAGGCGGAGAAGAGGATGCTGACGCTTCACGAGAAGGAAGCTGCGCTCGACGAAATTGCGGTCGAGATCCGGGCGTGTACGCGCTGCGAGCTGAGCCGCACGCGCACGCAAGCGGTGCCGGGGGAGGGGCCGGCGGACGCACGGATCATGGTGATTGGCGAGGCGCCGGGTTGGAATGAAGACCAGCAGGGGCGGCCATTCATCGGCGCCGCCGGGAAATTCCTCGATGAACTGCTGGGCGCGGCGGGACTGAAGCGCAGCGACGTGTTCATCACGAACGTGGTGAAATCACGGCCACCGAGCAACCGTGATCCCTTGCCGGACGAACTCGTCGCCTGCGCGCCTTTTCTCGAACGCCAGCTGGAGACGATCGACCCGGACGTGGTGGTCACGCTGGGGCGCTTCTCGATGGCGCGCTGGTTCCCCGGCGAGCGCATCTCGCGCATTCACGGCCAGCCGAAGCGCGATGGCAAGCGGTTGATCGTGCCGATGTACCACCCGGCGGCGGCGCTACATCAGCAGTCGCTGAAGGCCACCATTCTCGAAGACTTCGCGAAGTTGCCGAAGTACCTCGCCGAGGCCGAGGCCGCCCGGGAGAGCGCGGAGAAGTCCGATGAGCCGCCAGCAGCCCAGATGGCGATGTTCTAGGCCAGCCTCACCGCCAACCCGGCCGTTGTCGTCATCCCGACGTCGGGGCGATCTCGTCGTAACACGCCCGGTTTCGCCAATTAGCGCCCAAATTTGCTACGAACGTGCCTCCCGGTTGACAGCTTGACGGAACCGTTATTGCGTATACTGCGTTGACCCGTTGAGCATCGAATCTTGACAATGGCGTGGAGAAACGGGCATGGACACGACGCGATTCGACAAATTGACCCGCTCTCTGTCGCGTGGCGTGAGCCGCCGGGGCGCCTTGGCGCTGCTTGGCGGAGCGGTTGCGGTTGCCGCCCAGCGCGGCGCCTCGGCGCAGTTGGGCCTGCAGTGCGGCAGCCTCGGCAAGCCGTGCACCATGCTGGCCGGCTGCTGCGACGGCCTGACCTGCGTTACCTCCGCTATCAACACCAACTATGGCGTCTGCCTGTCCGGTGGGAGCGGGGGCACCGTCTCCTCCGGCACGCAGCTGGTGCTGCCCTTTGAATCCGCGCAGGGTTCATCCTCCACCGGCGTCGATAGCTCGACCACCTCGACCGGCACGACGGCGCCCACCACGACGACGGGCACGACGACTTCGACCGTGGACGCGAAGGCCGCCCGGCGGTCCAAGCGCCAGTCGCGGCGGACCACCCGCCGTAGTAAGTCGAAATCCCGCCGGACCACGCAAGAGACGAAGCGCAAGCAGCGGCGAGAGGATGCTGTACTGGCAGCGGGACCTGAGCTGCAGTTTAGTATCTTGTACCCGAACACTGGTAAAACGCCTTACGAAGTGCTTCAGATCGCGAATCCAACGGACTATTCAGTGTACGTGTCCTCGGTTGAACTCAAGCAGAACTCAAGGGTCTCCAATTGGGTCAGAAAGACTATCGCTTCTGGGGGCCGTTTCGGATTGGTATCCGGTCTGCCAAACGGGACTGCAGTTTCCTCTGACGAATTCCTTTGGATGAATGATGTCTACGTTTGTCCGGGCGACACAGACAACTCTGCTAACGGTTGGGTGGTCAAGGCAGCCTTTTCGACTGAGGTCGAGAACCGCACCTACACGATCCTCTGTGATGGTTCCGTCAATGGAGTTCCAATCACTGCGGACGAGCCGGTAAACAACAAGCGCCGCAAGAAGCGCAAGCAGCAGCAGCAGCGGGCGCGCAAGAAGCGCGCCGACCGCAAGCACCGCAACAACGGGTAGCGCGGGGCCAACGGGCAGGTTCCATGACCGAATCGCAACCTGATGTCGTGATTGTGGGCGGGGGCGTCGCGGGCGGCGACCTCGCCCTCGTGCTATCCCGTGCCGGGCTCGCGGTGACGCTGGTCGAGCGTGAAGCCACCTTCCGTGACCGGGTGCGTGGGGACTCGCTTTTCCCGTGGGGCGCGACGCTGGCCGTGCAGCTTGGCATCCACGATCTGCTGGCGCCCAGCGGCGCCCGGCCTCTGCCCCAGTGGCAGGTCTACGAGGACCGGCAGCCAACTGACCGCATCGCGTGGGGTGTCGATGTACCCACGCAGGATGTGGTGTGGGGCGTTGACCTGCCCCAGTTGCAGGAAACGCTGCTGCGCGCTGCCGCCGCCGCTGGCGTCACGATCTTGCGGCCCGCCCGCGTTGTCTCGGTAACGCCGGGTGAGCCGCCGCACGTCGTTGTGGAGCGGGACGGATCGGCGATGACGCTGCGACCCCGCCTCGTCGTCGGGGCGGACGGCCGCGAGTCGGGCCTGCGCAAAGCGATGGGCGCTGCTACCACGCACGCCCCGGTGCATCACGTCCTTGGAGGGTGTCTCGTCAGTGGTCTCGCCCTCGCTGCGGATACGGCGCACATGGGGCGATTGCCCGGCGGCAAGGTGATGGTGTTCCGGCACGCTGGTGAGACAGCCCGCCTCTACCTCATTTGCGACCCACAAACTGCAGACGTGCTGCGGCCCGGAGGGTTCGCGGCCTTCGCCGCACATTGCGCTGGCGCGCTCCCAGATGGCGCGCTCGACGCGGTGGAGGCGCATGGCCCGGCCGCGTTCTTCCCCGGCATCGATGTCTACCCGGATCGCATCGCGGGACCCGGCGTCGTGCTGATCGGTGACGCTGCTGGCGCTAGCGACCCCTCGCTCGGTTCGGGGACCGGGCTGGCGTTCATCGATGCGCAGGAGCTATCGCAGCGCCTGCTGGGCAGCGACGACTGGCCGGCGGCAATCGTCGACTTCGCGGCGGCGCGCGAAAGCTGGTACGCCCCAATGCGAGCCATCGGCGAGTGGATGGGACCGCTGGACACCGATGTCGGCCCCGAGGCGGACGCCGCGCGAGCGCTGGCGGAACGCGCCAAGGAGGCCGACCCGTGGCGGAACGGCTACGGCGCCTTCTTCGCCTTCGGCCCGCGCGGCCTGCCCGTCACCCCCGAAGCTCGTGCCCACTACCTTGGCCTCGATCTGGCGCCAGCCCAACCCTGATTGCCGCAGCCTGCGATCATCCTCTGGGTTGCGCTGCGATTCTTGAACGCCTCTCGCCCTTCGCAGGGGCTGACTGGGGTAGGTAGACGGGTTGTGGGGCTTTGCGACGCCGAGAAACCCTCACCCCCAGCCCCTCTCCCTTTGCGAAGGGCGAGGGGAGCCGATGCGCGGTGGCGTGGGAATGTTGCTGCACGCCGGCAGATTTCCCCGGATGGCCGTCAAGTCCGCC
>JASGGF010000243.1:0-8218 GCA_047605145.1 Thermomicrobiales bacterium | reverse complement strand
GGCTTTCCTGGCGGAACGGGCCTACTGGATGTCATTGGCGCCAAGCGTTTTAGCCTCGAGCGGCAGGGTCGCGACGCTCGCGGTTGGCAAAGGCCTGCGCGAACCGTCAAAGCCCACCCCGCAACCCCCCCGAGCGTAGCGTGACATCGACCCGCTCCCTCGACGCGGGCGCGCCGCCTGCATAGCCTGTGAGCCATGAGCATCAGCACTCGGGCCCGCGCGTGAGCGGCGCACATTCCCAACGCATCGTGGTAATCGGCGCCGGCTTCGGCGGGCTGGCCGCCGCCATTCGGCTGGCGGCGCGCGGGCACGACGTGACGTTGCTGGAGCAGCGGGATCAACCGGGCGGCCGCGCGTACGTCTACCGGCAGGATGGCTTCACCTTCGATGGCGGCCCGACGGTGATCACTGCGCCGTGGCTGCTCGATGACCTCTTCGCGTTGGCCGGGCGCCGCCGCGAGGACGCGGTGACGCTCACCGCCATCGACCCCTATTACCGCATCTTCTTCCCGGACGGCGTCCACTTCGACTACACCGGCGAGACGCCGCGCATGGTGGCGGAGATGCGCCGGCTGGGCGCGAGTGACGCCGATATCGCCGGGTACCACGCCTTCGTGACGCAGAGCGCGCGCATCTTCGAGACCGGGTTCACCGGGTTGGCGACGGAGCCCTTCCTGCGCTGGCAGGACATGGCGCGGGTGGCGCCCGATCTGCTGCGGCTGGAGAGCTACCGCACCGTGTACGGTCTGGTCTCGCAGTATGTGCAGCATGACCGCCTGCGCCAGATCCTGTCGTTCCACCCGCTGCTGGTGGGCGGAAACCCGTTTCAGACCACCAGCATCTACGCGTTGATCCACCATCTGGAGCGGGAGTGGGGCGTCTGGTACGCGCAGGGAGGAACCGGCGCGGTGGTGGATGCGCTGGTGGAGCTGTTCCGCGATCTGGGCGGCACGTTGCGGCTGAACAGCCGCGTGGGCGAGATCCTGATCGAGCGCGGAGAGGCGCGCGGCGTGCGGCTGACCAGCGGCGAGGTGATCCCGGCGGACAGCGTGGTCTGCAACGCGGATGTCAGCGGCGCGTACGAGACGCTGCTGCCGCCCGCCATGCGGCGCTCGCTGCCGGGGCGCTGGCTGGAGCGGATGCGCCACTCGATGTCGCTGGTGGTGATCTACTTCGGGACAGACCGCCAGTATCGGGGCGGCGATGGCCCGGCGCTGGCGCATCACGATATCATCCTTGGGCCGCGTTACCGAGACTTGTTGCACGACATCTTCCGCCGGGGGCGCCTGAGCGACGACCTCTCGCTGTACCTGCACATGCCAACGCTGACCGATCCCAGTCTGGCGCCGCCGGGCTGCGAGGCGTTCTACGTGCTGGCGCCCGTGCCGCACCTGCGCTCCGGCATCGACTGGGCGCGCGAGGCCGGGCCGTTCCGGGACCGGGTGATGGGCTTTCTGGAGCGCTACTACCTGCCAGATCTCTCGCGCCACCTCGTGACCGAGCACATGATCGACCCGCGCCATTTCCGGGATACGCTGAGCAGCAGCTTCGGCGCCGCGTTCTCCGTGGAGCCGATCCTGACGCAGTCGGCGTGGTTCCGCCCGCACAACCGCGCGCCGGGCGTGCCGAACCTCTATTTCGTCGGCGCGGGGACACACCCCGGCGCCGGCCTGCCCGGCGTGCTCTGCTCCGCGGTCATCGCGGACCGGCTGATCGCGGGTGAGGTGGGATAGGGGTGGGGCAGTGGCGCCAGAAAGGTCCTCGCCCCAACCCCTCTCCTGACAGAGGGAGGTGTTGGGGGGCAGGCTGACCTCGTAGCGACGGCCCTCACCCCCAACCCCTCGCCCTGCGTCCATGCGCGTGAGAGGGGAGCCGATTCGCGATGCTGGAGTGGAACTCTGGCGCAACCACGCCGAATCTGGCGCAGCCGTCCAGGGCGCAAGCCCCTCTCCCGCGCATCGGGAGAGGGGTTGGGGTGAGGGCATCCCGGGCCTGTCGGGAGACCTCGTCCCACGCGTCCTCTTGGCCCCAGCGTGTTGGCCCGGAGCCCGGCCGGACCGGAGACCGGAGTCTCGCGACACGCGAGTTTCAAGAGGCTGCGAAACGAGGTCTCTCGACAGGCCCGAGACCCGAGAGCCGCGAGCTGCGCCGCCGGGGGTCATGGCGCGCCACCGGGCAGGCCGAACGGCGCCCAACTGAGGCGCGCGAAATCGAGCGCGACCGCCGGGAGCGCGCCCAGCTTGCGCCGGGTCTGGACCGTGGCCCGGCTGCTGAAGACGTCGTAGTCCAGCTCTTCGATGCGCGTCAGGATGGAGGCGTAGAAGCGGCTGGCCGCCAGCGTCGTCATCTGCCCGGCGGGGGAGAGCGCCGCGATGCCGGGCTGCGCCGCCGCGTAGAGCGTGCGCGCCCGCGCGATTTCGAAGGCGATCAGCTCGCGGAACCCCCGGCCCGGGCGACCGGCCAGCACCGCCTCGGGGCAACACCCGAACGCCGCGAGGTCACTCAGCGGCAGGTACAGCCGGCCTTGCCGCGCGTCCTCCCCGACATCGCGCAAGATGTTGGTGAGCTGCATGGCAATGCCCAGCTCCACCGCGCAGGGAAGCGCCGCGTCATCGGAGCAGCCGAGGATCGGCGCCGTGAGCAGCCCCACGGTGCCCGCCACCAGGTAGCAGTACACGCGCAGGTCTTCCCACGTGGCGAACGGCGCCGGGCGCAGGTCGCTGCGAATGCCGGTTAGCAGATCGCGCGCGGGCGCTACCGGAATCCCGTAATGACGCCGGGAACGGGCGAACGCGATGGCGACCGGGTGCTGCGGCGTGTCCAGCTCCGCTTCCCATTGCGCCAGCAGCGCTTCTGCCTGACCGGGCGTCGCCGCGCGGTCCACGATGTCATCGGCGATCCGGCAGAAGGCGTAGATCGCGTGCAGGGCTCGCCGCCGGTCTGGTGTCTGGAAATGGCTCGCCAGATAGAAGGTGCGGCCATGTTCCCGCGTGATGGCGGTGCACAGGCGCCAGTCCGGAACGGCAACGGCTGGATCGTGCGCCAGAAGCGCAGAGGGTTGGCTCAGCATGGCGCCGTCATCACCTCGGCCCGGCGGAGTTCATCGAGATTGACGGCCCCACAGCAGAACATGCTGATGCGCAACTCCAGCGTGATCGCGGCCAGCAGGTCGTGCGCGCCCTGCTCCGAGACGGCGGCGGCGCGCAGCAGCGGCGCGGCGAACCCGGCCGCATCGGCCCCCAGCGCGATGGCCACGGCGGCGTCGATGCCGCTGCGCAATCCGCCGCTGGCGATGATCGGGGTGGTGGGTAGCGCGCGGCGCGCCATCTGGACCGCCTGCGCGGTCGGAATGCCCCAGCCGGCAAAGGTCCCGCTGACCCGGCTTAGCACCGCGTCCGGCGCGCGGTGACGTTCGACCTCGCTCCACGAGGTGCCGCCAGCGCCGCCCACGTCGATAACCGCGACGCCGGCGTCCACCAGTTGCCGGGCCACCCGGCTGGAAATCCCCCAGCCGACCTCCTTGGCGATGACCGGCACGTGCAACCCGGCGCAAAGCTCGGCGATGCGCGCCAGCAGCCCGCGCCAGCGGGTGTTGCCGCCAGACTGCACCGCCTCCTGCAACGGGTTCAGGTGGAGCACGAGCGCATCGGCGGCGATCATCTCAACCGCGCGCCGGGCGTGGTCCAGCCCGTAGCCCTCGTTCAGTTGCGCCGCGCCGATATTGGCCAGCAGCAGGATATCGGGCGCCGCGTTGCGCACCTGAAACCACGCCTCCAGTTCTGGGCGTTCGAGCGCCACGCGCTGGGAGCCGACGCCCATGGCGCAGCCGTGCGCCTGCGCCGCCGCCGCCAGACGCTGGTTGATCTCCGCGCCCTGCGCCACCCCGCCAGTCATGCCGGAGATGAGCAGCGGCGCCCGGAGCCGTTTGTCGAGCAGCGTGGCGCTGGTATCGACGTCGTCCAGATCGATCTCCGGCAGGGCACAGTGGACGAGGCGAAGCCGCTCCAACCCGGAGGTGTTGGTCGAGGCCACCGGCTCCTGCATCACGATGCGGAGGTGGTCCTGCTTGCGCTGGGCGTGGCCGGTGTCATGGAGCGGATCAGCGACGGGTTCTGGAAACACGGTGGGCTCCAGTCCGCTGCGGGCTATCCGGAGCCCGGGCGCGGTTCGGGTAGAATCTGAATCTACAGTTGAGGTTTCGGTTTTTCCAGCGAGGGTGTATCCTGCGCGACCATGAGTAACGCCGCCCCGGACCTGATGCCGATTCGGGATGTTGTGGGGGTTCTGCAACAGGACTTCCCGGACGTCAGCCATTCCAGCCTGCGCTTTCTGGAGCGGGAGGGCCTGCTCTCGCCGCAGCGCACCGCTGGCGGCCACCGGCTCTACACGGGGCAGGATGTGGCGCGGGTGCGCCAGATCAAGCGTTGGCAGGCGCAACGGCTGTCGCTGGAGGAGATTCGGGCCCGGCTGCAGGCGTTGGAGGGCCAACCGGCGGCGGCGTTGGCGGAGCGACTGACCGTGGAGCTGTTGCGGGGGCGCCCGCACGCCGTGCCGCAACTGATGGCGGCGGACGATCTTGGCGTGCCGCTGGCGGAGCTGTTTCAGGATGTCCTGCTGCGGGTGCAGGCGACTGTTGGTGAGCGGTGGCGGCAGGGTGACCTGCGCGTCGGGCAGGAGCACGAGATCACCGAGATCGTGCGGGAGGCGGTGGCGCAGCTCTCATGGCGGCACGCCACCCCGCCGCAGGGCGCGCCGATACTGGCGGCTTGCGCGCCGGGCGAGCAGCACGATGTCGGGCTGCGCATGGTCGTGGGCCTGCTGCGGACCGAGGGCCGGCTGGTTCACTTCCTCGGCGCAAATGTCGGTGTGGATGACCTGCTGGCGGAAATCGCGAACCGGCGGCCAGCCGTGGTGCTGCTTTCGGCCACCCTACCGGAGCGGTTTGCGGCCATTCGCCGCCTCCTGACGGCGCTACAGGCCGACCCGGCGCTGGCGGCAATCCCGGTGGTGGTGGGGGGCGGCATGGCGCACGCCATGGGCGCCGATCTGCGCGCGCTAGGGGCGATCCCGAGCGAGGAACACGACTTGCTGCGGGCTGTGGACAACATTGTGCGTCTGTCGCGGCAAACCCAGAGCCACGAGGTGGCGACTGGCAGGATGACCGGTGAAAGGATGGCATCCCGATGAGTGCTTCTGACCCGACGTTCGACCGGGGCCGGCCGGGGCCGTTGCGCAAGGCGTTCTTCAAGGGCCCCACCTACATGTACTGGGGGCCAATCGCCAACCTGATGGCCCAGCGCTGCGTCATGCTGCTTACGACGACCGGGCGCAAGAGCGGGCAGCCGCGCAGCACCGGCGTGAGCTTCATGCCGGTAGAGGGGCGCTACATCGCGTTCTCCGGCTGGGGTGTGCAGTCCGACTGGTACAAGAATTTGCTGAAGAACCCGGACGTGACGATCCGCATCGGTGACAAGACGATCAAGGCCACCGCGAAGCCGGTGGAAGACCCGCAGCGCCGCAAGGACCTGATGCTGCAGATGCGGAAGCGCTCTGACCAGTGCGGCCCACCGCCGGCGATGCGCGGGCTGCTGAAAGCCACGGGCATGTTCGATTACGAGGGCGACCTGAACATGGCGGTGCAACAAGCGGAGGCGCTGCCGGTGGTGGAGATCACCCCGATCAGCGGGGCCGCCAAGCCCGCCTGAGCGGCCCTCCATCCAGACATCATCCCGTTTCCCTACGTCCTCCCGGCGTAACGTGTAGACCGGTAGGATGGGTAGCGCCGTCGCCCAGACACCGCGCTCCACCACGGCCTACCCCACAACGATGTCGTCCCGACCGCAGGAGGGACCGCGCACCGCCAAACTGCCGGGTCACGGCCATGGTCTCCGCGCGCCACCTCCGCGGAGGGGAGCGGAACGAAGGGCGCCGTTGTCCCGGGAGTAGGGGGTGCGCGGTCCCTCGTCTGCGGACTCGGGACGACATCGTAGTAGGGGCGGGCGTTACGGCCTCACCGTAACGCCCACCCACGCGCTGTTCAGCCGACCGGCTCCGGCTGCAGCAGGTCGCGCGCCATCTTCTCCGCGATGGCGAAGACCGGCACGTTGGTGTTGGCGAGGGTGACGAACGGCATGATGGACGCATCGACCACCATCAGGCCCGGCACGCCGTGGACGTGGCCGGAGGCATCCACCACGGTCATCGGGTCGCTGGCCGGCCCCATGCGGCAGGTCCCCGCCGGGTGGTAGTCGTGCGTGGCGTTGGCGAGGAGCCACGCCATGATATCCTCGCGTGTCGCCACCTCCGGGCCGGGTGAGACCTCGCGCGGCAGCACGGCGGCGAGCGCCGGCTGTGCGCCCAGCTCCCGGCTGCGCTCCACCGCCTCGGCCAGCACCTGCAGGTCGTAGCCCTCCGCATCGCTCAGGTAGTTGGTGTCGATGACGGGGGCGGCCTCGGGGTCGGTGGGGGTGTCCGGGTTGAGGCTGATCGAGCCGCGCGATCGCGGCGCCATCACCGCCGCTGCGATGGCGAAGCGCCAGCCTTCGTCGCCGTACGGGTGCGGGGCCACCGGGTAGATATGCGTGTCGTACGGCCCCTCGCAGCGGCTGGAGCTGACCAGCCCGGTCGTGCCTTCCTCCCGCGCCAATCCGCCGCTGGCTACGAAGGCATCCATTTCCGCCATCATCTCCGGCGTCGCCTCATAGACCACGGCGGCAGCGGGGTGATCGTGCAGGTTTTCCCCCACGCCCGGCAGATCACGCTGCAGCGGGATGCCCCAGCCGGCCAGCTTGTCCGCCGGCCCGATGCCCGAGCGCAGCAGGATCAGCGGCGTGCCGTACGCGCCGCCCGCGAGGATGATACGGTCTGCCCGTAACTCAGCCGGGCCATCAGGGCCGATCACGGACACGCCCACCGCGCGGCCGCGCTCCAGCAGCACGCGGTCGACGATGGTGTCTGGCAGCAGCGTGAAGTTCGGGTCGTCACGCAGGTCGTCGAGGTAGGCGAAGGCGGCGTGCCAGCGGGTGCGCGTCTCGGGGTCGATGTTGACCGGGTGAATGGAGAATCCATACTCCGGATCGAGGCTGGAGAGGTCCGGGATCACCGGGTAGCCCGCCTGCTGCACCGCCTCGACGACGTAGTGGTGGAACGGCGTCACCCAATCCGCCGGCGGCACATGCACTCGCAGCTTCTCGTTGACCGTCTCGAACAGCGGCAGCAAGTCATCGGCGGACCAGCCGGGGTTGTCCACGGCCCACGCGTCGTAGTCAGCGCGGTGCCCCCACAGCGCCGCCGCGCCGTTGTGGGCGGAGCAGCCGCCGATGACGCGAGCGCGCTGCAGGTGGTGATCCGGTTGGCCGTGCTGCGACGCGGACAGGTAGTTCCACGAGACATCGTCCACCGGCATGCGGGTGGGATCGAGCAAGGCTGCCGGCCACTCCGGGGAGCCGAACGGGCCGTAATCCGGCCCAGCCTCGATCAGCAGGACGCGCTCGCCTGCCTCCACCAGCCGCGCCGCCAGCACGGCGCCTGCTGGCCCCGCCCCCACGATGATCGTTCCCTTGCCCTCTGTCACGTTTCCCTCCCGCTGCGAATCCTGCGCGGCATCATACGGCAGCGTGGGCGCGGGCAACCGCACCCGGCACGCTGGTAGGGATTCACGTGACGCGAAGCAACCTCCACCCCCAGCCCCTCGCCCTTCGCCAAGGGAGTGGGGTTGGGATTAGGGTTCGCCGGCAGCACGACGCATCGTGTTTGCAATACCTCCTCCAGTCGGCGGGCTGACAGGGGAAGGTATTCGGGCACTGTGCGGCTTCACGACGCTGGAGCGCTTTCATCCCAACCCGTCTGACGGTGCGCGGCTGACTGGGGTAGGTAGAGGCATTATGGAGCTCGGTGACGCCGGCGAGCCCTCACCCCAACCCCTCTCCCGAGGCGCGGGAGAGGGGCTCGCGACCAAGATGATCGCGCCAGATTCGGCATGGTGACGCCATAAACCCGTCCTACCGCGGTGGAACGGCTCCCCTCTCCAGCGCATCGGCTGTCTGGGGTAGATATTGGGAAACAGGCTGGCTCGCGGCAACGGCCCTCACCCCCAGCCCCTCTCCCGATGCGCAGGAGAAGGGAGCCGATTCGCGACATTGGGTGGGGTGTGCGGCGTAACCGCGCCGAATCTGGCGCGAACATCCGGGGCAAGAGCCCCTCTCCCGCGCATCGGGAG
>JASGGF010000242.1:0-8230 GCA_047605145.1 Thermomicrobiales bacterium | reverse complement strand
ATCGCCATGATGTAGACGGCGGCGAGCCGCGGCCACACCCACGCGCCCATGCCGCCGGTGGCCGTCGCAAGGACGACCGGCAGCGTCTGCGCCGACTGGTTGGTGTTCAGCGTCTTGGCAAGCAGGTACTCGCCCCACGCGGCCACGAAGTTGATGATGATCACCACCACCACGCCATTCTTCACCATCGGCAGCATGATGCCGAGCAGTGTGCGCACCGGCCCGGCGCCGTCAATGCGCGCGGCGTCGAAGATCTCGCGCGGCACGGTCTGGAACATGCCGCGCATCACGAAGATCGAGATGGCGAGGGAGAGCGAGACGTACGGGAAGATCAGGCCGGCCGGGATGTTCAGCAGCCCGAGGTCCTTCTGCGTCTCGAAGATGGCGATCACCGCCGTGACCCGCGTCGGGAAGAACATCGAGGCCACGAGCAGCGCGAACACGATGCGCATCCCCGGCACTGCCAGAAACACCATCACGTACCCGGCCATCACCGCGAGGACCGTCGCCACCACCACGGTGCCCACGGTCACCACAATGCTGTTCAGGTAGTTGGTCGGCAACGTTGGGATCTTCGTCAGCGCGAAGCCGTAGTGCGTGAAGTCGAACGTCTTTGGCCAGATGTCGTTCTGGTACGCGTCCGGCAGCGACTTCACCGAGAGCAGGATCACCCAGAAGATGGGTAACAGGATCACCAGCGCAAACAGCACCAGCACCACGTGTCGCGCCACCGTGCCCCACTTGATACGGGAGCGGCGCGGAACCGTCACCGACGCCGGCAAGGGCGTGGAGACCGGGGAAATCGACTCAGCAGTAGCCATACGTGTGCGTGCTCCCTAGTCTCGCGGCCGGAAGAGCCGGAAGAGGATCGCCACCACCACCAACATGAAGAAGGTGCCGACCCAGCCAATGGCCGCTCCATAGCCGCGGTCCTGGATCCCCTGGAACGCGGTGTCCCACATGTACACCGTCCAGGTGTAGGTCGGGCGGTCCCGCAGGAAGCCGCCCATGATCAGGTACTCGTCGATGACCGCCATGGCGGTGCCGAAGCGCAGCACGACCAGCACCAGCGTCACCGGCAGCAGCCGCCAGAACGTAACGGTCCAGAACATCTGCCATTCGTTCGCGCCGTCAACCCGGGACGCGTCGAAGAGATCGCGCGGCACCGTTGCCAGCCCGGCCAGGAAGAACATGGTGTGATACCCAAGCCCCCACCACCATTCCATGATGGCAAGCGCCGGGATAACTAACTGGTTGCTCATCCATTGCGGTTGGTTCTGAATCGTGTACCAGCCGGTCACATCCGTCAGAACAAAGTTGATCGGCCCAATGTAGCCGTCATACATCCACTTCCAGAGCAGGAAAATGAGTGGGCCAGGGATCATCGCCGGAATCAGCAGAATCAACCGGTAGAACGCCGCCATCCGCGGGTGCGTCACGCGGTCGATCAGCACGGCCAGGAACATCGGGAAGATGATCATGCCCGGCACGAAGAGCGCCGTGAAGACCACCGCGCGCCAGATGCCCTGGTGCAGGAGTGTGTCGGAAACCGCCTTGGCGTAGTTATCGAGGCCAACGAACGTGACCGGGCGGGATGCCTGAATAGGCCGGTAATCAAGCAGCGAAAACCAGGCGACGCGCACGATCGGCAGAATCTGCCACCCAATAAAGAAGATCAGCGCAGGGATGAGGAAGAGCCAGCCAATGCCGACGTTGGACATCCACTCGGAGAAGCGCTGCTGGCCGGACTTGCCGGGCGTAACCGGCGGCCGTTCTGGATTCGCCGCGGAGAGCTGTGCCATCTGATCCTCGAGACCGGAGCGGCAACCGCTCCCCGACCAACATTGCTGGGGCGTGTGCCCGGAGGATGCTCCGGGAGCTGGCGCGATGCCAGCTCCCGGAGGCCGCCGTTAGGCGGTCGCGTCGTCGTACGCGGCCTGGACAGCGTCCATGGCCTTGTCCAGCGCCGCCTTGGCGTCCGCCTCTTCCCCACGCAGATACGCGAGGTAGAACGGCGCCGCGATGTCGAACTGCTGGATGGACAGGATCGTCGGCGCAATCGCTTGCGCCGTCGGCAGGGCATCCTTGATGGCGAAGGCCCAGTCCGTCATCCAGTCTGGCCGGTTCTCTTCGTACTCCGCCCACATGCTTTGCAGCACCGGGAGCTGGCCAACCGCCGAAGACTCCGGCAGGTTGCCCTGCACCGAGTTCTGCCAGATTGGCTCATAGTGGGCAAGGCCGTCCAGATACTTGGCCGCCTCTTCCTTGTTCTCTCCGTACTTCAGCAGCACGGAACCGGTGGTCCAGAAGACGGTGCCACCGGCGCCGTCCTCCGTCTTCGGCAGGGAGCCGAAGCGGACCTGGCTGGGATCGGGCCAGGTGCTGGCGAAGCGCAGGTGCGCGTTCTGGTACTTGATGTAGTAGGCCACCTGCTGCGAGGCGAACGCCTGCTCGTCCGGGGTCTGGTTGACGCCGCCGTCAGTGGCGCCGGGGTTCAGCACGTCCGGGTTGGCCAGCGGCATCATCTGCTTCATGATTTCGAGCGCCTGCACGGCGACGTCGCCATTCCACATGAAGAGGCCGGTGTCCTTGTCGTAGACATCCAGGCTGATGGAGTGGGAGATGGGGATCAGCGAGCGCCAGGCGTGGTAGTCGAAGGTCACGCCGAACGGCGCAGCGCCGCTGTCCATGACCTTCTTGGCGTTCGCCAGCAGCTCGTCCCAGGTCACCGGGCCGACTTCAGGATCGAGCCCCGCCTTCGTCACAATCTCGGCGTTCCAGCCGTTGACGATGATATCCAGCAGCCACGGCCAGACGTAGAACTTACCTTCGTACGAACCCTCTTCGCGGATCGGCGGGAAGAGGTCATCCAGCAGACCTTCCGGCAGATACGGGTCCCAAGGCTCGATGACATCAGACGAAACCATCTGAATCATCTCAAGGAACGGGGTGACGCCGGTGTAGACGTCCCAGGTGCTCTTCTTGTCTGCCGCCTCGGAAAGGAAGACATCCGTGCTGAAAGCCGCCGACGGCGCAACGTCCGCCTTGATCGGGAACGTCTTGTTGAACTCCTCGTTGTAGACCGTCAGGCCCGGGTGGAGCGCAACCTGCCAGTCGTATGAGGTGATTTCCAGCACATTCGGATCAGCGGCGAACGCCGGCATCGACGTGGCGCGCGCTAGCGCGCCCGCAACCGGAACGGACAAGCCCAGCGCGGCCGCCCGCGTGAGCACGGTGCGGCGGTCGATTCGCCCGGACAGCGCATCGGCAAATAGCCGACGAGTGGCGAGTTCCCTTGACACGAGACCCTCCTCATGATGGTCACCGCGTGCGCCAGCCGCACGTGTGCCCTGCGAGACCCTGTGGCGCGACGGCGCACGTGGCCGCTGCATTCCCTCTTGTGCTCGCCGAGTGCAGCGATTGTATGAATGCGCATTTGGTGCTGTCAACGGACAAATTGGACAAACGAGGTGCGGCATCTGCACGCGAATGTGCAAATGCGACCTCCGGGGCGCCTACGCGGAACATTTTGGCCACGATCCGCGTACTATGCTTCGGTTTCGAGTCAACGCAGTGCCTGAAAATTGCAAGCGCGCCGCCGCCCGGATCACCGGCGCCAGCGGCGGGGGAGTTGTGTGCATGAGCCACCTCGTTCGGACCGGGCTGGTCATCGGTCTGTCGCTAGCCGGGATGCTGCTGGTGGGCAGCGTGCGCCGCGAAACGGACGCTTCGCCAGCGCCGGCCACGCAGACCACCAGCGCAGCAACGGCCGGGCTCTGGCAGGCCGAGGCTGCGACGCCAGCGGTTGCCGCCCCGGTCACCGTTGAGGTGCCCATCAAGGGCTTCCTCTACATCCCGCAGACGGTCACCATCCGGGCGGGCGACAGCATCGCGTGGACAGATATGGACAACGCCCCCCACACCGCCACCGGCGTGGGAGCCGCGAAGTCCGCCCTCGATTCCGGCGCCATCATCTACGGCCAGACCTTCACGCAGGAATTCGACACGGCAGGGACATTCCCGTACTTCTGCGTCTACCATCCGAATATGCTCGGCACGGTGGTGGTAACCCCGTAGCGCCGGGCGTTCGGGAGGTCCGCCATGTCGCTCATCGCGCTCGTGCTGCTGCCCCTGCTGGGCTTGAGCCAACTGCTCGCGCAGGCCACGCCCGTGCCGCCCGCCGCCAGCATTCCGCCCATCGTCTGGCAAGCGACGCGCATCTCCGGCGGGGATGGCGCAGCAACGGAGATTGCCGATCCTGCACGCTACAACGCGCAGTTTCTGGCAGACGGCTCGATCCTGATGCAGGCGGATTGCAACCGGGCCACCGCCAGCTACACAATGGCTGATGGAGCCCTGACGGTGCTGCCGGGGATCTCGACATTGGCGCTGTGCCCGGCTGACTCCCACGATCAGGCGTTTGTCGCGGCGATCAACGACGCCACCAGTTTCGCCTTCGACGACGAGGGGCTGCTGGTTCTGAGCGGTCCCCATGGCGAGGTGGCAATGCGCGCAAGCCTGGATGGCGTGATCTGGCAGTGGGAGCAGTTTCAGGGCGGCGATGATTCGCTTGTCACCCCCAACGAGCCCGCGCGCTACACGCTCATGTTCCTGCCGGGCGGCAAGCTGGCCATCGGCGCGGACTGTAACCGCGCGCTCGGGCAATGGCAGGCAGGAGACGAGACGCTGGGCCTGAAGATCGGCGGCATGACCCGCGCCATGTGCCAGCGCGACTCGCTCTCGAATGACTTCGTGCAAGATCTCGGCTACGTCCGCTCCTACGTCTTCCGCGACGGCAAGCTACACCTCACCCTGAAGGCGGACGCCGGCATCATGACCTTTCGCGCGGCGGAGATCCCCGAGGATGCCGCCACCCCCACGCCCGAGACGGAGGCGACACCCGCCGGATGAGTACGCCAACCCGACCCAGTTTCGCCGCCGCTATCGATCCGCACCCGACGGCAACGAATGAACCCGGCGGCGCCCCGGCCGGCATCTGCCTGGCGATCGCGCACGGGGAGCTCCTTACGGCCGTCGACGACGGAGCAATTCGTCTGCTCCAGTGGGACGATCTCCGCGAGCGCGGGCTGGAGCCGGTGCGGCAGCAGTTTCTCGGCGATCTGGACGGTTCGCCCTGCTGGTCAGCGGAGCTCCCGGCCGGGTTCACCCCACCAGACGGGCTGGCGCTGATCGGGCTGCGCGCGCTCTTCGATCAGGTGCCGGAGGAGCATTACGTCGTCGCGGGCCGCGCCGCCCAGATCGTGGCGTGGGACCGCGACCACCAGTTCTGCGGCCGCTGTGGCACGCCCATGGCCCTTGTGCCGGGAGAACGCGCCCGCAAGTGCCCCAATTGCGGACTGATGTCGTACCCCCGGCTGTCACCCGCCATCATCGTGCTGATCGAGCGCGGCGAGCAGATCCTGCTGGCGCGCGGGCATCAGTTCGTGGCCGGGCGCTTCGGGATCGTCGCCGGCTTCGTGGAGCCGGGCGAATCGTTGGAAGAAGCGGTGCAGCGCGAGGTGCGCGAAGAAGTCGGCCTCGACCTGACCGATATCGCCTACTTCGGCAGCCAGCCGTGGCCATTCCCCCACGGCATCATGATCGGCTTCCGGGCGCGGCACGCGGGCGGCGAGATCTCGCTGGACGACGGCGAGCTGGCGGAAGCGGACTGGTACGGCGCCGGCTCCCTGCCGCATGTGCCGCCGAAGCTGAGCATCGCCCGCCGCCTGATCGACGCATGGGCCACCGAGCGCGGCATCGTCATCGACCAGCCGTAGAAACCCTCACCCCCAGCCCCTACGCCGCCCCACCACAGAAAGCCCCTCGCCCTTCGCAAAGGGAGAGGGGTTTGGGGTGAGGGTTTCTCACGCCGGCAATCAGAGCCTCCACCAAAGACGAAACCCCCGTTCCCTGTCGCCAGAGAGCGGGGGTTCGTTTGTAGATCAACTCGCGCTAGTCGGCGGCGCTCTTGAGCGTGCCGGACTGGATCGCGCGCCAGACCTTCTCGGCAGTCATCGGCACGTCGAGGTGGGTAACACCCCACGGCTCCAGCGCGTCGATGACGGCGTTCGCCACCGCCGGGGTGGAGCCAATGGTCGCGGCCTCACCGATGCCCTTGGACCCAAGCGGGTTCAGGTAGGTGCGCGTTTCGGTGTGGTGCGTCTCCATCTCGGGGAAATCAACCGCCCGGGGAATCGCGTACTCGTTCAGGGTCGCCGTGATCAGCTCGCCACTGTCGTCGTAAACGATTTCCTCCAGCAGCGCCTGACCAATGCCCTGCGCTACGCCGCCGTGAACCTGACCACGCACCAGCTTCGGGCTGATGATCGGGCCGCAGTCATCGACAGAGAGGAACTTGGTCAAGGTCACCTGACCGGAATCCGGGTTGACCTCGACCACGGCGATGTGGGTGCCGAACGGGAAGGTCTCGTCCTCCGGGCGGAAGAACTCGGTGGCTTCAAGGCCCGCGCCGAACTCCTGTGGCAGCGAACCGCCGTACGCCGCCGCCGCGATCTCCGCCAGCGTCACGCCACGGTCAGGCACGCCCTTGACGCGGAAGGAGCCGTCCTCGACCTCGATATCCTCGGGCGCCGCCTCCAGCAGGTGCGCGGCAATCGCCTTGGCGCGCTCCTGCACCTTGTTCATGGACAGCACCAGCGCGCCGCCACCCACGGCCAGACCACGGCTGCCCATGGTGCCGTTGCCCTGAGGGGTGTTCAGCGTGTCGCTGTGGTTGACGCCAACCACGTCCATCGAGACGCCGAGGCCGTCCGCCACGATCTGGGCGAAGGTGGTCTCCTGCCCCTGACCGTGCGGCGAGATGCCGGTGTAGACCGTCACATCGCCGTTCGTCTCCACGCGGACCGTGGCGCTCTCGAACGGGCCGAAGCCACAGATCTCGACGTAGGAGGCCATGCCGATGCCGATGTAGCGGCCCTCGGCGCGGGCCTTCGCCTGCTCTGCGCGCAGGCCGGCGTAATCCGCCAGCTGCAGCGCCTTGTCCAGCGGCTTCTCGTAGTCACCGGTGTCGTACTTCTCGCCGGCGTTCGTGGTGAAGCCATTGTCGAACGGCGGGATGAAGTTGATGCGGCGCACTTCGGCGTTGTCGAAGCCGCCAGCGTCCGCCAGCAGGTCCATCGCGCGCTCGACGTAGAACGCCGCTTCCGGCCGGCCCGCGCCACGGTAGGCGCCGAGCGCCATCTTGTTGGTGTAGACGCTGACGGAGCGGAACTCCAGCGCCGGAATGTCGTAGCAGCCGCAGGACATGCGCCCGGTCAGCTCCGCGAGGTCAGTGCCGCGCGGGAAGCCGCCCAGATCCTGCACCACGTGCATCTTCAGGCCGCGCACCTTGCCGTTTTCATCGGCGGCAATCTCGACATCGGCCCACTGGTCGCGCCCGTGGTTCGTGCCGAGGAAATTCTCGGTGCGGGTCTCGATCCACTTCAGGGGCCGCTGCATCTTGTACGCCAGCGCGGCGACGATGAAGTCTTCCTGATAGGCGCCGATCTTGACGCCGAAGCCGCCGCCCACTTCCGGGGCGATGGCGCGCACCTTGGTCGAGGGCAGGCCGATGGCCGCCGCGATGCCGGAGCGGTTCCAGTGCGGCGCCTGCGTGGAGGTCCACACCGTCAGGCCGTTGATCAGCGGGTCGGGCATGGCCGCCACGGCGCGCCCTTCCATGGGCACCGCCGAGAGGCGCTGGGAGCGGATGCGCGCCTTCGCCACAATCGGGGCGTCCTTGAAGGCCGCCTCGATATCGCCGTGATCGCGATCCCAGCGGGCGCCGATGTTGTTCTTCTGGGAGGCGTAGATCTGCGGCGCGCCGTCCTCCATCGCCGCTTCGGGATCGGTGATGCTGTCGAGGACGTCGTACTCGATCTCGACCGCCTCGGCGGCGTCCTCGGCCTGATACTTCGACTCGGCGACGACGGCGACGACCGCCTCTCCGACGTAGCGGACCTTGCCGCGCGCCAGCGGCCAGATCGGCGGGGAGGTTTCGGCCTCCTCTTCTTTCTCGATGGGGTTCGCCTCTTCGCCGCTGCCGCCCTCGGCGGAGCCGCCGGCCAGCGAGCCGCAGAACTGGGCCAACTCGTCGCCGGTGACCACGTCGATCACGCCGGGCATCGCCAGCGCGGCCGACTTGTCAATGGAGACGATCGTGGCGTGCGGGTGCGGGCTGCGCACAATCGCCACGACGCCCATGCCAGTGATCTTGAGGTCGTCAACGTAC
>JASGGF010000241.1:0-8248 GCA_047605145.1 Thermomicrobiales bacterium | reverse complement strand
CCAGGTAAACCGCAAAGGCCGCTTCTGCCAGTAGTGTCGATGCCGGCAGCACGAAGCGCAGCAGTCGCTTCGGCAAGCTGCGCGGCGGAGGGCCGGGCGGCGTCCAGACGGCGATGCCGAAGGTCGGGATACCCACGGTCAGCAGCGTCAGCAGCGAGATTTGCGCCGGCGAGAGGGGGAACCCGGCCTGCACCAGCAGCACCGCCAGGATCAGCAGCGCCACCGCAAACACGCGGGAGAGGAACAACTCCAGAATGCGGCACAGGCTGCGCCGGATCCGCTGCCCCTCCAGAAACGCGTCCGGCAGCGCCCCGAACGAATCGCGCAGCAGCACGATATCGGCGACATCCCGCGTGGCCTGGCTGCCGCTCTGCATGGCGATACCCAGATTCGCCTGCTTCAGGCTGAGGACATCGTTGACGCCATCGCCGGTCATGGCGACGTAGTGGCCCTTGCCGCGCAATGCCTCGACCAGCCGCTGCTTCTGCTCCGGCGTCACCCGGCCGAAAACGGTGGCGCGTTCGGCGGCTTCCTGAAACTCGGCGTCATCCATTTTGTCCAGATCGATGCCAGAGACGAGCTGCACATCGCCGCTCAGGCCCGCCTGCCGCGCCAGCGCCGCCACCGTCTCCGGGTTATCCCCGGAGATCACCTTCAGGGTAATGCCGGCGGCGCGGAACCCCTCCAGCGCCTGCGCCACATGGGGGCGAAGCTCGTCGGTCAGCCCCACCCACGCCACCGGCAGGACGCCGGGCGGCAGGGTGGGCAGGCCGTCCCGCTCGCCGAACTCGCCGGGCTCCGCGCCGTGCGCAAAGAGCAGGATGCGGATGCCCTGCTCCGCCCACCCCTCGGGCGGCGTTGGGGCCGGGCCGCTCAACTGGGGCGCCAGAAACTCCGGCGCCCCCAGCGCGAACACCCCGCGCAACCCCGGCGCGTCGGCGCTGATGGCGCTCCACTTGTAGGCGGAGGCGAAGGGGATTTCCGCCAGCACCGGGCAGGCCGCACCCTCCGTCCCCGTTGCGATAGCCTCGCTGGTCTTGGTGCCGGTGGCGGCGCTGCGGGCGAAGGCGCCCAGCATCCGCCGCGCGTCCTCCTCCGAGCCGGAGATCGGCTGCACCCGGTCCAGCCGCATGGCGTTGGCGGTCAGGGTGCCGGTCTTGTCCATGCAGAAGACATCGACATTGGACAACGACTCAACCGCGTTCGTGCCCTGCACCAGCGCGTCACGCGTGGCCAGCCGCACCGCCCCCATGGAATAGGTGACCACGATCATCAGGAAGAGCCCTGACGGCACAATGCCCAGCACCACCGCCGCCGCCAGAATGGTGTCCTCGATGGGGTAATCCCAGATCACCGAACCGAGCAGGATGCTGACCAGAAAGAACGACGCCAGCACCAGCAGCAGGCGCACGATCAGGTTCACCTGCACCTGCAAGGGCGTCAGCGCCACCCGGTACGCCCGCGCGTTGGCGGTCATTTGGGCGGCGGTGCTCTCGGCGCCCACGTGATCAGCGCGGTACCAGCCCGCGCCAGTGAGGCAGAAGCTGCCGGAGGAGACGGTATCGCCCGGCGCCTTCCCGACAGGGTCCGCCTCGCCGGTGAGCAACGACTCGTCCATTTGCACGGCGCTGCCCGGCAGCAACGTGCCATCGGCGAACACCTGATCACCGGGCTGGATGCGCAGCACGTCGCCACGCACAATCTGCGTGGGATCGAGCTGCGCCAGCGCGCCATCCCGCACCACGCTGGCCTGCGTGCGGTTCAGCAGCGCGATCTGCTCCAGCCGCCGCTTGGCCCGCGCCTCCTGAATGACCCCCACGATGCCGTTGATCACCGCCAGCCCGGAGGCCAGCAGCGCGTCGCGCGGGCGGCCCATGCCGATCAGGACGAGCCCGATCAGGATGAGCGTGATATTGATGAAGGTGAAGAGATTGCGGCGGATGATATCCCACCACGTGCGGCCGCCGGTATCCGGCGTCGTGTTGCCGCCCTCGCTCTTGAGGCGGGCGGCGGCATCGGCGGCGCTCAGGCCGGCCGGAAGGTCAATGGCGTTCGCCATGGTTGATGGCAGCGCTGCCTGCTGGACGACGGACATGGACCCCCTGTGACGTCTGCAAGGCGGAAGGACGATGACGCCTGCTGGTTGGACCGAACCGGGTGCAATATGGCGAGGATAGCGGGGACGGCGGTCCCCCGCAATC
Source organism: Thermomicrobiales bacterium (assembly GCA_047605145.1). Taxonomy (GTDB): domain Bacteria; phylum Chloroflexota; class Chloroflexia; order Thermomicrobiales; family UBA6265; genus JACCXM01. Next base: position 6,047 of record JASGGF010000241.1, on the reverse strand, counting down.
GGCCTGAGGCCCGGAGACCGGACCCGCAGACACCGGTCCGGCTTGACACGCGATCAGGACTCGTAGCGGGCAATACCGGTTGACTCCCAAATGATCACATGCAACGCTCCAAACAAGACATGATGTGAAACCGGGCTCGGGCTGCGCACGTTATGGCATCGTGTGTTGTCAGCGAAGAACGCGCGTCCCGACGGGATTCTGTGTGCGTTCGCGCTTTGCAAGAGGACATGAGGTCGCATGGACGAGTGCCGGTTCGATAACTGGACGCGGATGCTGGGCGGGATGATCGACCGCCGCACCGCGTTGCGCGATATGACCGGCGCTGGCGTGGCGCTGGTCACTCTGGCCAAGGCCGATCTGGGACTGGCTGCCGACGACGAGGTGCTCATTGAGGGGTGCCGCCTCTCGGGCGACAAGTGCGACAAGGGCAGCCAATGCTGCTCTGGTGACTGCAAGGGCGCCAAGAAGAAGAAAAAGAAGAAGAACGGCAAGAAGCGCCCCAAGAAGCAGGGCGAGTGCCGCTGCAAGGGCGAGGGTGACGGCTGCAGCAAGGACTCCGCCTGCTGCCGCGGCTATTGCGACAAGAATGAAGGTCGCTGCCGCTGCACCCCGGACAACTCAACCTGCAGCAAGGATCAGGATTGCTGCCGCGGCACGTGCAAGAGCGACAAGAACGGCAACTACTTCTGCAAGAAGAAGTAACAGCGCAACGGAATCGCACGATCGCGCCAAGGGGCGGGCCAACTGGCTCGCCCCTTGGCGTTGCGCCCGCCATGCATCGCGCAAACGGCGGTCCCTCGGATACCATGACCACGTATGGATACGACCTTCGCCGCCGCGCTCGATGACTGGACGCCGTTCTACGCGCTTGCTGGCGCAGCGGCGGCCACCCTGCTTGGCCTCCTGTTCGTGGCGGCTTCCCTGCGGCTGGCGATCTTCCGCAATCCCGACACTGCTGATGTCAGCTACTTTGCCACCTTCATCTTCGCCAACATGCTCGGCGCCATGATCGTGCCGGGGCTGATCCTGATCCCCCACCAGCACCGCTTCTCGCTCGCCATCCCATTAGCCATCCTCGGCGTTATCGGGCTGGTGATGGGCGGCACGCTTATCCGCCTCTGGGCCCGCCTCAACCCGGCGACTGATCCCCCGCCCCGGGTGAGCCCGTGGACCCTGCCCGGCAAGCTGATGATGGCCGGCATGGCCTCCCCGGCCATCATGATGTTGGCCGCCGCGTGGTTGCTCGCGGCAGACCACGCCAGCGCGCTCCCGGTGCTGGCGCTGTCGGAAGGTCTCCTGCTGGTCATTCCGACCGGCAGCGCGTGGCTGCTGGTGACACACGCCACCGTTCAGCCATAGCTCGTCTCCCGGAAAGGAGCATTCCCTCACATGGTTGCAGTTCGTTGGCTTTCGGCCGTCACGGCGTTGCTGGTGATCGTGCAGGCGTCACTGATCGGCCAGTTTCTGTTTCTCGGCCACGGTGACATGCTCGGCCTGCACGGCTGGCTGGGCAGCGGCTCATTCGTTCTGGCCATTCTGCTGACGGCGGCCGCGTTTCTGGCGGTGCGCCGCGGCGAGCTACCGCGTGGCATCCTGATCACGGGCCTCGTAGTCACCGCGCTGATGGTGGCGCAACTGGGGCTCGGGTACATGGGGCGCAAGCTGGGGCTGGCCGCCGCCATCCACATCCCCAATGGCGTCTTCATCGCCTCGCTGCTCTCCGCCCTCGTCGCGGCCACCTTCGTGGCGCCCCGGCCCACCTCCCGATGAGCCAGCAGATCAAACCCGGCTCCGGCAAGTGGCACATGGTTGCGGTGCTGCTGGTCACCCTGCTGGTCATGGTGCTCGGCGTGCTGGTGGTGGTGGCGCCGGACCGCATGGGGGTGCCCAAACCGCCCGCTGCTGTGGCCACGCCCGCCGCCGCGACGCCGGAGGCGGTGGCCCCGGACAATCCGTAGCGAATGCACCACGGGGGGCTGTATTTCTCCCCTGAATGTGCTATACATAGGTGACCAAGACGAACGATGTCGAAGCGTCGATGACCGTCTGGGATCCGCACGTTGCGAATCCTGGCGTTCCGTACCGCCGAAACCCGTTTGAACGGTTCAAGGTTTGAGTGCCGTGGCGAACACGGCAAAACAGGAGAGGTTTCGGCGAATTGAGCGACCGGACGATCATCTGCCGCGATTGCGGGCAGGAATTCACTTTTACGGCTGGTGAGCAGGCGTTCTACGCAGAGCGCGGCTATTCCGAGCCCCAGCGCTGCTCCAGCTGCCGCGCGGCCCGCAAGGCCCAGCGCGCTGCCAGCGGCTATGACAGTGGCTCTTCGAGCTACTCCAGCGGCGGCAGCAGCTACTCCAGCGGCGGCGGCGGCGGGTATTCCCGCGGCGGCGGCGGCGGTGGCGGCTACTCCAGCGGCCCGCGCCAGATGTACCCGGCGGTTTGCTCGTCCTGTGGCAAGGAGACTGAGGTCCCCTTCCAGCCGCGGAACGACAAGCCGGTGTACTGCCGCGAGTGCTTCCAGGACAAGCGGGCGGCCGCGCCGAGCTACGGCAGCCGCTACTAGTCCCCTCGCCGGCCTCCGGGTCGGCGCTGGAAACGGCCTGACAGGGATACCCTGTCAGGCCGATTTTTGTATCCCCTCGCGCAGTTCCACCTGCCTACCCCCGCAGCGCATCCTGCCGCATGGTGTACGCTAGGGTCCGGTCAGCCGCCCGCGCCGGCCACCACTCCTGTCATCAGGCGAAGCACCACGTCTCGCGCCGGTCGCTTGCCATCGTGGAGAGCGCTCGTGCGAATCCCTGTTCCTCTGACTATGGCGGTGCTGCTGCTCGTGATGGCGCTGGCCAGCATTGCCGGTCCGGATCACGCCGTCTTCGGGATGCAGAACGCCACCCCGGCCGCAGCGCCGCAGCCGCAGACAGACACCACGGCGCGCCTTGGCGGCACGATCCCCGGAGATCCGCAGATTCAGCTGGTGCTGGTCGCGGATGGCTTCCGCATCCCGACCCACGTTGCGCTGCCGCCGGATGACTCCGGCCGCATCTTTGTCGTGGAGCTGGACGGGCGGGTGAAGATCGTCACGCCGGACGGCCAGATCGCGCCGGAGCCGTTCCTCGATCTCTCGTCGGTGGTGTCCGGGCGGCCGGGGCAGCAGGGCCTGTTGGGGCTGGCGTTTCACCCGCAGTTCGCGGAGAACGGCAAGTTCTACGTCGACTACAACGACCTCTACGACAATGGCGCGATCACCATCTCCGAGTTCACCATCGATCCGCAGAACCCGAACCGCGCCGATCCCAAATCCGAGCGACCCTTGATGACGATTCCCAAGCCCTCGCCGCTGCACAATGGGGGCACCCTGCGCTTCGGGCCCGATGGGTACCTCTACATTTCCACCGGCGATGGCGGCTGGCAAGGCGACGCGTGGGACCTCGCCCAGAACCGGTTCTCCCTGTTGGGCAAGATCCTGCGCATCGACGTAGACCGGGTGGGACCGGGCCAGCCCTACGGTATCCCGGCCGACAATCCGTTTGCCGGGTACTGGCGCAGCGACAACCCGTACCCCGGTCAGCCGCCGACTCCTGCCGCTGGCGAGCGCGATACCAAGCAGGAGCGCAAGCAGCGCCGCAACTGGCCAGGCGCGGTTTCGGCGGACTATCGCAACAGTCTGCCGCCGGTCCGGGCCGAAATCTGGGCGCTGGGCTTCCGCAATCCGTGGCAATTCGCCTTCGACAGCAAGACCGGCGACTTCTATGTCGGAGATGTCGGGGCGGACACGTGGGAAGAGATCGACTTTCAGGCGGCCGGAACCCACGCCGGCCAGAACTACGGCTGGGACTGGCTGGAAGCGAGCCACTGCTTCCCGGCCGAAATCACCGAGTGCCCGCGCCAGCAGGTCGGGGTGCTGCCAGTCGCCGAGTACCAGCACGGAATCGAAGGGTGCGCGGTCGTCGCCTTCGGCGTCGCGCGCGGGAAGGAAGACCCGGCGCTGGACGGCATCTTTTTCAGCGGCGACTTCTGCACCGGCGAGATACGCGGTCTGGTGCGGGACGAGGCTGGCGTCTGGCAATTCGCCAATATGCTGGACACCGCGCTGCAGATTACCGCCTCCGGGGAGGATGGGGAGGGAAACCTCTACGTGGCGACGATCACCGGGGAACTGGACGACTCGACACCCGGCGCAATCTGGAAGTTGATGAGCGCAGACCGCGTCCCCGCTGGCGCGAAGACCGCGCCGCTGGGTGAGCCGCGGCAGATCCACAGCGCCATCTCGGAAGAAGGCGAATACACCGGCGAGGAGGTAGACGCGACATCCCTGGAGCAGCGCGCCACGCCAGTGGCGCAGCCCACCACGGAAGCCGCCGCTTCACCGGCCGCCGTCGCCGCAACCACCAATCTGCCAACGGAAACAATCGGCCTGTATGACATCTACTTCGAGCCGCGCCGCTTCGTGATTCCGGCCAACACCGATGTGCGGGTGGTCCTCATCAACCGGGGACAGGCGCCGCACAGCTTCGCCCTCCGGGATCAGAAGATTACGGTCGCGGTCCCGCCGCAGACGACGAGCGAGGTGATCCTGAACCTGCCGGCAGGGACGTACAAGTTCATCTGTGACGTGCCCGGCCACAAGCAGGTCGGGATGAATGGCGCCATCATCGCGCGGTAGGACGGCCGGTCAGGCGGCGTCTGGCCACGGCGCCTGACCGGCAGCCAGCGCCGCCAACTGGACACGCGTGTCCGCCTCCAGCTTGGTCAACAGCGCCGCCACGTGGGTTTTGACCGTGTTCGGGGAGACGAAGAGCGCGGTGGCGATCGCCTTGTTGGAGCGCCCCTCCGCCACCAGCGCCAGCACCTCGCGCTCGCGCGGGCTGAGCCGCTCCCAGTGCGCAGGTGGCGTGCGGGGGGCGACGGTCTCCACCGCAGGCGAGTGCAGCGCCTGCACCATGGCCTCCAGTTGCCGGGAGAGCGCCTGCGCGTGGGCTATCGCTTCCTCGGCGGCGGCCGTGGCCGCCTGCAGTTCCCGCTGCGTCTCGGCGGCGGCCCGGGCCAGCCGCTGACGTTCAGCAGCGGCAGCGCACTCCTGTGCAGCGGCATGCGCCTGCGTTGCCCACTGCGTCCACCGGCAAGCAGCCACTGGCGCCACCACCCGGACCTCCATCGCTGTCGCGGTTCCACAACTCACGCTGGCGCTGCCTCTCTGCGCGGCCCCTGGCCGCGCCGAACATCCGTTCGCATCCGAACCTCCATGATAGCGTGGAATGCGGACAAGAGTTGCCCGCATTCCATCACCAGGATCATGAAATCATCGCGAACGTACGCGGGAGTCCCCTCCGCGATGGGGTCGATGGCCGGGCTACGCCAGCGCCGCCGCCAGCATGCTCGGCTCGTAGGCGCCGCCGGGGAGCCGGAAGGCGACATTGAAGCGGTTATAGCCATTGATGGCCACGATGGCCATGGTCAGCGCCGCCAGCTCATCGTCGGAGAAGTGCGGGCGCACTTCATCGAAGACTGCGTCTGGCACGCGGTCTTCGGCGATCACGGTCACCGCCTCGGTCCACGCCAGCGCGGCGCGCTCGCGCGGGGTGTACAGGTCGGTGTCGCGCCACGCGGGGAGCAGATACAGGCGCTGCTCGGTTTCGCCCATGGCGCGAGCGTCCTTGGTGTGCATATCGAGGCAGAAGGCGCAGCCATTGATCTGCGAGGCGCGGGTCTTCACCAGTTCGAGCAGCAGCGGCTCCAACCCGGTGTCCGGGAGGTGCATGCCGATCATGCCGCGGAAGATGCGGCCCAGCAGAGCGGGCGAGGCGGCGGGCAGGCGTTCGGTGCGGAATTCCACGAGGGTGATCCTTTCTGTACGCTCGGCCAGCGGTTCTGGCCGGTTCTGTAAAGAAGACGACGCAGCTTCGTGGAACGTGACAGCACGTGAGCCCGTGTTTCGCACGTGTCGAAAACGCTTGGCGCCAATGAGCCTTTGCAGGGCAAATCCTCCCTAAAGAGCCCTCACCCCAACCTCTCTCCCGATGCGCGGCTGACTGGGGTAGGTATTG
>JASGGF010000240.1:0-8266 GCA_047605145.1 Thermomicrobiales bacterium | reverse complement strand
GGCGGACACGGGACGACAAGGTGGTGTGGAGCGCCGCGGCGGCAGGCGCAGTGTTGGGCGGTCGTGCTCCTCCACCCCCCTACACCCCCTGAGCGAAGCGTCTCCCCCTAAGCGCCCGCTGGCGCGTCTCCCCCTAACGCCAAAGGCCGCGCCAGCCACGCGAACACCCCGATGGCGACGGTCGAGCCGATGCCCATCGCGAGGATCACCGCCAGCATCGCCTGATAGCTGCCCAGCGCGCTCACCAGCAGGCCGCCGCCGATGGGCGCGGAGGCGCGGGCGGCCATCTGCGCTGCCGCCGGGATGCCGCTGATCGCCGCGAAGTTCGCGATGCCATAGCGGTTCGCCACCAGCGTCGCCCGCATGATCGTGATCGCGCCGCGCCCCACCCCGAAGCAGGCCATCGCCAGCACCATCGCCGCCAGCCCCGCCGGCACGAGGACGATCGCCATGCCCAGCGCGTGCAACCCGAACAGCAGCGTCGTCGTCACCGGCTCCGGCAACCGCCGGTCGAGCGCCGTCACCAGCAGGCGGCCCACCGCCTGTGTCGGGCCCAGCAGGCCAAGCAGCAGGGTGGCCTGCGCCATGGAATCGCCGCGCTCCAGCAACACCGGGATCAGGTACAGGCCAATCGCCACGCTGGCGGCGGTGCCGAGGAAGAAGGCGAGGCACAGCCACCAGTAGGCCGGATCGCGCCGAGCCTGCGCGACCGTTACCCCCGCCGGTGGCGGCAGCGGCGCGCCCACTACCGGCGGCGCGTTGTCTGGCAGCAGGCCCATATCCTGCGGGCGGCGGCGCAGCACCAGCCAGTGCGCCGGGATGGTGGTCACACCCAAAATCACCGCCAGCGCCACCAGCGCCCCGCGCCAGCCCAGCTGATCGGTCAGCCAGCCCGCCAGCGGGATGAAGATCGTGCTGGCGAAACCGCCGATGGTAGTCAGCAGCAGCATTGCGCGCGACCGCCCGCGCACGAACCACGCCGAAGTCGCCGCGAAGGCCGGCTCGTAGAGCGTCAGCGCCAGCGCCACGCCCATGCCGGCGAAGATCAGGTAGAAGATCGCCTCATTGCGCACCTGCGACCACGCCAGCAGCAGCAGCGTGCCGAGGATGCTGCCGATGGTCATCGGCACGCGCGGCCCGGCGCGGTCCAGCCAGCGCCCCAGCGGCGGCGCCAGCAGCATCGAGACGAGCAGGGCCAGCGAGTACGCCCCGGTGATGGCCGGCGTGGACCAGCCCAGCTCCGCCTGCATCGGCGCCAGAAACACCGTGAAGGCGTAGAACAGGATGCCCCACGAGACCGTTTCCGTCAGCGCCAGCGTCCAGACGATCCGCCAGCCGTAGTAGTGCGGCCGCCGCCACCGCCACATGGCGCGGCTCAGGCTTCCTGAAAGCCGAGGTCGATGCCGTCAGTGGAGGTGGCCACCGCCCATTTGCCGGGCGCGAACCGCGCCGGCACCCCGAAGCTGCTCAGCAGCGTGGCCGGGTTCAGCAGGAGCGCGCGCGAATTCGCCGGGTCGCGCTGCACCAGCCCGTTCGAGCGCTTCACCGCCGCCTCCAGCACCAGATCCAGCGGGACCCACGCGGGCATCTCCACGTTGGTCAGTTCCACGCGCAGTAGTTGCCCACCGGGCGCCGAAAGCGCCAGCCGCGTTCCCAGTTCACCCTTGATGATGCTCTTGGAGATGCGCACCTTGACATCGATGCCGGCATCATTGACGGCGATGCTTTGCAGTTGCATCCCGACCGGCGCGCGCCGCCCCGCCTCCGCGATGCCGCCTTCCGCGAGGAAGTGCAACCCGGCCGGGCTGAGCCGGGCCTGCAGGGTCTGCACCACCGGCTGCGGCGTGCCCGCCGGGCCGACCTCCAGCGACAGCCCGAAATCCGAGATCTGCAAGTGCGGCGGGGTTCCCATGCGTCTGCTCCATTTCTCTCGTTGCGTCACCGGATCATCGTTCACCACGATGCAGAAGGGTAGCCCGTTCCGGGCGGGCCGCTGCTACCCTTGCGCACGACGTGCGGCCACAGCGAAAAGTGGCTGCGCCAGCGCCGTGCCGCCGCGCAGGCGCGCGCTGTCCACCTTCTGGAGGCAACACGCGTGACGACCCCCACGCAGGAAAGCCCGGCATCTGCCCCGCCCCTGATCGCCTGCGCCGGCTACGAGTTCCGCTACCGCAACGAGGAAGAGTTCCGCCGCATCTGCGACGACGTGTTCGAGCAGCACGAGTACGGCTTCACCACCAGCCGCCGCTCCCCCCTGATCATCGACGCCGGGGCGCACGTCGGCGCGGCCACGCACTACTTCAAGCGCCACTTTCCGGATGCCCGTGTGCGCGCCTACGAGGCGAACCCGGTCACCTTCGCGCTGCTGCAGGAGAATATTGCCCACAACCGCCTGACCCACACCACCGCCACCCACGCCGCCTTAGCGCCCCATCCCGGCACGATCACCTTTTACACCACCATGAATGACGACGAACCGGGCGCGTGGGGCGATTCCGCGCTACGCCAGCCGTGGCATGAGGGGGAAGACCTCGTCGTCGTCGAAGCCCCCGCCGTGACCCTCTCGTCGCTGCTGACCGAGCGGGTGGCGCTGCTGAAGCTGGACATCGAGGGCATGGAGACGGCGGTGCTGGAGGAAGCGGCGCCCCGGCTGCGGCTGGTCGATGAGGTGATCCTCGAGTTCCACGGCTCCGAAGCGACCCCGGAGAACAGCGTCTCCCGCATCGTCGATATCCTGCGCGAGGCGGGCCTCACCTCGGATGTGCGCCAGTTCGGCAACGTGGTCAGCATCCCCGGCATCCAGTACGACGAGCCCTACTGGCTGATGGTCTCCGCCCAGCGCCTGAACCCGTGGCAGAAGCTGCGCCGGCTCACGGGGCGGTAACGCAGGGGGAGCCGCTTCGCTCAGGGGGCGCCGCGCTGCGCGCTCAGGGGGTGTAGGGGGGTGGAGGAGTACGGAGGCACGGGAGCATGAGGGGCGCTGCCCGCTCTCCGATGCCCACCGCGAGCTCCCTCACCCCGATGTCGTCCCGACCGCAGGAGGGACCGCCCACCGCCAGCTCCAAGCTCATGACCTCACGTTCCGATGCCCACCACGGCCCGCCCCGATGTCGTTCCGAACTGGCAGCACAAGGACCGCGCACCCCTAGTCTCGCGACCCCGCCTTCAACCTCGCCACGCCCATCATCACCGCGCCGGGCCCGAACGCGGGCCGTGCAGGTCGGGATGCGAGGCGGAGGGAAGGGCGCTGTGACCTTGGAGTTGGGGGTGGGCGGTCCTTCCAGCGGTCGGGACGACATCGGGGTTTGACGCTTGGCGGTGGACATCAGAGAGCGGGCGTCGGGGCGTCGCCGGGGCGCGGTGGGCATCGGGGGTGTCGCGCGGCGACGCCGGGACGCCCACCGGCCTGCTCCAGCGCCATCGGGCGCCTATGGTCCGGTGGGGGAAGATGGCCCACGGTATGCATTGATACCGTAACGGCCACCAGCGCGATGGCCGAGGCACGTACCGGAGGTTCTCATGCTCTGGGCATTGGTTGTCATTCTGGTGGTGTTGTGGCTGTTGGGCTTTCTCGTCGTGCCCGTCGGCGGGGCGCTCATTCACCTGTTGCTCGTTATTGCTGTGATCGTGCTGGTCTACCAGCTCATCACTGGCCGGCGGTCCATCTAGCGCCAACTGGCCCCTAGCGCGGCTGGAAGCCGCCATCCACATTGATCGTTTGCCCCGTGATGTAGGCGGCGTCCGGCGAGACGAGGAACGCGACGGCGGCGGCAACCTCCGCCGCCGTGCCGTGCCGCCCAAGGGGCACGCTCGCCCGGACGGCGTCTTGCAGGTGCTCGAAGCGCTCGCCAGCGGCGTCCGCGCGCCGCTGGAGCGCAGCCCAGTGCATCTCGGTGTCCATGTTGCCGGGGCTGATGCAGTTCACCCGGATACCGTGCGGCCCCAGTTCCCGCGCCGCCGCCTGCGTCAGCGCCACGATGCCCGCCTTCGAGGCGCCATACGCCGCCGCTCCGGCGGGGGTGTCGCGGCCGAAGATGGAGCCGAGCGTGACGATGCTGCCGCTTTGGCGCGGGATCATCACGCGGGCGGCGGCCCGGCAGCAGAAGAAGGTTCCCTCCAGATTGACGGCCAGAATGCGCCGGAACCGGTCGTCGGTCATCTCGACGAGCGGCCCACCGCCGCCCACCCCCGCGTTGGCGACCATGATGTCGAGCCGCCCGTGCTGCTCTGCGGTTTCCGCCACGAGGCAATCGACCGCCGCCGGGTCAGCGACATCGCACACCCGGGCGGCGGCCTGCGGCCCGATCCCGGCGGCGGAGGCGTGGACCGCCTCGCTGACATCGGCGAGCACGACGCGCGCGCCTTCCGCTGCCAGCCGCGCCGCGATCCCCAACCCCAGCCCCTGCGCCGCCCCGGTGACGATGGCGATCTGGCCGCTCAGCCGCCCGGCAGCGTGCGTAACTTCCATAGTGACGCTCATCCCCCTCGGTTATATGGCACGGATCGTCTCAGCCACGCCGGCGAGCATAACGAACCGGGGTGACTGATGACGCCGGAGGTAGAAAATCCGCCGCTCCTGCACGTCTCGCCAGCAAGCGAACTCTGCGCGATGCCCGGGCCTACCCCGGACCCTAACCTTGGCTGCTGGCCGTGATCTCCTCGGCGGCTCGGCGGCCACTGCGCAGGGCGCCGTCCATCGTCGCGTAGTGCAACCCGGCGGTGTGCTCGCCGGCAAAATGCAACGGGCCAACGGCGCGGATCACCTCCGCTGGCTGGCGTGGTTGGCCAAGCAGCGCGGCGGAGTACGACGCCCCGATCCACGGGTCGTCATCCCAGGTGGTGAGCACGGCGCCTTCCGGCGCCAGCGCGAGGTCGGGGCGGAGCCACGCCAGGCGTTCGAGCCAGCGGTGCGGGCCGGCGGCAACCTGGAGCGCGTCGAGCGCTGGCGCCGAGCCGGCGAAGCAATTCGCCACCGGCGCGACGGCGCCGCCTGCCCCCTGCGCCGTCCACGTCCAGAAATGATCGAGCGTCGAGAGGGTCGCGCTCGGTCCGGTGGGCTCGCGTAGCGGCACGGCGAGCTTGGCGGCGTGCCCGTAGGCGACCCCCTCAATGGCGGCCTGCTTCCAGGCTGGCAAAGGAGGATCAAAGGCGATCTGGCGCATCAACCGCGCCGGCGCAGTGATCACGGCGCGATCAGCCACGATCTCGCCTCCCCCGGCGCGCACGGTGACCTGATCGTCGGTCCACACGACCGCCTGCGCTGGCGTCGAGAGATACACGGCTGGCCCGAGGCGGCGCGCCAGCTCGAGCGCAACGCCCTGGTTGCCGCCCGCGACGCGGAAGCTCTCATCGCTGTTGAGCAAGGAATGGCCGTCGCCCAACACGGTCACTGGCAGGCTGGCCACTCGGTGGGTCGAGGTAATGGTGAGCCGCGCGAGGATGGCCTCGTGCGCGCCCGGGTCGAGGCCGAGGTCGTTGAGGAACAACGTAACCGGCGCATCCGGGTTCGCCGGGCCGGCGGTGAGCGCCTCGCGGACGCGGGCCACGGCCTTCAGCAGCGTGGCCCGATCAACACCCTGACCTCCGCGCGGCTCCCGGTCGGCGTACGCCATGCCCGTCGGCGCGAGCCGCAAGCCGAGGCGCTCGACGACCGCGAAGATCTCGTTCTGGTAATGCTCGATAAACTCCGCGCCGCGCTCGATGACCGCGCCGTTCGGGAGCGTCTGCGACCAGACCCGGCCCCCGACCCGGTCGCGCGCCTCGAGCACGACGACCTCGTGCCCGGCGCGCTGCACCGCCTCGGCAGCGGCCAGCCCACTGAACCCGGCGCCGACAACACAGACACGCATGCGGTTTCTCCAACGCTCGGGATGCCCGAGCCGATCTTCCCGCGGCCGGCAGAAACGAACGTATTCCGCGCGGCTCAATGGCGGGAAGCGGCTCCGACCCCCGGCGCGCCGGGAGCGATTCTCGCGCGGCGCTCCTTGCCCGCGCAACCAGCCGGCTACGCGCGCGGTGTCTCCATGCCGTCTCAGGCCCTCAGGTTTTCCGCATCCCGCGGATGACGCGGGGCGTCCCGACGAGGCTGACCCCGATGGCGAGTTCGAGGTCGCTGCGCGTGACCCGGCGCGCGCCGATAGCGTCGCGGATCGCCCGCCGCAACTGGGGGTCCTGCACGTCCATGACGGCGATCCACTCCTCCGCGTCGTGTGTCTCGCGCGCCTGCGCCCGGAGTTGCTGCCGGCTCAGTTTGCGGGGTGGATCGGCCTGGTCGTCCATCATCGTCTCCTTGGGGCGCGCGGTTGCCCGGCATGGTGGCTCCACACGGCGATTATCGGGCTTGCGTCCGCAACGCGCGCTGCGGCCTCAAGCGACAACCGGCGCGCCGGCCCGCCCCGCACGCGCCGGAGCCCGGCGACCCGGTCGGAAGCGGGACGGGCCGCACCGCATCAGGCAGCTGCGACACGCCTGAGCGTTCGGTCAGGGTTAACCTGACCAGATGGCGGGTTCGGCCGCAGGAGACGCCCCGTACGATGGTCGTCGTCACCGCTCCGGTCACGTTCATCGACACGACGCCACCCGAGGAGAGCCATCGTTGTCCGACACGCCGCCATCAACCGATCACGAACCGACGCTCTATGCATGGTGCGGCGGCCTGCCGGCCCTCACCCGCATGACCACCATCTTTTACGGGCGCTACGTGCCACAGGATCCGCTGCTGGGGCCGATCTTCGCCGGGATGGCGCCCGATCATCCGGAGCGCGTCGCGGCGTGGCTGGGAGAAACGTTTGGTGGCCCGAAAATCTACACCGAAGCCTACGGCGGCTACCCCCACATGGTGTCCGAGCATCTGGGCAAAGCCTTGACCGAAGCGCAGCGCGCGCGCTGGGTTGCGCTGCTTTGCCAGTCAGCGGACGACGCTGGCTTGCCGGCCGATCCGGAGTTCCGCTCCGCCTTCGTCTCCTACATCGAATGGGGCTCCCGGATCGCGCTCCAAAACTCCCAGCCCGGCGCCCGCCCGCCTCAGGGGTTGCCAGTGCCACGGTGGGACTGGGGAACCGCCGGTCCGCCGGGCAGCCGTATCTCCGCCTTCGCCTACCAGACGGACCCGGAACCGCCCGCGGCGACGCCCCCCGCGCCTGAGGAGCCGCTGAGCTTCGCCCGGCACATTCAGCCGCTCTTTCGGCCAATGGACCGCCAATCCATGCGCCGGGCTTTTGACCTGTGGTCGCACGATGACGTCGCACGCCACGCGGAGTCCATCCTGCAACGCGTCGCCGACGGCACGATGCCCTGCGACCACGTCTGGCCGGCAGACGATGTCGCGACCTTGCAGCGTTGGATTGCCTCGGGGATGCCAGCGTGAAGCGGCTCCCCGCTTGATATGCTGTCGGCGTAGCAGGAGGAGGCAAAGCCGTGCTGGTGTCACCCGCGAGTGGGAAAAAGGTGCTGTGGCAGGAGATGCTGCGGCACGAGTTGCTGGCGGCGCTGGAAGAGCGCCCGGTCGTGATCGTGCCGGTGGGGTCGGTGGAGCAGCACGGCCCGCACTGCCCGCAGGATGTCGATATCAGCATCCCCTACCACCTTGCGCTCGCGGCGGCGGACGCCATCAGCGAGTTCCCGGTGATCGTGGCGCCGCCGGTGACCTACGGCTTCACCCACTACAACATGGGCGAGGTCGGCACCATCACGCTCGCGCTGGAGACCTTCATCGCCGTGCTGTGCGATGTCTCCCGCTCGCTGTGGGCCAACGGCTTCCAGCGCATCATCCTGCTGAACGGCCACGGCGGCAACGAGCAGCCGTCATGGGCGGCGGCGGTGAAACTGGCGGAGGAGGATGTCTGGCCGCTGGCCCTCACCTACTGGCACATGGCGGATGATGAGCTGGCGGCGTGGAGCGAGGCGGACGAAGGCAGCATTGGGCACGGCGGCGAGTGGGAGACCAGCCTGCAACTGCACCTGCGGCCGCAACTGGTGGATATGGACCGCGCGGTCAAGGACGAGTGGCGGCTGAAGTTCAGCCCGGAGATCGCCCGCTTCGCGCACTTCCCGGAGCGCCGCCGCGAAATGGCGCACGGGGTGATGGGCGACCCCTTCGTGGCCTCCGGCGACAAGGGCGCCCGCCTCTTCGGCGTGCTCACCGAGCGCCTCATCGCCCTCTGCCGCGAGTACCACGAGGTGGACCCGCCGCAGTACCGGGAGTTCGGCAGCCATTGTCCGTGAGGGGGTGTCGCCTTCGGCTCAGGGGGTGTCGCCTTCGGCTCAG
>JASGGF010000239.1:0-8332 GCA_047605145.1 Thermomicrobiales bacterium | reverse complement strand
CCTGAGGCCGAAAACCTGCATCGAGGGCTTGACGTCGCACACAGTGTCTCATCTGTGGATTCGGAACGACATGGGGGTAGGGGGGGCGCCGTAGTGGAGCGCGGCGAGGACGACCTCGTGGTGGCGAGGTGGAGAGGTCTGCCACTCGCGCGCCTACGTCTTTATAATCGCCCCTCGGGGAGGGCGCCGTGAGCCAGCAGGATGCACCAATTCCAGTCCGGCACGTTGTGGATGTGGGCCAGTTTGACCGCGGGGGCATCGAGACGCTCTTTGCGGCGGCCGACCGCATGCGGGAGCTGCCGCGAGACGCGGCGCCGCTGGCGGGTCTGACGCTGGCGACGATCTTCTACGAGCCGAGCACGCGCACCCGCCTGTCGTTCGAGACGGCGATGCACCGCCTCGGCGGGAACGTGATCTCCACGGAGAATGCGCGCGAGTTCTCCTCCGCCATCAAGGGCGAGACGGTGGAGGACACCATCCGCATCGTCAATGGCTACGCCGACGCCATCGTGATCCGCCACTACGAGCAGGGGGCCGCCCACCGCGCGGCGTCGGTCTCCAGCGTGCCGATCCTGAACGCGGGCGATGGCCCCGGCGAGCACCCGACGCAGGCGCTGCTCGATCTCTACACCATCGGGCACGAGCTGGGCCGCATCGACAATCTGAAGGTGGCGCTGGTGGGCGATCTCCGCTACGGGCGCACCGCCCGCTCCCTCGCGCGGATGTTCACGCGCACCACCGGCGCGGAGCTGGTCTTCGTCTCGCCGCCGGCGGTGCCGATGGGCGACGACGTGCGCGCGGAGCTGACCGCCGCCGGCATTCCCTTCCACGACGAGCCGGACCTCGACAAGGTCCTGCCGCACGTCGATGTGGTGTACCAGACGCGGGTGCAGAAGGAGCGCTTCCCCTCGCCGGAGGCGTACGAGGCGGTGCGCGGGCAGTATGTGATCGACGCGGCGTCGATGGCGCAGCTCGGCCCGCAGGGGATCGTGCTGCACCCGCTGCCGCGCGTGGACGAGATCACGACCGAGGTGGACGCGGACCCTCGCGCCGCCTACTTCCGGCAGGCGCACAACGGGGTGTACATCCGGATGGCGCTGCTGGAGCACGTGTTGGAGCCTGCGGGCGCGTAGGGAAGACGCGCTGCGGCGCTTGGGGGAGACGCCTCTGAGGAGGCTTAGGGAATAAGGAAATAAGGAAAAAGACGCTCCCCTATCGATAATCGGAGGACCGCATGGCGCTTGCCAAGTTCGCCAAACCTGCCGGGACGTGGCGCTACGAGGACCTGGCCTCACTGCCGGATGACGGCACGCGGTACGAGATCATCGATGGGGATCTGTACGAGTTGGGCGGTCCCAGATCGGTGCATGCCAGAGTGATTGCCCGCCTGATTGTGCTGCTGCTGCCGGTGCTGGACCGTCTCGGTGCGGAGTGGGTCAACGCCCCGCTTGACGTCTTCTTCGCCGGGGCAAATCCTGTTGAGCCGGACATCATGGTGCTACTGCCCGGCAGCCGGGCCCAGTTTGTGGACAACGGCATCATCGGTCCGCCCGATCTGCTGATCGAAGTAGTGACCCCCGCCAATCGCGAACACGATACCGTGCGCAAGCGCGCGCTGTATGCGCGGGGCGGGGTGCGCGAATACTGGATCGTGGACCCGGAGTTCCGCGCCATCGAGGTCATCGGGGCGGAAGGCGAGACGCTGGAGCGCGTGGCCGCCGATGGCGACGGCGAGTTACGGTGGCGCTCGCCGCTGCTGGGGGAGTTTGCCTTGGATGCCGCCGAGATGTTTCCGCGATTCGAAGACTGAGGCGCTGTCTCGCCGTTCTGCTGCGCTCCCGCGTTACGTGAGCGTCGGGGCGGCTCCGAGCGCCATGGTTGGCGGCGGGGTCCTTCGACAAGCTCAGGACACACCCCTTGATGCTGGCTCCATCCTGGAGCCAAGCCCCGGGCGCCGGCTTGCGGGGCTACCGCTCTCTGCTCCCAACGACGCAGCTTCGTTTCCACTACCGCCTACGGGTGTGTCCTGAGCTTGTCGAAGGACCTCGTCGCCGGCCAGCAACGTTCGCTTTTGTCCGCTGTGTTCGCTCATGCCTTGGCTACTATCCCATCCCGACACCCCATGTGGCGCCGCAAGCGGCTCCTTTTGCATCCCCCAACCCCGGAGGACACCTCATGCCCGCCCCCGCCATCATCCGCCGCGTGACCGCGATGCCGCCGGAGCTGCTGGCGCGGGTGAACCGCGACTGTGTGGGTCTCTGCGCCTCCAGTTCGAGAAGGCGCGCAGTCGCGAAGAATTGACCCAAGGCCTGCCACCGTATATAATCCTCTCGAAGCCCCCTATCGCTTCGGTGATAGGCCAAGGAGCCGTCCGCAAGGGCGGCTCCTTTTCTGTATGCGTGGAGAAGCTGTGCCTGCCTGCGTCTATATCGACGGTTTTGCTCTCTACCACCAGTGTTTTCGCCATTCTGCTGGCCGTAACCATCTGAAATGGCTGGATCTCTACGCACTTGCGGCCGCGATACTACCGAATGAGGAGATTTCGGTAGTTCGTTACTACACTGCCCGGGTAGGAGATACCCCAGAAGATCCGCAACGAGCGAGTCGTCAGGATACATTTCTGCGAGCGCTCTCAACGCTACCCGGGCTGGTGATCCGTGAAGGACAATTCGTCAAGAGTAAGCGTGTCGTTCGCCTCGTTCATCCACCTGCAAATGTTGCTCCGCAGCAGAGCGCATGGGTTAGGCAAGAAAAGCGTTCAGATGTGTCGCTCGCAACGGACCTCTTACTAGATGCCTTCTCAGGGAACGCTACAGTCGCCCTCGTCATCACCAATGACTCGGATTTTGAGGAGCCCCTCCGCATTGTCCGTGACCAGTTCGGAATCCATGTCGTTGTCATCAGCCCAGATATTCCAGTTTCCAAGCGTCTCGCCAAGGTAGCGTCTTTCGCTCGCCCTCTCGATCCTGAACTCTTGGAGCGATGTCAAATGCCCGACATCGTCTTTGATGCCAATGGGCGCGAAATTCGTCGGCCGGCTGCGTGGACATTGGGCGACGCTCATGCAATGGACGGTGACTGAGCCTGCCACCATACGCCGCGTGATCGCGATGCCGCCGGAGTTGCTGGCACGGGTGAATCGCGATTGGCCGGAGGAGCCGTGGGAGGCGGGGCAGGCGGCGGCGTTTGTGGCGAACCCGGACAACCTGCTGCTGCTGGCGGAGACGCCGGAGCGGGACTTGATCGCCGGGATCGTCATTGCGCACCGGCTGCAACGGCTGGATGCGTTGCGGGCCGAGGTGCTGCTCTACTCCATCGATGTCCACCCCACGGTGCAGCGGCAGGGGGTAGGGCGGGCGCTGGTGGCGGCGACGACGGCGTGGGCGGCGGAAATTGGCGCGGCCAACACGTGGGTGCTGACCGAGCGCAGCAACCACGCCGCCATGGCGCTCTACACCGCCACCGGCGGCGTCGATGACATCCCCGACGTCGCGATGTTCACGTACGAGGCGGGCTGAGGGCGCGCCGGCGCGGCCAGCGGCGGGTTGCCCCACACTTCGACGTGCTGCCCCAGCCGCTCGCCCTGCCACAGAAGCTCCGTGCAGGTGCGCCGCCAGAGATCGCGCCAGAGCTGCGCGTTGGCGAACGTTTCCTCGTCCGGGCTGAACGTCTCGAAGACGGCGCGGGAGGCCACCACCACCAGCTTCTCCTTCGCCCGGCTAATGGCGACGGTCAGGCGGCGCGGGTCGTAGAGGAACGCGCCGCTCGCCAGCAGGTAGGCGGGGTCGCTTTCCGTGGCCGAGACCACGATGGCCTGCCGCTCGCCGCCCTGAAAGCGCTCCACCGTGTCGACTGCCTTGGCGATGTCGGCGTCCGATGCGTCCGGCACGACGGCGCGCAGCGTCTCCTGCAACGCGGCGCGCTGCGCCCGGTGCGGCACCACCATGCCGAAGCCATGCGAGACGTTGAACCCCTCCGCGAAGAGCGCCTCCAGCAGCGGCGCGGTCAGATCGCGCTCGAAGGCGTTGCGCACCTGACTGCTGCGCTCGTCGTGGGTGATAACCACGATGGGGTACGCCGGGTCCAGCGCCGCCGTGACGAAGGGGTCGTACGCCCCGGTCAGGGCGAGCCGGTGATCGAGGTCGGAGAAGTAGTGCAGACCGTCGTGCTGGTAAACCGTGCGCCGCAGGAACTCCGCCATATCGCGGTGCAGGCGGAAGGTCTGCTGGAACTGGATCTGGACCGGGTCGCAGGCGCGCACGGTGTCGAAGAGCGAGCGATAGACCGCGTATTCCTGAAAGGTGCGCCGCGTCTCGTTCTCCCAGTCGTGCTGCACGATGGGCGGCATCTGGCGGTGATCCCCCACCACGATGACCTGCCCCGATTCGCGCAGCGGCAGCGCCGCCATGATCGCCTCCGGCAGGCTGATCTGGGAGGCTTCGTCCAGCACCAGCAGTTCGAACGTCGGCTGCGTAAACAGCCGGCCCTTCTCGGCGTTCGCCGCGCGGTAGATGCCCCCCGGCGTGGAGCCCACGATGGCGCTCTGCAGCCCGCCGAGGAAGCGCAGTGGCTGCGGGTGATCCCCCTTGCCCACTTGCAGCACCTCCGCGCCGGCGGGCTGCTCGCCCTCCCGCGCGTTGATGCGGAAGCAGGGGGTGGTCAGCAGCCGGGCGTCGAAGAACTCCGCGAAGAGCGCCGGCTCCTTCGCCCGCATCCCCTCCAGCGCTCCCTGCGCCGCGATAACGTTGCGCAGCAGAACATCGGTGGCGGCGTGCGTCTTGGCCCCCAGCGCAACGCGGTAGGGGATGCCAGCGGCCAGCGCGCCCTGCACGCGGGCGAGGATGGCGTAGGCGGTGGTGAAGCTCTTGCCGGTGCCGGGCGGGCCCTGCACCAGCATCAGCGGGGCGTCGCCGTGCTCCCCGATGAAGGCCTGCTTGCTGGCCTCGAAGCTGTGCGTGGCCCCGGCGGCGTGCATGGCGCGCAGCCCGGCCATGAAGCGCGCTTGCCCGTCCGCCGCCGCGTCCGGCCAGTACACCGTAGCGAGCGCACCCGGCTGCACCCGGTGGAAGAGCTCGTTCTCGCCGCCGGCCAGCAGGCCCTGCACCACCTTCGTCTGCCAGAAGCCGTAGATATCGTTCGGGTCTTCATCGAAGGTGTACAGCTCGCCATCGACCAGCGGCTCGCTGAAGCTGGAGAACAGATAGCCGGGCGGGTCGCTGTTGCCGGAGCTGAAGAGCACATCCTCCGTCAGCAGCCACGCCCGTTCGGCTCGGCCATCGGGCGCGTGCTGCTTCTCGACCCGCAGCAGCGTTTGCCGCATCCCGTGCAGCAGTTGCTTGGGGGTTGGCTGCAACGGGCGCTGCTCCGCGGTCGGCAACCGCGAATCAACCGACCAGCGCGGCTCCACCACCAGCCGCTCACCGTCCTTGATCGTGGTCAGGGCCAGCACGTCATCCAGCGAGACGCCCGTGCCGGCGGCCTCCAGCCGGAAGCGGTAGGGACCGGGGATGGGCACGGCGTCGGTGGCGGCCTTGACGTCTGGTGGGAGCCTGACCTGCTTCTTGCCGGGGTTCTGCTCCTGCCAGCGCGCCCGGGCCTCGGCGCGCAGCGGGGCCCGCCGCGCGTTCTCGCGCAGGGCCGCCAGCACCTCGGGGAGTTGGTCTTCATCGAGGTAGCGGGCGACCAGCGAATCACCGGCCAGCACGCGGCGTTCCGGCGAGAGGAGCCGCGCCGATTTCCACTGCGCCAGCGCCACGTGGCGCTCCAGCGTTACGAACTCCTGCAGCGCCTCCGCCAGCCCGCCGGCCTTGCCGTGGAAGCTGGCCAGATCGGGCAAACGGAAGTTCGTCTTGGTGGTGTCCTTGTTGCCCTTGAAGTCCCCCGCGATGTGCTCCAGCGCCTCCAGCCGCCGCGCCTGAAACGCCAGCATCAGCTCGCGGGTGGCGCGGCGGTACGGCGCGTAGGCGTCCTGCTCGCCCGGCTCGGGCGGCGACAGCGTGCCCCACGCGGCGGCGGCGTACTCCAGCGGCAGCATGGAGCTAAAGCGGGCGCGCACCGTGGACCACGGCTGGCGTTCACTGGCGCCGCTGCCGTTTGCGCTCCCGTTCGCGTGGTCCGGCAGCGGCTCGATCCGGCCCAGCGCGTCGAAGAGGCGCGCCCGGAAGAGGTCGCGGAAGGGGTAGGGGGTGTTCCAGTCGAAGCGGGCGCCGCCGGTGAAGATCATGCCCGGCAACGATTGCAGCGACTGGCAGAGGAAGGCGTAGTTCTTCTGCTCGCGGATATCGCGGTCGAGGTAGGTAGCAATGGCGGAATCGAAGGCGGCGATCTGGGTCATGAAATCGTAGACCGGCGTGGCAGTCAGGATCGTCTGCGCGTGGCGGCCGAGCGCCTCCAGCAGCATCTTCTGCTCCTGCCCGTTGAAGAAGATGAGGTGGATCGGCGCGGTCGGTTCGCCCTCTGCGTCCGGCGCGGCGATCTCGACGATGGCGCGGATCGTTTGCTCGATCCACGAGGTCAGCAGCTCGCGCTCGCTCGCCTCTTCGGGCGGGGCGGTGGTCATCTCCACCACGCTACGCCGCCGGGCCGGGTCCGGCTCGCCCGCCTCGTTGCCGGTGACCAGCGCGCCCAGCAGGTAGATGCGGTCGTTCAGGTAATCATGCTGCGCGTCGATGTAGACCCGCACGAGGTTCGGGTTCTGGTCTGGCGAGGAGTACGGCAGGGAGCCGTAGCCCTTGCTGGGGATGTAGGGCAGGGCCGCGATGTCATCGCCCATGTACCGCCGGTAGCGGCGCGCGCGGTGCGCCAGCTCATCCAGCCGCGGCCCCACGGGCCACGTCTTGGCGATGCGCTCTGCCTCCGGCTCACGGCCCGGCGCCGGTCGCAGGGTGTTCAGGTCCGGCGCGCCGTTCGGGAGCGTGGTGGGCTGCAGCAGCGTGGAAAGGTCGCGCGTGGTCTGCACGCCGGCGCGCCGCAGCCCCGATTTCTCGTGCTCGGTGAGGTGGGGCAGCAGCGAGAGGTCATCGTGCCGGGCCGCCCACTTCATGCAGAACTCGTTGTAGAGGCAGCCATCGCAGCGGCGGTCCAGATGCCACGGCAGATCCGCGAAGGGCGTCTGGCAGACCTGCTCCGCCGTGGAGTGCGGCCCGGTGACGAACGCGCGCACCTGATCGTCGAAGGCGGCGGGGTCGGTGATCAGGGTGAGCTGGGCGTCCCTGACGCCGAAGACCCGCGCGGCGGCCTCCCGCTCGCGCAGCACCCGCGCCAGTTCCGCCGGGTCGGCGGGTTCCTCGCCGTTCGGCGCGCCCCGGTACAGGATGCCGGTTTGGACCGCGCGCACCGGCAGGCCGGCGTCCGCGAAGAGCGTGGTCAGCATCTCGCGGTAGAAGGCGACCTGCAGGCGGTGCTCGATCTTCTCGGTGGTGGAGGCCTTGATGTCGGCCACCAGCACGTCCAGCTCGCCCGCCTCGTCGCGCTCCAGCCGGATGATATCGGCGTCGCCGGTGAGGTCCCACTCGTCCACGGTGACGTTCAGCCGGGTCTGGAAGAGCGCCAGCGATGCGCCGGGGGGCAGCTCGCGCGCGGCGGCAACGAGTTCGGCATTGTTGGGCTGGCGCCGGATGACCTTGGGCCCGCTGGCGAAGGAGCGCGTGGGCAGGCGCTGCGCGGTCTCGCGCTCCACCTGCGCCTCGAAGACGGCGCCGGAGTGGGAGAGCAGCGGCAGCAGCTGCTGCGCGTTCACGCCGTAATCCCGCAGGAAGTCCGGCCCCTCCGCGCGCTCGTGCAACGCCAGCCGCAGATAGCGCCGGCACTGCCCCAGCCGCACGTACTGCGAGATGACCGTGGGGGAGATCTTGCGCCCGGCCGCCCTGTCGGGCACGGGGTAGGGGTTGGGAGCAGTGTCCATGCGTGGCATTCTCGCGGATGTGACCAAACGGTGTGGCAGGACGGGCACACTACCCCACGGGCAGCAGTGGCGGCAATGGCGGCAATGCAGCGAGCTGATTGTCTGCCACAACCGTCGCGGCCTGGTCCGGGGGCCGCGTGAGCTCGGCCAGAAACGCCGCCGGAGACAGCGTCTCCGCCGCCACCTCCGCCAGATAGCGCGTCACCGCCCGGGCGGGATCAGGGTCATCCGCCAGCGCCTGCGCCACAATCGCGTCGTAGTGCGTTTCCAGCGCCGGGTCCACCTGCTCTGGCCGCCGCAGCGCCAGCAGCCCGCTGGGAGGCGTGTCCACCAGCGTCAGCGCCAGGTCCGGGCGGTACGCACGCAGGCACGGCACGATTTTCCACACATCTCCCACCCACGCGCCGCGCAGCGGCTCTCGCGAGGTCG
>JASGGF010000238.1:0-8336 GCA_047605145.1 Thermomicrobiales bacterium | reverse complement strand
CACCCCCGGCCCGCCGCCCACGCCGCTGTGCCGCGCCTCCGGGGTGGCGTCCTGCACGGCGGGGCGGTCGCCCGGCGCCGGGCCCAGGATGAGCGGCTGGCCGTCCAGCTGCGGCTGCTCCAGCAACGCGACCCGGAGCGCGAAATGGGGGATGACAATGGCGGCAATCGCCACGGTGCGCCTCACTTTCCATCTGACTGAAGTTGGCGCTGGCGCGCATCCCGGGCGCTCAATCCGCGTTGAATAGAACATATGTTCTATTGGAGAGGAAGTCAAGGGGAGCGAGGGTGTGACATAAAGGCACAGGAGGAATGGGGGATACGCGGTTCAGCGTGCGAGGGGGAACGGCGCTCAGAGATCGCGCAAGATCTCGAGATTACCCGCCATGATGCGGGCCATGTGGAACTGCACGATCCGCAGCATTTCCGGGTCGGGCGCGGCCGCGCCGTCCGGATCCAGCGCGGCGGCCATCGGCCGGCTCGCGTGCTCAACGATGATGCCCGCCAGCCGGTGGGCGCTTTCCTCGACGCGGAGCATGGCCTGCAGCATATCCAGCGACATCTCGCCGCTGAACAGAGAGACCACCCGCGCGTACTCGCGCGCCATCCGCTCGAACGTGCGGCCAATCGTGGACCAGTCGCGAGCGTCGCGCGCCGCCAGCCACGGCTGCATGGTCTCGCTCGCCGCCGCGACCCGTTCCGCGAAGCCCTCGGGGATGCGGTTGATGCCGTCCGCATCGCGCACGGCGTGCTCGTGCGCAACAGCGTCCGGACCGTGCTCCAGCAGCGCCAGCACGACGGCGGTCTCGTGGAAGGCGATGCGGGAAACACGCTGCCGCACGTGCAGGGTGAGCCCCGAGCGCCGCTGCGTTTCGACACGCCGCAGCAGCTGATCGACCAGAAACACCGTCAGGAACACGCCGACGAACGTGGTGGCGATGCCGCTCCAAAAGCCCTGCCACAGCCCGTCATCCCGCGCGCCGGCCACCCACATCGAGACCACCGTGCCGCCGGCCATCAGCGCGGCGAGGAGGATCAGGAGCTTCTGGGCGGAGAGGTGCTGGAGGCGCTTCATGCGGGGAGGGATAGCGGGGGGGAGGCGGTTGTGCAAGGATCAACAATTTGCGAAAACAATGAATATGGGATAAGGCTCCGCGCTAGAGATGCCTCGGCACAGTTCGGCATCCGCGGAACTGATCAGACATACAGCGTGGCTGTTATTGCATTGGCATCCTTGCTGCCCAGAAAGCCACCACAGGAAGTAAGAGAATATGGGTATAAGATCCACAATCGAGTACCCACTACAGCCCAAGGCTCTTTTTATCGGCCTCGTACAGCTTTCTCGGAAGTGACAGTCCTATCGCCCCAAGCCCAATTAGCTCGGCATTGACCCGGAACCCGTTCGCTTCCTCTTTAGTAATCTCAAAGCTGCTGTCAACGCTCACCGTCTTGTCAGGATCGGCTAGATGGATTGTCAAGCGTAGATCGTAACTACCTTGCTCCCAGAAGCTAAGCCTTTCCAACTCTACTACTGCGTCACGGTATTCTTGGGAATTCAAAAAGGCATCCTGCACTTGCTGAGTCACCGTGGCGATCAAGGATTGGTCAAAGTTGTTTTCAGCAATATCTGTGAATGTCTGAAGACTAGAGAGCCATTGGTGGTTCCACATGTCCCAGATGCCTTGCAAAAGAGGGCGCATTTCCTCTTCCTCAATCTTGGCATCGCCAAATGTAATGTCATAACGATAGGACTGAACCGGAGCAACCATGAAGCCCATCGGCAGTTCTTGCCGCCAGTTCTGCGCTGGCTGATACGCAAGCATATCGAGATTGAAGAAACGCCATTCGAAGTTATTAGTTGCACTGTTCTTTGCGCGTTTGACCTCCAGCGTCATACTCTGAACGAATTGCTCGCGTTCAATCGCACGAATGTTGCCTATCAGTCTAATCGTTGGTCCGGCAACCCCATAGCCAATCTGATTCCATTTTGTTGGATGAACAGTGACCGTACCTTGGCAATATCTTCGTTTCCACCAATCGACCGCCCATGGTTGAGCGAGGGCAATTGCAGACAAAAACAGGGCTAGCTTTTCAACTTCTATTCCCAGAATCGCAACAGCGTTGTTCGATACTTGCCCCAACAGCCAACCCATAACTCTGCCTCCAAGACAGCCAACCGTTGCAACTGGCGGGATAGAGCCATTATCGAACAAAAGGCGCACTCTGTCGAATCCAGCTAACTGTGAGGCGATAGATTAGATATGAAAGTCATTTAACACCGAGGAAGGCAGTAACAGTATCCGTTTCCGGAAGCGAGCCCAATATCCAAATAGCAGGATTAGGCTTTCTTGGTGGAGCGGGGGACGAGACTCGAACTCGCGACAGTCTGCTTGGAAGGCAGATACTCTACCAACTGAGTTACCCCCGCAATGGGCGGCGGAAGTGTACGTCCAGTCTTCGGCTGGCGGCAAGGCGGGTTATCTCGTTGGCACGAGGAGCGAGCCTTCCCAGCTTTCGGTCTCGAAAGCGCCGAAAGGGATCATTCTGGGGAACTGGCGTCACTTTGCGGGAGTGCGTGACCGGCGATGGGATCCTTCGACAAGCTCAGGATTCCACACGTAAGGATCGGCAGAAGCAATCGCCGTGACAGCCTGCTTGGGAAGCAGGTATTCCCAACCAACGCGACAACCTGCTTGGAAGGCAGATACTCCACTGCCCAATGCGATCAGGCGTGTTGTGCGATCACTCCCCGGGGCCGCGCAGCGCGCGCTGCAGCATGGGGCCGAGAAGCCCGCGGTCGCGCAGGGTCTTCACGAGGCGGTGGCCGCCGCGATCGTGCTCGGTGATGGTGACCTGCGGCAGGCCACCGAGGCGGTGGGCGTGGAGCAGGTCGAGGGGGTCGTCGGTGCTGACGTGCACGGCGATGCGCGGGAGGTCGGGTCCGGCGTCCATGAGCAAGGGGAGCAGGTCGAGGACGGCGTCTGCGGGCTGGCTGGCGTAGAGGTCGGCGATCTGCGGGGCCCAACGGTCGTCAGCGGCGGCGGCGCGGCCGGCGGGGTCGATGAAGGTCTGCGGCGAGAAGGCGAGGACCTCGTGCGCGCCGCACCACGCTCCGAAGAGCATGGCGGCGTAGCCGCCGGCGGAGGCGCCGGCCATCACGACGCGGTCGACATCGGCTGCTGCGATCACCCCATCGAGGTAGCGCCGCACGTCCGTCGCGCCGGGGCCAACGCCGGGGATGCCGAGCTGGTACCAGCCGCGGCGGGGATCGCGCAGGAACGCCTTCTTGCCCGGCATGCCGGCGGTGAGGCGGAAGAACTCGAAGACCGGCATGCTGACGCCGCCGGCGATGCCGCCGAACAGGATCAGCAAGGCGCGGGCGTCACCAGCGAGGTCGAGCGCGACGTGGGTTTCGGGCTGGGCGATGAGGTCGTTGAAGGCGCCGGTGCGGGTTTCGGTCATGGCGCCTGTCTGCCGGGTGGGTGGGTTCCGGCGATTCCGGTCGGGGTGAGAGGACTCGAACCTCCGACCTCAGCGTCCCAAACGCCGCGCGCTACCAGGCTGCGCCACACCCCGTGAATCAGCCAGCCAGTATAGCCACGGCGGGGGCGGTGGGGCCAGATTGCGACCCGTCCACTTATCCATGCCGTTAGGGAACATGGTGGATAAACGCAAACCTCGGTGGCCGGCGGCGAGGTCCTTCGACAAGCTCAGGACGCACCTGGGTGGCGCGGCGGCATCGCTGAGTCGTTTCCCGTGGACCGCTTTAGCCGCTGGCCCGGTGCAGCAGCCGCACATCGCCCGACTCGAACGCGGTCTGCCAGCCGGCGGCCTCCATGGCGGCGAGGTCGATGTCGTACGGCCCGGCCACTGCGCACTCGGGGCGGGCGGCGCCGGTCTCGTACTGGCCGATGAAGATCCAGTCCACGCCGTACTGCGCGAAGAGGGGCGAGGCCGGGTCGGCGTACATGGCGCGCACATCTTCGGCGCGGGCGTCGATCTGCGCGGTCAGGTCCGGTTGGCCGCTGCGCCACTGCCGCTCGTGGTTGCCCCAGCCGATGACGGTGGGGATGCCGGTGAAGGCGGAGACGCGGCTGTACGGGAACTGGCTGAGCGGATAGTAGGAGCAGCCCGCCGCCTCCAGCACGACATCGCCGGGAAGGGCATTGGCGGCAAGCCAGCGGATGGCGGCGACCTCGTCAGGATCGGCGTAGGCGATGCCATCCATCCCTTGCCACTCGGCGAAGTCGTCGGTCCACTGCTTGCTGGCGACCACCGGGTAGGTCAGCCCCAGCACCAGCGCCGCGACAGTCGCCAGCCGCACGAACAGCGTCGCGGTGAATGATCTCCGCGCCGCCACTGCCAACGCGACCAGCGCCACGGCCATGCCCAGCGCGGAGAGGGTCCACGCCTGATAGTAGAACTTGAACAGGGTGTTCATGCGGTTGTCGAAGAGATCGCGGATGTAGACGAACTCGACGATGATGCAGAGGAACCATGCCGCCGAGTACGCCGCCAGCGCGAAGGTGCGCGGGTCCGGCCCATGCTTGCGCGCGAGTTGCGCGAGCGCCAGCGTGAGCGGCACGCCGCAGAGCAGCAGAACGGGCGCCGAAAACGCGACGGCCAGCAGCGCCAGGGCAGCCATGGCGATCACAGCCGGCCGGCCGATGGATGCGCGCGTGTCGTTCCAGCCTGGACCTGCAAGCACCAGCGCCACGCCCACCGCCCAGGACAGCCCGAACATGGTCAGGTACTCGGCGGCGGAGGTGCGCACACCCTCGTAGGGGGCGATCAGGGAGAAGACGCGCGCCACGATGGGCAGACCCGTCAGCCAGGTGGGCTCGATGCCGGCGAGGCTGACCACCGGCGGGCGGTAGACCGCGACGAACGGCAGCCAGGGCAGAGCCGCCGCCAGCAGCAGGATCGCGCCGGCCCGCAGGCGGTCCGCGAGCAGCGGTCCCGCTGCCACGACTGCGGCGATCAACAACAGCGCCAGTCCGGTCGGGAGGTCCCAGGCGTTCAGGGCGTAGAGCGCGCCGGCGGCCGCGCCGGAGAGGGCCAGGCGCACGGCCCAGGCACGCGTTGTCAGCGTGCCGGCTGGGGCGCTGTAGACGTTCCAGGCGAGCGCGATAATGGTCACCACGTAGGGCAGCGCCATCAGGTGCGGGTGGAGATCGCCGAGGATCAGGCTGAAGGCGGGGAATTCGTTGATCGTGGCCACGGCTGGGGGCGGGCAGTGGTAACCCTCGGTGAGGCCATCGCAGACGATGCGGCTGGCGCGCCAGCCGATGCCGGTGTCGGTGTCCCACCACCAGGCGTTCCAGACGGTGAGCGGGTCCTGCAGTAGCCGGATGGGCGCGAACAGGTTGCCCGCCAGCACTACGGCGAACGCGCCCAGCCCGCCCGCCGCGAGCGCGGCGTTGCGGCCCCACCACGGGCGTACGACGTTCCAGGCGACGCCGAAACAGGCAACCATCGTTGTGCTGAAGATCGTGGCCAGCGCTAGGTTGAGGGCGATCGAGGGGGCCACGCCGGTCAGGCGCGCCAGCGTCCCGTGCAGGAGGTATCCCAGGTAGTAATAGTTGATGGGCTGCCCGGCGAACCACGGATCGGCGGGGGGGATGCTGAGGCTGCGTGCGCTGCTGGCGAGCAACGCGACATCCATGGGCTTCTCGGTGTTCAGGATCTGCGGCGTGAACCCGCGCAGCCAAACGTAGCCGGCAAAGAGCGCGGCGGATGCGATTTCCGTGATGGCGAGCGTGCGTAGCCACGCCAGATCACGGCTCGGGTCACGGGCGAAGGCGACCCAACCCACCGCCCCGGCGATCACGACGGTGGCGATCACCGGCGCAGCGCCGAACGGCACGACGCCGAGGCCAGCGAGGAGCCAGGCCGGGTACACCGCTGCCAGCAAGGCGAGCGGGCGGGTGACGGCCGCGCCTCGGTCGCTAAGCGAGGCGCAGAGCCAGCGCACGGCGGGTGCAAACGCCCAGGTGATGAGCAGCAGCGCCGCGTACCAACGGAGCGCCGCCTCTAGGGCGCTCATGAGGCCTCGCCGAGGGGGCGCACGCGGTAGATCGTCGTGCCGTCTTGCGAGAAGACCTCGTCCAGTGCCGTTCCTGCCATCGATTCCAGCGCCGCGATGCCTTCAGCGGAGCCGCCGGGTGTGCACTCGTTGTTCGGGGTGGGGTAGACGCGCTCGAGATCGCCCACGATCACGTACTCCACCCGGTACTTGCGCAGGATCGCTTCCTTTTCCGCGACATCCGGGGAGGTGTAGAGCGTGCGCACATCGGCCACGCGCTGGGGAAGGAGATCTGGCTGGCGCTGCTGTTGCTGATGGCGCTCCCAGCCAATGATGGTGGGCAGGCCGGTGGCGATGGAAATGCGCGAGCCGTTGCAGCGGTACGGGCCGATGGAGGCTTCCGCGATCACGGGCGAACCGGAGACGTTGTGCTGCAGCCAGTCGATGGCCGCGCGGTCGCCGGCGTAGGTAATTTGGGAGAACTCCGGACTGCCGATCACCGGCACGCTGCCGTTTTGCATCCAGTCCAGCGCATTCAGGCTGCCCGCTGGCGTGCCGGGATTGAGGCGCTGCTCAAGTCGTGGCATGGTGGCAAACGCGGGGTAGGTCAGCGAGGCGAGGCATAGCAGAGTGGCCGCAACCACGCCCACGCGCGACCAGACGAGGTTCGCCGGAGCCTCCTCCCGCTGCGACGCGGCTCCGAGCCAGCGTTCGGCCATCACCGCAACCAGGACCGCGCAGGCGACGGCGAGCAGGATCCAGACCTGGTTGTAGAACTTGAAAACGGTGTTCATGCGGTACCAGTCGCTGCCGATGAGGTCGTCCGCAACAACGACGACTTCAACTCCACCCGCCACGCCGTACGCTGCCGCCAGCAGGAGACAGACGAAGCGCTCCCCCGGCGCTACCGAGATCAACCAGCCAGCGACGGCGGCTCCGAGCAACGCCAGCAACACGCCCAGCACCGCCCGGCCGGCCAGCAGCGCGCCCAGCCCCGCCAGCGCGCCGAGGAGCGCGGCCAGGATCGCGAGACGGGGCAGCCAGCCGTTGCCGCGCTCCGTGAGGCCGCGACTAATGGCCGCAGCGACTGGCGGTCCCGTCAGCCCGGCCAGCACGAGCAACGCCGCTGCGGTCATCGCCACGCGGCTATCGGCACGGGCAGCCACCACCACGCCGGCCAGCAACGCGCCCACCGCGAGGATCGGCCAGACCGGCCACTCCGTCGCCGGGCGCCGGGGAAGCAGGAGGGCGGTCAGGCCCAGCGCGCTGACCGTGACCAGGGCGCCGAAGTGCGTCAGGAACTGCAGCAGGTCGGTGGGATCGCGCACCAGCGCGACCTGGCTGAACAGTGCCACGAAGTGCCGGTGAAAGGGCAAGAAGAGCAGCCAGGCGCCAAACACCATCGCGACCGCCTGCGCCACCCGCAGCGTGGCAGCGCGCCAGCCTTGCCGCCAGCCAATCAAGCACGACAGCGCGGAAACCAGCGCCAGCGCAGCATAGACCGGGACATCCCAGGCATTGGTCACGAAGAGCGTGCCGAGCAGCAACGCCGCCGTGCCGAGAAGCAACGGGCGCCGCACACCGGCATCCTGACCATCCATGGCGTCCTGCAAGGTCAGCGCCAGGCAGACGGCGATGATGATCAGGGTGATCGGCATGGCGATCAGGTGCGCGTGCAGATCGGCGTACAGGCCCGTGAAGTAGGGAAACTCGGTGATGGCGAAGTCGGTGGCCCGGCTTCCATTCCAGGTCCAGGTGATGAAGGGGTCGAAGGCGCGCCCGGTCCCGACGAGCAGGGTGTGCAAGGCAGAGAGGTTGCCGATCAGGCAGAGCGCGATGACCCCGAGCCAGCCAGCCACGCGGGAGTAGCGTGGCGAGCGGGTAATGGCGGCCGTGACCGCGCCCGCCACCGAGAAGCCGCCGCTGGCGATCAGGCCCATCATCGTGGGCAGTGCCAGGTTGAACCCGATCTCGCTGGGAATGCCGATCAGCTTGAAGAGGAAGGCGATCAGGTAAAAGCCGTAGTAGTAGTAATTGACATATCCACCAGCGAACCACGGGTCGTACGGCGGGAAGTAGGCGCTGCGCTCGATGGCGTTGATCAGCGCGAATTCCATCGGTTTCTCACCGCCCCAGAAAGGGTGCCAGCCATCCGGGACGGCGAAGCGGAAGGCCAGAAAGGTGGCGAACACGAGCCAGAACGCCAGCTCTGGCCCGAGCCATGCGCGAGGCTTCACAGCGGCGTACGCCGGGTAGCGCCGCGCCAGCCACCAGCCAACGCCGGCCACGAGGAGGAGCGCGACAATCGCCCA
>JASGGF010000237.1:0-8347 GCA_047605145.1 Thermomicrobiales bacterium | reverse complement strand
CTCCCACACCGGCGCGCTGGCGACCCCGGCGGACGCCATCGCGGCGGCGTGCCGGGCGGGCGGAGTCATCCCGGCGGCCACCCCGCGCGAGGCGGTGGCGGCGATGAAGGTGATGCTCCCTGCGGCCCGGCCGCGCGGCCTGCGCCTCGGCATCGTGGCGGATGGCGGGGGCCACGGGGTGCTGGCAGCCGATCTGGCGGCCGCCGCCGGGCTGCGCGTGCCACCCCTCAGCGCGGCGACGCAGGCGGCGGTGGCGGCGCATTTGCCACCCACGGCGAGTGTGGTCAACCCGGTGGACATGGCGGGCGGCGGTGAGCAGGATTTCGCCTCCTACGGCAACGTGGCGGCGGCGCTACTGGCCAGCGGCGAACTGGACGCGGTGCTGCTGACCGGCTACTTCGGCGGCTACAGCGTCGATTCGGCGGCGCTGGGCGCGCAGGAACTGGCGGCGGCGGCGCACATGGCCGACGCGCGAGACGCGACGGGGCGGGCGCTGCTGGTGCACTCCATGCACCACGCCGCCGCACCAAATGACGCCCTGCGCGCCCGCGAGGTCCCGGTTTTCGCCGCGCCGGAGGACGCGATCACCGCGCTGGCGCGGGCGGCGGCGTGGGACCAGCCGCTGCCGCCGCTGCGGCCGATTCCGGCCCCGGCGCCGCCCATCGCCCACGACGACTACTGGAGCGCGCGCACGCTGCTGGCGGAGGTGGGGATGCCGGTGGCGTTCGCGCGGCTGCTACCGCCGGACGCCGCCCCGGAGGCGAGCGGGCTGCGCTTCCCGCTGGTGGCGAAGGCGCTGGGGCTGCTGCACAAGTCGGATGCGGGCGGGGTGATCCTCGGCATCGCGGACGAGGCGGCGCTGCGCGAGGCGGTGGCGACGCTGCGCGCGCGCTTCGCCGGGGCCGCCATCGTGCTGGAAGAGCAGGCGCCCGTCTCCGATGGCATCGAGTTGATCATCGGCTGCCGGCGCGATCCGGCGTTCGGGCCGCTGGCGCTGGTGGGGCTGGGCGGCATCTACGCCGAGATCCTGCGCGACACAGCGGTGGCGCTCGCCCCGCTGGATGCGGACGCGGCGGCGGCGTTGATTCGCTCGCTGCGTGGGGCGCCACTGCTGCTGGGCGCACGGGGGCGGCCGGCGCTGGATCTCGCGGGGGCGGCGGCGTTCGCCGCGCGCCTCTCCGCGCTGTTCGCGGCGCACCCGGAACTGAGCGCGCTGGAGGTGAATCCGCTGCTGGCGCTGCCGGACCGGGTGGTGGCGCTGGATGCGCGGGTGACGCTGGCGGCCGGGGGGTGAGCGCGCCGCCGCTGCTGCGGTAAGGCTGCCAAGGCTGCCAACATTTACGGTGGGGTGCGATTGGCAGGGTTGGGTGACCCGGTCTCCCCCGCCCTGATGGCATTCCCCGCCCGCAAGTGATGAAGCGGGCGCCGCGCAATTTCAGGATCACGGCTCAGCTCTCAGCCCTCTACCGCGACATCCCGCCCTCTGACGTCATCCCGACGCAGGAGAGATCTCGTCAGGCTCGACTGCGGCCAAGGCTGAGCCTGACGAGATCCTTCGTACCTCAGGATGACGTCGGGGTGGGGAAGGTCGCGGTGGCAGTCGGAGCGAAGGCGCCGTGGCCTTGACTTTGGGGGCGCCCGGTCCCTCCTTCGTCGGGACGATATGGGGGTGAGGAGCGCCATAGGGGAGGCGGAGAGCGGCGCCGTGACCCTGAGGTCGGGGGGCGGTCCCTCGTCTGCGGACTGCTGTGTAACCAGGCATTCAGCGGCCTCGCTCGGAGCTGCTGCCCGCAGGGATGTTCATGCCGTGGCATCGCCAGCTGCTGGCATGACTACTCGGGACGACATGGTGGCTTGGAACGTCGTGGTGGGCATCGGAGAGCGGCGCCGTGGCCTTGCGGGGTGGCGGTGCGCTGTCCCTTGTCTGCGGACTCGGGACGACATCATGGGAGTGGCTTGACAGGCGCGGAAATCGCCCGTACAGTCTGCATCAGTTGAGATGATGTCTCAATAATTTTTGTGGGGCGCGAGGTTCTCCTTCAGACAGCGCCCCGGAGGATTCACGCGATGTCCCATGTTGTTCGCCCGGCCGCACGGCTGACGCGCCGCTCCGCCATCCTGTCGTCGCTTGGCCTGCTGGGGCTGACGGCGCTCCCCGGCGCGGCGCGCGCCCAGACGCCGGCTGCTTCCGGCGACCCCCTCAAGGTTGTCGCCACCTTCAGCGTGCTGGGCGACCTGACGCAGGCGGTCGGCGGCGACGCCATCCAGCTGACGACGCTGATTGGCGCCGGCGTGGACGCCCACACCTTTGACCCCGCCCCGGCCGATCTGGCGACGCTGGAGGGGGCGGACGTGATCGTGGAGAACGGCTTCGGCTTCGAGCCGTGGCTGGACAACTTCCTCGAATCGACCGACTTTCAGGGGGAGCGGATCGTCGCCAGCGATGGCGTAACGCCGCGCCACGTCGAGGAGGACGAAGAGGGCCACGAGGAAGAGGGCGAGGATCACGCAGAGGACGAGCGTCACCACGGCGAGGATGATCCGCACATCTGGCACAGCGTGCCGAACGCGATCCTGATGGTGGAGAACATCCGCGATGGGTTGGCGGCAGCGGACCCGAACCGCGCGGATGTCTACGCGGCGAACGCGGCGGCGAAGATCGCCGACCTGCAGGCGCTGGACGCGTGGGTGAAGGCGCAGGTGGCGACGCTGCCGGAGGACCGGCGCAAGCTGGTGACCTCGCACGACACCTTCGGCTACTTCGCGGACGCCTACGGCTTCGAGATCGTGGGCACAGCGCTCGGCTCCCTTTCGACGGAGGCGGGCGACCCTTCAGCGCGGCAGATTGCGGAGTTGGTGGCGCAGATTCAGGAGACCGGCGTGCCGGCGATCTTCGCGGAGAACGTGGCCAACCCGGCGCTGATGGAATCCATCGCGGCAGAGGCGGGGGTGGCGCTGGCGCCGCCGCTGTACAGCGACGCGCTGGGCGCGCCGGGCACGCCGGGCGACACCTACGACGGCATGATGCGCAGCAATGTGGAGACCATCGTGCAGGCGCTGGGCGCCTGAGGCGATCTCACGCCGGGGGGCGCCGCGCGTTCCATGAACGACGCAGCGCCCCGGCGCCCAGCTTCCCGGATTCCGATTCCCCCTCTCTCAGGAGTTTTCCCCTCAATCCCAACTTCACCCGTGGCAGCGCCGCCTGACATCACCCCTGTGTTTTTCGGATCAGTTCAGTTGTTATCTATGACGGCGCGAGAACGCGCCGGGAGCGCATGATGCCTACGGGTACGGTCAAGTGGTATGACCCCGACAAGGGGTTCGGTTTCGTGGCGCGGGAGGACGGCGGCAACGACCTCTTCCTGCACCATTCGGTGGTAGGAGCGGAGACGCTGGCCGAGGGCGACCGCATCTCCTTCAGCGTCGGGCACGGCCTGAAGGGGGAGCGCGCGGAGGAGATCCGCGTGGTGGAGCGCAGCGGCAAGCCGGCGCGCACCCGCGCTCCGCGCGAGTACGGCGATGGCGGCTTCGGTGGCGGTCGTGGCTACGGGGAATCCCGCAGCTACGGCGGCGGGCGAGAGAGCTACGGCGGATCTCGCGAGAGCTACGGCCGCAGCGCGGCGACGGTCGATACGTCCAGCCTGCCCCGCATGGAGGGCACGGTGCGCCGCTTCGACAGCGAGCGCGGATTCGGCTTCATCAGCTCCACTGGCGCGGCGGAGGATGTCTTCTTCCACGGGTCGGTGGTGGAGGGCGGGGCGGTCGCCGGGCAGGGCGACACGGTGGAGTTCCGCCTCGGGCAGGGACAGCGCGGCCCGCGCGCCCACGAGGTGCGCATTATCGCGCGCGGCCGCTAGATGCCGCAGCCGGCCAGGCATCAGCAGCAGCGCGAGCCGGGGCGCTGGGAGCGGGCTCCGCAGACGGGCGGGGTGAAACCCGCCCGCGATTGCCCGCTCCCCGACGCGGTGCGGCGGCGCGCGAACGCGCTGCTGCACCAGCAGTTCTGGCTGTGGGGGCAGGATGTCCGCCACGCGCCGAACCTGCTGGCGGCGCGCGGGTTCGTGGGCCAGCGTCCGCCGGAGGGGGTCGCCGGGAGCCCGGTCTACGTGCTGCCGGGGGAGCTGGCGCTGTGGGGCTTCGGCCTGCTCGCGCCGGGTTTCGGATCGGATGGCGCCCCGCTGTATGTCAACCGCTTCTGCTGTGAGCCGCGCCAGACGGCGGCGGGGCTTGATCCCCTCAGGGTCTGGCGGCCGCAGCAGCTTGGCGCGTTGCACACGCCGGGTTCGCCCGATGATTGGCAAGATGCCCTTGCGGCGCTGGCCGGGGTCATGCGCTGGATCGTCGCGTACGAGCAGTGGGTGAGCGCGGAGGCGGAACCGGCCTACCGCGCCGGCTGCCTTGCGCGGTGGCCGCGCGCCGTGTGCGCGGCGGGGGAAGTGGTCCCGCGCTGGGAGGAACTGGCCGCGCGCTATGGGCGGTGTGGCACTGTCTGATTGAGGGTGACACGTCGCCGCACGGCAATGAGAAACCCTCACCCAAACCCCTTGTGATCCCGACAGTTTGGGTTGGGAGCGCATTGGCAGGCCGTGCGGTGGACAACGCGGCGCCGCGACCCTGCCGCTGGGGGCTAAAGACCCCCAGCTACTCCACCGGAAGGCCCATAAATGGGCCTCAACGACTTCGGCGCTATCACTGGCGCAATGGTCCACAGTCCTCACAGGATGCGATGTTTCAGCCCTATTCATAGGGCTTTCGTTGGTGGTAGCTGGGGGTCTTTAGCCCCCAGCGGGCCGGGCGCGACGCTCCGCATCCCACCCCCAATTCCCGTGATCTGCACCTGACAACGCGAATTTCGCAAACTGTCGGGATGACAACCCCAAGCCCCTCTCCCTTTGCGAAGGGCGAGGGGCTTTTTGCCTCCGTACCCTACGCCTCCTCCAGCCGCCGGATGGTCATCGTTTCGCTGGAGCCGCCGTGGCGCCATATTTCCTGACAGGCGGCGGCGAGGGGCTTGAGGCCCTCGGTGATGGTGGCGAAGAGGTTGCCCGGCATGTGCCCTTCCGGGCCATGCAGGTAGTTGTTGCGGCCGTAGAAGAGGGCGAGATCCACGAGGCCGGTGGCGTTAGCCTGCTCGCGCACCTCGGCGGGCACGGGCGTGCCGGGTGGGATGAAGAAGTAGAGCAGGTCGCCCGGAATCGGGAAGACGGTGCCATTTTCCCGGCCCGGCTCTTCCGCCGCGAAGGGCGGGGTAAGGATGAAAATCTCGTTGTTGGCGAACTTGGCGTGCCAGATCGGCCCCGATTGCGGCAACCCCTGCCAGACTGCCTCGCAGGTGCGAGGCGCTTCCTCGTCCAACAGCTCCGCCACCGCGCGCAGGCCGCGCGGCTCCAGCAGAATCTCGATCCGCCGCGTCACGGCGCCCCTCCCCTGTTCCCCCGGTCGTAGTCCGCGAATTGCCGCAGCTTATCGCGAATGGGCGGGCTCTCGCACAGGGTCTTGCGCGCGGTCGCGGTCGAGGGTGGTGTCGGCATAGGAGGCGGGGTCATCCAGCGCCTCAAGGTGCGTGAAGACGGTCACGCCTGGCAGCGCCTCGGCGATCTCGGCCTCGATCTCCTCCAGCAGCGCGTGCCCCTCGTGCACCGACCACCAGCCGGGCACCAGAATGTGGAAGGAGACGAAACGGCGGGAGCCCGCCTCGCGCGAGCGCAGGGCGTGGGTGCGGATATCGTCGCGCTCCCGGTAGCGCTCCAGAATCTCCTCGATGACCGCCAGATCCGCCGGCGGCAGGGACGTGTCCAGCAGCCCGAGGAAGGAGCGGCGCAGCAGGGTGACTCCGGTCCAGACGCTGTTCGCGGCGACCACGAGGGCGATGATCGGGTCGAGGCGCTGCCAGCCGGTGATGGCGACGAGCACGATGGCGAGCACGACTCCAACCGAAGTCCAGACGTCGGTCATCAGGTGCTTGGCGTCCGCCTCCAGCGTGATGGAGCGATGCGCCTTGCCGGCGCGCAGGAGCTGGCGGGCAACCGCGAGGTTGATGAGCGAGGCGAGCACCGAAACGGCGATACCGAGGCCCGCTTGCTCGATGGGCTGCGGCGCAAAGAGGCGGGGAATGGCGCTGTAGACGATCGCGGCGGCGGCGACCAGCACCAGCGCCCCTTCGAGGGTGCTGCTGAAGTATTCCGCCTTGTCGTGGCCGTAGGCGTGCTCGTCGTCCGGGCCCTTGGCGACGAAGATGAGCGCGATGAGCGCGGCGATGGCGGCAACGAGGTTGACGATCGATTCCAGCGCGTCAGAGAGGAGACCGACCGAGCCAGTAACGAGGTACGCGGAAGTCTTGAGCGCGATCGTGAGGATCGCCGCCGCAATGGAGAGCCAGGCAAATCGGGTCAGATGGGCTCGCTGCGCTGTCATGCCGCGAACGATAGCGGACGACGCATGTGGCAGGCTTGATCGACGCTAAAACAGAAGCTAGCCCGCATCACCCGGGGCGTTTCAGCCCGAAAACCGGCGGCGGGACAGGATGACGCCACGTTGTGGGGCTGCTGTTCTCACTATC
This sequence comes from Thermomicrobiales bacterium, assembly GCA_047605145.1. GTDB lineage: Bacteria > Chloroflexota > Chloroflexia > Thermomicrobiales > UBA6265 > JACCXM01. Next base: position 1,788 of record JASGGF010000237.1, on the reverse strand, counting down.
TGAAAACAGCTCCCTACCCGGCGCGGGTGGCGGTTCCTATGGTTCTGACATCAGCCTTTTCGGGGATTTGCCTTACTTGCTGCCTGCCGCCTGTCATCGGAGCGCCCCAATGGACGACCCTCGTTTCGACGCCCTGACCACCCGGCTGGCCCGGTCGCGCCGCACGCTGCTGGGCGCCGCCGTGGCGGGGGCCGGGGCGGCGCTGCACGGCGTCAACGCGGCCGGCAAGAAGAAGAAGAGGCCGAAGAAATGTAAGGCCGACCACGAAATGTGGGAAGAAGACGTGTTGCCAGCCGGATCAGGTCTGCGCGGACGGCCAGTGCCAGGCGCCCGCCGCGCCCACGACGACAGCGGAACCCATGACGCCGCTGTCGCCCTTTGCGTGCCCGGGCCCCGGCAACGGCAACGCCACCGGGGCGCAACGGGTTGGGCAGACCTTCGTGGCCAATGGCACGGGCGCCATTGGCTCCGCGAGCTTCCTGCTGAACGGCGTAAGCCCCGATATCGGCTTTGTGGTCGAAATCCGCGCCACGCAGGCTGGCGTGCCCACGGCCACGGTGCTGGGCACGGCGACGGCTTTCAACCTGCCCACCAGCGGCGCCGCCACGGTGATTCCGGTCACCTTCCAGCCCAAAGTTCCGGTGCAGGCCGGGGTGACCTACGCGCTGGTCATCACCGATATCGCGAAGCGGGGCTTCGCCTTCCCCACGCGGTCGACGGGCGATTGCGCGGGCGGGTTCGCCGTGGACACCTTCGCCACGAACGCGTTCGGCTTGTCGAACAGCAGCCTGATCATCACCATCAACCCGTAAATCGTCGCGGCGCACGCCCTACCCGGAGAACACCTGTGGCCACCCCCTCCTTCGACACGCTCCGTTCCTCGCTGGCCCGCTCGCGCCGCACGCTGCTGGGCGCGGCGCTGGCGGGGGCAGGAGCCGCCGCTGGCGCCGCGCAGGCCGCTGGCAAGAAGAAAAAGAAGAAGAAGTGCAAGGCGCCCACCACGAAGTGTGGCAAGAAGGCGTGCTGCCAGCCGGGCCAGACCTGCGCGGATGGCGTGTGCGCCACGCCGGCCACCACGACGCCGAAACCGTTGACGAGCGTGCAGTGTCCCGGTCCCCGGGATATCGGCAACTCCGGCAGCCAGCGCATGGCGCAGACCTTCGTCGCCAATGGGACGGGGCAGATCGCCACCGCCAGCTTCGATGTCTCGAATACCGTCGTCAACACGGCCTTCTCGGTGGAGATCCGCCCGACGCAGCAAGGCCTGCCATCATCGTCCGTGCTGGGGACGGCGGTGGTCTTCAACATCCCGCCCATCGGGGGGACACCGGAAACGATCACCGCCACGTTTGACCCGAAGGTTCCGGTGCAGGAAGGGGTGACCTACGCGCTGGTGATTACCGATGTGGCGAAGAAGGCCTTCATCATCGGCACTCGCAACCCGGGCGTCTGCCCCGGCGCCACGGTCTTCTCCAACGCTGGCGACAACGTCTTCACGCCCATGACCCAGAGCCTGATCTTCACCGTCAGCCCGTAGCTGGCCGCCTCAGAAGGCCTGAATCTCCCACCGGGCGTGCGTCAGCACTTCGTGGCCGGTGGCGGTGACGGCGATGTTCTGCTCCACCTGATAGATGCCATGGTCGAAGATCAGCGCGGGCTCCACGGTGATGACCATGCCCGGTTCAAGGATGGTGGGGTCGCTCAGGGAAACATCGGGCGGCTCGGTGCTCTGCAGGCCGAGGCCGTGCCCGATGCCTGCTGGCTGGAGCTGGCCGAATCGCTGGAGCG